>DATBOK010000192.1:0-26134 GCA_036553845.1 Casimicrobiaceae bacterium
CTGCACGTCAGCGTGAACGATTTGACCTGCGCCTGGATTGGATCGTGATACAGCCCGCAGCCGTTGACGTACGTGCGGTTGTCCAGAAAATACTGCTCCATCCGCGTGCGCCAGTTCGACAGGCCCGTGGTGGCCTCGACGATCTTCGAGCGCTGGATGTATTGCCAGTAACTCGGCAACGCGATCGCGGCGAGGATGCCGGCGATCACGACCACGATCATCAATTCGATCAGCGTGAATCCGCGTGAGCGGCCGGGATTCGTATGCATGGTTGCTCCCCATTTCGACGGGTGCATCGTATTGAATCCCGGTGCACCGCGCGCGGCCATGCTGACCAGTGGCGCGCCTTGATGGAATGGACGGTGACGGTCGTGTTGCATTCGCGTCGACGCGTCCAAACTGCGGATTACGAACGGTTTTTCAGCACGGATCGGCGGTACTTTCGATGCGCACGCGGCCGCTGTTGGCGAGCACCACGTGGATCGCGTCCACGCCCGGCCGGCACACCGTGAACGTGCCCATCTGCAGGCCGCCGCCCAGCAGGCGCGGGTGGCCGTAGGCGGTGTACGACACGAGATCGGCGACCGGCTTGTTGCCGTGGATGGTAATCCCGTCCGGCGCCGCCGGTTCGATGCGAAGCGGCGGGTCGTTCGCGTCGGGTTGCCCGATGCCGCCGGGATCGGCATAGATGAGCCAGCCCGCGTCAAATCCCCCATCTTTGCTGCACGAAATTCGATCGGCCGATTTGCAGACATTTACCCGCGTATTGCGCTTGATCGCCTCAGATCGCGCAAATTGGAGCGCCCAGACGAGTGCTTGGGCCTCGTTCTGGACCCGGTACCAGCGCAGGTATTTGCCAAACGCAGGCACGCCAATACCGGTGATGAGGGCAAGGATCGTCAATGCCGCCACCGCTTCGAGGAGGGTGAAACCGGCGTTGCGCGGACTGTGGCATCGGAGCGCAGGCATTCGCCGAGGGTACGGAGCCGCGCTATCCGCGGCTTTCGGGCAAACGGCCTAGGACGGATGGCGGATTGGAGCTCGGGCGGGTGCCGCCGGGGTCCCGCTGGGACGGTTCGGAACATGCATGGGGGAATGCTTGACACGCAGTATTTTAAGTTTAATATATTTATATTGTCTGTATCTGGCGAGTGCCATGCGCGTGCTCTGTATCGGAGGCGGTCCCGCCGGGCTTTACACGGCGCTGCTGCTCAAGCGCGCCGACCCGCGGCACGCCGTCCGCGTCGTCGAGCGCAACCGTGCCTACGACACGTTCGGCTGGGGCGTGGTGTTTTCCGATGCGACGCTCGACAACCTGCGTGCGGCCGACGCCGAGACGGCCGATGCCATCGCCGGCGCGTTCAATCATTGGGACGACATCGACGTCCATTTCAAGGGACGCACGATCACCTCCCGCGGCCACGGCTTCTGCGGCATCGGCCGCAAGCGCCTGCTCAATATCCTGCAGCACCGCTGCGAAGCCCTCGGCGTGGACCTCGTGTTCGACTGTGATGTCGACGACGAGACGCAACTCGCGCACGACTTCGGCGCCGACCTCGTGGTCGCAGCCGATGGCGCCAACAGCCGCATCCGCAGCCGCCATGCGGACGCCTTCGCGCCCGATGTCGACGTGCGCCGTTGCCGCTTCGTGTGGCTCGGCACGCACCAGCGCTTCGACGCCTTCACCTTCGCGTTCGAAGAAACCGGGTTCGGCTGGTTCCAGGCGCATGCGTACCAGTACGACGCCCACACGTCGACGTTCATCGTCGAGGCGCCCGAAGACGTGTGGGGGCGCGCCGGGCTCGACCGGATGTCCCAGGAGGAAGGCATCGCCTTCTGCGAGCGGCTGTTCGCGCGCTACCTCGGCAGCAACCGCCTGATGAGCAACGCCGCGCATTTGCGCGGATCGGCGATCTGGACCCGCTTTCCGCGCGTGGTCTGCGCGCGATGGACGCATGCGCTGCCAATCGGCGGGCATGAGGTGCCGCTCGTGCTCATCGGCGATGCCGCGCACACCGCGCATTTCTCGGTCGGTGCGGGCACCAAGCTCGCGCTCGAGGATGCGATCGCGCTGGTGCGCGAACTGGAATCACGGCGCAGCGGGAGCGACGATGCGGCGGGCAAGGACGGCGGGCCGCCGGTCGCCGCCGCGCTCGCCGCGTACGAGTCCGAGCGCAGTGTCGAAGTGCTGAAGATCCAGAATGCCGCGCGCAACTCCGCCGAATGGTTCGAGAACGTCGATCGCTACAGCGCGTTCCAGGCCGAGCAGTTCGCGTACAGCCTGCTGACGCGCAGCCAGCGCATCTCGCACGAGAACCTGCGCCTGCGCGACTCGGCCTTCGTGGCGCGCCTCGAATCTTGGTTCGCCGACGCTCCGCGCGCGGTGCCGCCGATGTTCACGCCGTTCACCCTGCGCGGGCTGACGCTTGCCAACCGCGTGGTCGTGTCGCCGATGGCGCAATACTCGTGCGTCGATGGCGTCCCCGACGATTACTACCTCGTGCATCTCGGCAGCCGGGCGCACGGCGGCGCCGGGCTCGTGTTCACCGAGATGACCTGCGTCGCAGCCGATGCGCGCATCAGCCCGGGATGCGCCGGCCTGTGGAACGATCTTCAGCGCGACGCCTGGCGGCGGATCGTCGACTACGTGCACGCGCGCACGCCGGCGAAAATCGCGGTGCAGCTCGGTCATGCCGGTCCCAAGGGCTCGACGCAACTGGGTTGGGAGGCCGCGGACGAGCCGCTGGTGGCGGGCAACTGGCTGCTGATCGCGCCGTCGGCGCTGCGCTACGGGCCCGGGAATCAGTCGCCGAAGGCGATGACGCGTGCCGACATGCAAGCCGTGAAGGCCGATTTCGTGCGCGCAACCGTGCGCGCCGCCGACTGCGGGTTCGACTGGCTCGAGCTGCATTGCGCGCATGGCTACCTGCTGTCGGCGTTCCTGTCGCCGCTTACCAACCGCCGCGAGGACGCCTACGGCGGCAGCCTCGCGGCACGCTGCCGCTACCCGCTCGAGGTGTTCGCGGCGATGCGCGAAGCGTGGCCCAGCGACAGGCCGATGTCGGTGCGGGTGTCCGCGCACGATTGGGCGCCCGGCGGCAACACGCCCGACGACGCCGTGGCGATCGCGCGCCTGTTCAAGGCTGCCGGCGCCGACCTGATCGACGTGTCGTCGGGGCAGACCACGCGCGACGCCAAGCCGGTGTACGGGCGGATGTACCAGACCCCGTTCGCCGACCGCATTCGCAACGAGGCCGGCATCGCGACGATGGCGGTGGGCGCGATCTTCGAGCCCGACCATGTCAACAGCATCATCATGGCGGGCCGCGCCGACCTGTGCGCGATCGGCCGGCCGCATCTCGCCGATCCGTATTGGACGCTGCACGCGGCGGCGGAACTCGGGTACCGCGACATGCCGTGGCCGCCGCAGTATCGTGCGGGCAAGGCGCAGCTCGAGCGCAACCTCGCGCGTGAGGCGACGTCGCCCGTAATATCCCGATCCATGGAAACGCTGCCATGAACGAAGATACCGTCCGCCTCGGCGGACATCACGGCCAGGCCACGGCGCCGAGCATCGATCCCGTGCCGCTCGCGGGCCTGCACGCCGTGGTCACCGGTGGCAGCCGTGGCATCGGCTTCGCCGTCGCGTCGCGGCTCGCCGGCATGGGCGCATCGCTGACGCTGCTCGGGCGCGATCGCGAGCGCCTCTATGCCGCGATCTCGGAGCTGCCCGGCGCGACCTGCGACACGCAGGTCTGCGACGTCGGCGACGAAAGCGCGGTGGCGCGCGCATTCACCGCGATCGCGCGCGTCAAGCGCCCGCTGGCGATACTCGTCAACAATGCCGGCGTCGCGCGCAGCGCCAAGTTTTCACGCACCGACCGTCTGCTGTGGGAGGAAATGCTGCGCGTCAACCTGACGGGCGCGTACCTGTGCGCGCACGCGGCGATGCCGCTGCTGCTGGCTGCGCCATGGGCGCGCGTGGTCAACATCGCCAGCACGGCGGGCCTCGTCGGCTACCCCTATGTCACCGCGTATTGCGCGGCGAAGCACGGCCTGGTCGGCTTCACGCGCGCGCTGGCACAGGAGCTGGCGACCACGCGCGTCACCGTCAACGCCGTATGCCCGGGGTACACCGACACCGAGCTCGTGCGCGACGCCATGGCGAACATCGTCGCGCGTACCGGCAAGAGCGAGCACGAGGCGCGCGGCGCGCTCGCCGCGCGCAACCCGCAAGGGCGGCTCGTCACGCCGGAGGAGGTCGCGGCGAGCGTGGCGTGGCTGTGCCTGCCGCAATCCCAGGCGATCACGGGCCAGGCGATCGCCGTCGCCGGTGGCGAGGTGCAGGTCGGATGAGCGCCCGGTGCTTGCGCACGAACGCCGGCGCGCGCTGTCGGGTGCCGGCGTGATGCAGACTGCGCCCCCCGCGGCCGCTGCCAGCGACGCCGAATCGCGCGTCGCGGCGCATCACCACGACGCGCTGCGCCTTTGGCTGCGTCTCTACGCCTGCACGGCGACGATCGAAGGCGAGGTGCGCGCACGGCTGCGCGAGCGATTCGCGATCACGCTGCCGCGCTTCGACCTTCTGTCGCAACTCGAGCGCTATCCCCAGGGCCTCAAGATGGGCGAGCTGTCGCGGCGGATGATGGTGACCGGCGGCAATGTCACCGGACTCACCGACCAGCTTGTGGCCGAGGGCCTCGTCGAGCGCCGCGCGATTCCCGGCGATCGCCGCGCGCACGCCGTGTGCCTGACCGCCGAAGGTCGCGCCGCGTTCGCGGCCATGGCCGAGGAGCACGAGCGCTGGATCGTCGAGCTGACGGCGGCGCTGGGCGTGGCCGATCGCGAGGCACTCTACGAACTGCTCGGCTCGCTCAAGCGCGCGGTGGGCACGGCGCTCGAAGGCAAGGCGCTGCACGCATGATTCGGCGGCACGCGACTGGCCGGGATTCGCCATGACCACGCCGCCACCACGGCATCCGATGCGCGATTATCGCGCCCGGCACTTCGGATGGCGCTGCGACGCCGATGGCAAGGTGGCGACGATCACGCTCGACCGGCCGCAGAAGAAGAACCCGCTGACGTTCGACGCCTATGCGGAACTGCGCGACCTGTTCCGGGCGCTGGCATTCGCCGACGACGTCAAGGCGGTGGTGCTGCGCGGCGCCGGCGGCAATTTCAGCTCCGGCGGTGACGTGCACGAGATCATCGAGCCGCTGACGCGCGCAGCGCCGCCGGAATTGCTCGCGTTCACCCGGATGACCGGCGATGTCGTCAAGGCGATGCGGCACTCGCCGCAGCCCGTCATCGCCGCCGTCGACGGCATCTGCGCAGGCGCGGGCGCGATGCTGGCGCTTGCGGCCGACCTGCGTATGGCGGCGCCGGACGCGAAGGTCGCCTTCCTGTTCGTGCGCGTCGGCCTCGCCGGCGCCGACATGGGGGCCTGCGCGCTGCTGCCGCGCACGATCGGGCAGGGACGCGCCAATGAGCTGCTGCTGACCGGACGCACGATGGATGCCGCCGAAGCGCTCGCCTGCGGATTCTTCAATCGCGTCGTCGGTGGCGATGCGCTGTTCGCCGACGCGGACGCGCTGGCGCGCATGCTGGCCGAGGGGCCGACGCTTGCGCACGCGATGACCAAGCGGCTTCTGCACGAGGCGTGGGCGATGGACCTCGACGCCGAGATCGACGCCGAGGCGCAAGCCCAGGCGAGCTGCATGCAGACCGAGGATTTTCGCCGCGCCTACCGCGCTTTCGCCAGCCGGACCAAGCCGCGCTTCGAAGGCAACTGATGCGCAGCGACCATCTCGACTGGCCATTCTTCGACGACTCGCATCGCGCCTGGGCGGCAGAGGTCGACAGGTATTGCGCGGACCGGCAAGCGCACGTCCATCCGGTCGCGCGCGACGACGTCGACCGCGCATGCCGCGCGGAAGTGCGGGCGATGGGCGCCGCCGGCCTGCTGCGCCAATGCGTGCCACGGGCTGCGGGCGGCGCACGCCCGGATGTCGACTCGCGCGCCCTGTGCATCGCCCGCGAGCGGCTTGCGTACGACGACGGGCTCGCCGACTTCGCGTTCGCGATGCAGGGGCTCGGCAGCGGCGCCATTGCGCTCGCTGGCGGCGATGCCGAACGCGCGCGCTGGCTGCCGGCGGTCGCTGCGGGCCGCGCCATCGCGGCGTTCGCGCTGACCGAACCGCGGGCGGGTTCCGATGTCGCCGCGCTCGCGATGTCGGCACGCCGTGATGGCGGCGACTACGTCCTCGATGGCGAGAAGACGTGGATCTCCAACGGCGGCATCGCCGACTTCTATTGCGTGTTCGCGCGCACGCCGGGCACCGCCGGCAGCACCGGAATTTCGGCATTTGTCGTGCCCGCCGACCTGCGCGGCGTCGCAATCGTCGAGCGCCTCGACGCGATCGCGCCGCATCCGCTCGCGCACCTCGCGCTGCGCGACGTGCGCGTGCCGGCGACTGCGATGCTGGGTGCCGAGGGCGACGGCTTCAAGCTGGCGATGCGCACGCTCGACATCTTCCGCGCCTCGGTCGCTGCGGCGGCGGTGGGCATGGCGCGCCGTGCATTCGACGCCGCCGTGGCGCATGCGCGATCGCGGGCCATGTTCGGCGGCATGCTGGGCGACCTGCAGCTGACGCAGGCCGCCCTCGGCGACATGGCGACCGCGATCGATCGCGCCGCGCTGCTCGTGTATCGCGCGGCGTGGCTGCGCGACGTGAAGGGCGTGCGCACGACGCGCGAGGCGGCAATGGCCAAGCTCGAGGCTACCGAGTCGGCGCAGCGCGTGATCGATGCGGCACTGCAGATGCACGGCGGCGAGGGCGTGCGACAGGGCGGGGTTTGCGAGCGGCTGTACCGCGACATCCGCGCGCTGCGCATCTACGAAGGCGCATCCGAAGTGCAGCGGCTGGTGATCGGCCGCGACGTGTTGAGGCCGGCACAGGCGGGTCGCGCATGATCGCCAGCGCGCATGTCGACACCTTCGCCCGCGATCACCTCCCGCCGCGCGACGAATGGCCCGATTTCGTTTTCGACCTGCCGTCGCTTGCCTATCCGGACCGCCTCAACGCTGCCGGCGCGCTGCTCGACGCGGCGATCATGCGCGGCTGGGGCGAGCGCACGGCGATCGTCGCGCCGACGCAGGCGATCGGCATGCCGCCCGCCAACGCTGGCACCGCCTCGGCCGAGGCGGCAGGCGACGGCGCCGTCGAAGCGCCGCTGCGATGGTCTTATGCCGAGCTCAACGTCGTCGCCAGTCGCATCGCGCATGTTCTGGCGCAGGATTTCGGCGTGCGGCCGGGAAACCGCGTGCTGCTGCGCGGACCGAACTCGCCGATGACGGCAGCATGCTGGTTCGCGATCGTCAAGGCCGGCGCCGTGGCGGTGGCGACGATGCCGCTGCTGCGCGCCCGCGAGCTGGCCGCGGTGATCGACAAGGCGCAGGTGACTCATGCGCTGTGCGATGCGCGGCTGGTCGCCGAGCTCGAGGCGGCACGCGCGGCGTGTCCGACGCTGCGCCATGTCGCGCGTTTCGGGACCACCGCCGCCGACGGCATCGAGACCTGGATGCGACAGAAGACGGCGACCTACGAGCCGGTGGCGACGGCCGCCGACGACGTGGCGATGATCGCGTTCACGTCGGGCACCACCGGCACGCCGAAAGGCACGATGCATTTCCATCGCGACATCCTCGCCGCGTGCGATTGCTGGCCGATCCACACGCTTTGCGCGTCCGCCGACGATCTGTTCACCGGCAGCCCGCCGCTGGCCTTCACGTTCGGACTCGGCGGACTGCTGCTGTTTCCCTTGCGCATCGGCGCGTCAACGCTTCTGCTCGAAAAGGCGTCGCCCGAGGCGCTGCTGGCGGCGATCGCGCAATACAAGCCGAGCGTGTTGTTCACCGCGCCGACGTCGTACCGGGCGATGGCGCAGCGTGCCGGGGAATTCGACCTCGCAAGCCTGCGCAAATGCGTTTCGGCGGGCGAGGCGCTGCCGGCCGCGACACGCGCGCTGTGGAAGGACGCCACCGGCATCGAGATCATCGACGGCATCGGCTCGACTGAGCTGCTGCACATCTTCATCTCGCACCGTGAGGACGATGCGCGCGCCGGCGCCACCGGCAAGCCGGTGCCCGGCTATCGCGCCTGCGTGATGGACGCTGCCGGACGTCCGCTGCCGGCCGGCGTCGTCGGCAAGCTGGCCGTCAAGGGTCCGACCGGCTGCCGCTACCTGGCCGACGATCGCCAGCGCAATTACGTGCGCGACGGCTGGAACTACACGGGTGACGCCTACCTCGTCGACGACGACGGCTATTTCATCTATCAGGCGCGCACCGACGACATGATCGTCAGCGCCGGATACAACATCGCCGGCCCGGAAGTGGAGGGTGCGCTGATGCTGCATCCGGCTGTCGCCGAGTGCGGCGTCATCGGCGTGCCCGACGACGAGCGCGGACAGATCGTCAAGGCTTTCGTGGTGCTCAAGCAGGGTCATGCGGGCGATGCGGCGATGACGAGCGAGCTGCAGGATTTCGTCAAGCGCACGATCGCGCCGTACAAGTACCCGCGCGCGGTGGCCTTCCTCGACGCGTTGCCGCGCACCGAGACCGGCAAGCTGCAGCGGTACCGCCTCAAGGCGCTGGCATGAAGGTCCTGCAGCCGGCCGGATGGAAGGCGCCGAAAGGCTATGCCAACGGCGTCGCGGCGCATGGCACCACCATCGTTGTCGGCGGACAGGTCGGATGGAACGCCGAGCAGGTGTTCGAATCCGACGACTTCGTCGCGCAGGCGCGGCGCGCGCTGCAGAACGTCGTCGCCATCCTGCGGGAAGCCGGCGCCGGGCCGGAGCACATCGTGCGCATGACCTGGTATGTCGTCGACAAGCGCGAGTACGTGGCGAGCCTCGCCGCGCTCGGCGCCGCCTATCGCGAGGTGATCGGCCGGCACTTTCCGGCGATGACGGCAGTGGAAGTGAAGTCGCTGATCGAGGATCGCGCGCGCGTCGAGATCGAGGCGACGGCGATCGTCCCGGATTGAGCGCCCGCGAGCGCCCGTCCGGAGTGCGCGATAATGCGAATCCCGCCACGGCGACGTCACCGATGAACGCCCCCGACCGCGCTGTCTCCAAGCCCGTGTTCCATTGGGACGATCCGCTGCTTCTCGAAGCGCAGTTGACGCCGGAAGAGCGGATGGTCCGCGACACGGCGCGCGGGTACGCCCAGGACAAGCTCGCGCCACGCGTGCTCGAGGCCTTCCGTCACGAGAAATCCGATCCCGCCATCTTCGGCGAGATGGGTGCGCTGGGCCTCCTCGGCGCCACGCTGCCCGCCGAGTACGGCGGCGCCGGGCTCGGCTACGTCTGCTATGGACTCATCGCGCGCGAGATCGAGCGCGTCGATTCGGGTTACCGCTCGATGATGAGTGTGCAGAGCTCGCTCGTCATGTTTCCCATCTTCACCTACGGCAGCGAGGAGCAGCGGCGCAGATATCTGCCTAGGCTCGCGAGCGGAGAATGGATCGGCTGCTTCGGCCTGACCGAGCCCGACCACGGCTCCGACCCAGGCTCGATGGTGACGCGCGCGCGCAGTGCGGCGGGCGGCTACCGGATGCACGGCGCCAAGACGTGGATCTCCAATTCGCCGATCGCCGACGTGTTCGTCGTGTGGGCGAAGACCGACGATGGCGTGGTGCGGGGTTTCGTCCTCGAGAAGGGGATGAAGGGATTGTCTGCGCCGAAGATCGAAGGCAAGTTCAGCCTGCGCACGTCGATCACCGGCGAGATCGTGATGGACGACGTGTTCGTGCCGGAGGCCAACCTGCTGCCCGGCGTCAAGGGGCTCAAGGGTCCGATGGGCTGCCTCAACAGCGCACGCTACGGCATCGCGTGGGGCGCGCTCGGCGCCGCCGAATTCTGCTGGCAAGCTGCGCGGCAGTACGTGATCGACCGCAAGCAATTCGGCCGCCCGCTCGCGGCCAACCAGCTCGTGCAGAAGAAGCTTGCCGACATGCAGACCGAGATCGCCCTGGGCCTGCAGGGCTGCCTGCGCCTCGGGCGCATGAAGGACGAAGGCGTGGCCGCGCCGGAAATCACGTCGATCCTGAAGCGCAACTCCTGCGGCAAGGCCCTCGATATCGCCCGCACCGCGCGCGACATGCATGGCGGCAATGGCATCGTCGACGAGTTCCAAGTCATCCGCCACGTGCTGAACCTCGAGACGGTCAACACCTACGAGGGGACGCACGATATCCACGCGCTGATCCTTGGGCGCGCGCAAACCGGCATCTCCGCGTTCTGATGTCGCCGGGCGACGATCGCAACGGGCGGTTCGACGACGTGTGCGTCCATGCGCACGCCTGGCGGCGGCGATGAAGCTCTACGACTACTTCCGCTCGTCCGCCGCGTACCGCGTGCGCATCGCACTCAACGTCAAGGGCATCGCGGTCGAGCGCGAGTTCGTGCACCTGCGCCATGGCGCGCAGCATCACGCCGACTATCGCGCGCGCAACCCTTACGGGCTCGTGCCGGCACTCGCGCTCGACGACGGACGCGTCCTCACGCAGTCGCTCGCGATCATCGAATACCTGGAGGAGGTCCATCCGCGTCCCGCACTGCTGCCCCGCGGCGCCGAGGATCGCGCACGCGTGCGAGGACTGGCGCTGGCGATCGCCGCGGATATCCACCCGATCGACAACCTGCGCGTGCTGCAGCACCTCAAAAGGACATTCGGCGCCGACGACGCCGCGCGCGACGCGTGGTATGCGCACTGGATCACCACCGGATTCGACGCGCTCGAAGCGGACCTTTCACGCGATACGCGCACCGGCCGGTTCTGCCACGGCGACACGCCGACGCTGGCCGACTGCTTCCTCGTGCCGCAGGTCGCCAACGCGCGCCGCGCCAAGGTCGATCTCGCGGCCTACCCGACGCTCGTGCGCATCGACACGGCCTGCCAGGCGATCGACGCGTTCGCCGACGCCGCCCCGGCGCGCCAGCCGGATGCCGAATGAATCATCCAACCGCAGGAGCATTCAACTCATGAATTTCGCGATTCCTGCATGGGAGATGCCGTCGGTGCCGATCCACGGCACGGCCGAGCGCTTTCCCGTGCGCCACATCTATTGCGTGGGCCGCAACTACGCCGAGCACGCGAAGGAAATGGGCGGCGACGCCACGAAGGAGCCGCCGTTCTTCTTCTGCAAGGCGGCCGACGCCATCCTCGCCGTCGATGCCGGCCATCGCGGCCGGATGCACTATCCGCTCGCCACGCAGGACTTGCACCACGAGATCGAGATGGTCGTCGCCATCGGTCGCGCGGGAGCCCAGCGCACGCCGCAGAACGCGCTGGAACTCGTGTTCGGCTACGCGGTGGGCCTCGACATGACGCGGCGCGACCTGCAGAACCAGATGCGCGAGAAGAAGCGCCCCTGGGACATCGGCAAGTCGTTCGCGCAGGCGGCGCCGATCGCGCCCATCCACCGCGTGGCCGACGTCGGGCACCCGGCGCGCGGCGCCATCACGCTCGCGGTCAACGGCGCCGAACGACAGCGGGGCGATCTTGCCGACATGATCTGGGACGTGCCGAACATGATCGCGTTCCTGACGACGATGTACGAGCTGCTGCCCGGTGACCTCATTTTCTCGGGCACGCCCGCGGGCGTCGGCAAGGTCGTCGCCGGCGACCGGCTCGACGGCAGCATCGCCGGGCTCACTTCGCTGGCGGTGGATCTCGTCGCCTGACATGGCGCGGCAGCGGGCGACGCGACGCCGCGAGCGGCCGAGCGCGCGGTGAACTACACGCGCGAATTCGTCGAGGCCGGCTACAACAACCGCGCCGCGGTTCCCGAGCATCCGCAATGGTTCGCGCGCTGGGCGGCGCAATCGGCCGCCGTGCGCGCGTCGTTGCGACCGCGCGCCGACCTGCGTTACGGAAGCGGCGCCAAGGAAACGCTCGACCTTTTCCTGCCTCACGGCCGCGCGCGCGGCACGTTCCTGTTTCTGCACGGCGGCTGGTGGCGCGGCCTCGACAAGTCCGACCACTCGTTCGTCGCGCCGCCATTCGTCGAGGCCGGCTATGCGGTGGCGGTGGCGAACTACGACCTGGCGCCGGCGGTGACGATCGCCGAAATCGTCGCGGAATCGCGTCGCGCGCTGGCTTGGCTCGTTCGCGAGGGTGCCGCCCATGGCGCTGAGCCGGCGCGGGTCGTCGTCGGCGGGCATTCGGCTGGCGGCCATCTCACCGCGATGATGTACGCCGCCGATTGGCAGGCCGCGGGATTTGCGGCGCCGCCGTTTTGTGCCGGCGTGTCGCTGTCGGGATTGCACGACCTTCGCCCGCTCACGTTTTTTTCCGGCAACGCCGACTGGGGGCTCGACGACGCGGAGGCGGCACGGCTCTCGCCGGTGCTGGCGACGCCCGTGGCGCTGCCGCTGCTGATCGCGGTCGGCGCGGACGAGACGAGCGAGTTCGTGCGGCAGTCACGGTTGTTGTGGGATGCATGGCCGGCGACACGCCCGACCGGGGCGAGCGGCATCCTCACCCTCGACGCGCGCCATCACTTCGACGTCGTGTATGACTACGCGGACCCGCATAGCGCGCTGACGCAGGAAACCCTGGCGCTCTTCGAAGCCTAGCGAATCGCGCCGCGGGCGACGACCTGCCCGCTAGCTCGTCCCTCGGGCGCGCCGTGCCGAGAACGACTTGACGGCCGAATGCGGCTCCCCTACCGTGGTCGCAGATGACTCGTGGTCATTTGTGTGGGAGCGACGGCTATGGCAATCGGGCAGCGCGCGATGCGCGCGGAGGACAAGGCGGCACGACACCGCGCGATCCTCGACGCGGCGGGCCGCCTCCTGCGCGCCGACCCCGACCGCTTTGCGAGCGTGGCGGAAGTCGCGCGCGAAGCCGGTCTCGCCAAGGGCACCATGTACCTGTACTTCTCCAGCAAGGAAGAGCTCCTGCTGGCGCTGCACGAGCGCAACGCCGGCGCATTCTTCGATGCGCTGGTGTCGCGCGCCGACGGTCCGGCGCCGCTGTCGGTCGAGAAGGTGCTGGCGACCCTCCGGGCGCACATGATCGACGACCCGCTCTTTCTGCCGCTCGCGGCGCGCTGCCTCGGCGTCATCCAGCAGGCGATCGGCGCCGAAATCGTCGCGCCGTTCCGTGCGCGCCTCGCGCGCCGTCTCGAGCGCGCGGGCACCGGGCTCGAGCGCCATTTCGCGGGACTCGCCAAAGGCGGCGGAGTCGATCTCCTGCGGCAGAGCTTCGCGCTCATTCTCGGTCTCTGGCAGCTGCAGGCCGTGGCGAAGCCCACTGTCACGCCTGCGACCGACGGCCCGTCGCGCGCGGCGCCGGCGTTTGCGGTTGATGTGGACCGTGCGCTGGCGGCGCTTTGGCGCGGCGCGCTCGCCTCATCGTTGCGCGTGAGGGCTTGAGCGCAATCCCCGCGCACCACGATGGCGGTGGGCGCGACTTGCGTGTGCCGCCGGCCTGCGCCCCGCGGCGCGGTAAAATCAGGTTCAGCCGCCCGCGCGCGGCGCTTTCGTAGTCCTCCCGCCATGGCGCCAACCCCGATACCCGAGATCATCGACGAGCTGAAGGCCGGCCGCATCGTCGTGCTGGTCGACGACGAGGACCGTGAAAACGAGGGTGACCTCGTGTTCGCCGCCGATTTCGTGACACCGGAAAAGATCAACTTCCTCGCCAAGCACGGCCGCGGCCTGGTGTGCATGCCGATCACCGCGGCGCACGCCGAGCGCCTCAATCTCGCACCGATGACGCCCCGCAACCGCTCGGTGCACGGCACGAACTTCACGATTTCGATCGAAGCTGCCGAGGGCATCGCCACTGGCATCTCGGCGGCCGACCGCGCACTCACCGTGCAGGTGGCGTCGCGACCGGACGCGAAACCCGCCGATATCGTGCATCCGGGACACGTGTTTCCGCTGATCGCGCAACCCGGCGGCGTGCTGATCCGAGCGGGCCACACCGAAGCGTGTTGCGACCTGATGCAGCTCGCCGGCCTCACGCCGGCGGCGGTGCTGTGTGAGATCATGAACGACGACGGCACGATGGCGCGCATGCCCGACCTCGTGAAGTTCGCGCACGCGCACGACCTTCGCATCGGCACGATCGCCGACCTGATCCAGTACCGCAGCCGTACCGAAAAGCTCATCGAGCGCATCGCCGAGCGGCCGCTCGCGACGCAGGCGGGCCCGTTCCGGCTCGTCGTGTATCGCGACAAGCTCACCGACGCCACGCATCTGGCGCTGGTGCGCGGGCCCATCTCCCCCGACACCGAGACGCTCGTGCGCGTGCACGAGCCGCTGTCCGTGATGGACCTCCTCGACACCCAGAGCGAGTCGCACTCGTGGTCCATCACCGACGCGCTCGAAGCCATCGCCGAGGCGGGCCGCGGCATCGTCGTGCTGCTGCATCGCCCGGAAAGCGCCGGCGAGCTGCGGCAGCGCGCAATCGCCGCCGCCGTGCCGCCGCCGCCGAAGATGGACCTGCGCAATTACGGCATCGGCGCGCAGATCCTGCGCGACCTCAATGTCGGCCGCATGCGCCTGCTCGCCAAGCCGCGCAAGATGCCGAGCATGGCGGGCTTCGACCTCGAGGTGGTCGGTCACGTCGAGAAGCCGCCGCGGCGCGCGGCGGGTTGATTGGCGACGATGGTCAAGCGACTCCTCAGCAACCTGCGCGGCGCCGATCGTCGCGTCGGCATCGTGCTGTCGCGCTTCAACGCCGAGATCGGCGAGGGGCTTCTCGCCGGCGCATTGCGGGCGCTGCGCGAAGCCGGCGTGCGCGACGACGACGTCGTCATCGCATCGGTGCCCGGCGCGCTGGAAGCGCCGCTGGTGCTGCAGGGCCTCGCGCAATCCGACGCGTTCGACGCGCTGGTCGCGCTTGGCGCGGTCATTCGCGGCGACACCTATCACTTCGAGATCGTCGCCAACGAATCGGCGCGCGGCGTATCGGAAGTGGCGCTGGAGTTCGGCATTCCGGTGGGCAACGGCATCCTCACCTGCGACACCGACGCGCAGGCGCTGGCGCGGATGGATGCCAAGGGCTACGAGGCCGCGCAGGCGGCGCTCGAGCTCGCGAACCTGCTCGATGCCGTCAGCGACGCCGACTAGGACCTCGCCGCGCCGGCGCGCGCGCGAGCTGGTGCTGCAGGGCCTCTACCAGCGCCAGTTGTCGGGCAACGCCGTGCACGACGTGCATGCGCAACTCGCACAGTCGAAAGGTTATGCGCATGCCGACCAGGCGTTCTTCGACGAGCTGTGGAGCGGCGTCGCCGGCGAATTCGACTCGCTGCTCGTGGCGCTCGCGCCCTGCCTCGATCGCGCCGCCGGCGAGCTTTCGCCGGTGGAACGCGCGATCATCGCGATCGGCGCGTGGGAGCTCGCGCACCGCCCCGACACGCCCTACCGGGTGGTGATCAACGAGGCGGTCGAGCTCGCCAAGGCGTACGGCGGCACCGACGGCCACCGGTTCGTCAATGGCGTGCTCGACAAGCATGCGTCGACGGTGCGCGCCGACGAGATCGCGGCACGCGCCCGCGAGCGCGCGCCATGACGCGATGGACGAGTTCGCGCTGATCGCCCGCCACTTCACGCGCGCGCCGCGCGCTGCGGACGTGGTGCTCGGCGTAGGCGACGACGCCGCGATCCTCGCCGCCGCGCCGGGCGTCGAATGGCTCGCCACCGTGGACATGATGGTGGAGGGGCGGCACTTCCTCGAGGGCGCCGATCCGCGGCATCTCGGGCACAAGCTGATGGCGGTCAACCTGTCGGACATCGCGGCGATGGGCGGCCGGCCGCGCTTCGCGTTGCTGGCGGTGGCGCTGCCCGCCGACGACAGCGCATGGCTCGCCGCGTTTTCGCACGGCCTGTTCGCGCTGGCGGACGCGCATGGCGTCGACGTGGTCGGCGGCGACACCACTCGAGGTCCGCGCAATCTCTGCCTGACGCTGCTGGGCGATGTCCCGGCCGGCACCGCGCTGCGCCGCTCCGGGGCGTGCGTGGGGGACGACGTCTACGTCTCGGGCACGCTCGGCGACGCGATGCTGGCGTTGGCGGCGATCGAAGGCCGCACGGCGATCGCGGCGCCGGCGCTTGCCAGCCTGCGCGCGCGCCTCGACGCGCCAGTGCCGCGCGTGGCGCTCGGGCAGGCGTTGCGCGGCGCGGCGTCGGCCGCGATCGACGTATCGGATGGCCTCAGCGGCGACCTCGGTCATCTCCTCGAGCGCAGCGGTGTCGGCGCCGTCGTCGAGCTCGCGTCGCTGCCGCGTTCCGCCGCGCTCGACGCCAAGTTGCGCTCTGCCGAGCGCGACGCGGCGCTGGCCTGGCTCGTCGCCGGTGGCGACGACTACGAGCTTTGCTTCACCGCGCCTGCGTCCCACCGCGAAGCCGTCGCCGCGGCATCGCGCGCCGCCGGCGTCGCCGTTGCGCGGATCGGCCGCATCGTCGCCGGCGATGCGCTCATCCTGCAAGACGAGCGGGGACAGCCGCTGGCGCCGCTGCCGCGCGGGTTTGATCATTTCCGGGCTGGCGGCGGCTGAAGCGGCACGCTGCGCTAAGCTCCCACTCCATGTCGCAGCCCGCGGTGCCGGTGTCGTTCCTGTTCGTGCGTCCCGCGCATTTTCTCGCGCTCGGGCTGGGCGCCGGTCTCGCGCCCGTGGCTCCGGGCACGTTCGGCACGCTGGTGGCGTGGCCGATCGCGTGGGGATTGCACGCGACCGGCTCCGATGCCCTGTACGTGGCGGTGACCGCGGTCCTGTTCCTGCTCGGCATCCGCGCCGCGGAGGTCACGGCGCGCGACCTCGGCGTCGCCGATCACGGCGCAATCGTCATCGACGAGGTCGTGGCGTTCCTGTGCGTGCTGTTCTTCGTCGATCGGGCACCGCTGTGGCAGCTTGCGGCGTTCGTCCTGTTCCGGGCATTCGACATCGTCAAGCCGCCGCCCATCCGTGCCGTGGACCTGCACATGAAGGGCGGCTTCGGCGTGATGCTCGACGACCTTCTCGCCGCGGGGTACACGCTGCTCGTGCTCGCGCTCGCGCAGCGCATGCTGTCATGAGCGGTGCCTGGCCGATCCGAACGGCTCGCGCCCCTGTGGGCGGAGGCGAGCGAAGCCCGCTCCGGGAGGCGTCATGAACGTGGATGCGGAACTTCGCCGCATCGAGGAGCAGAGCCTCAACGTCGCGCATTTCGCGCCGCAGATCTTCTATGACGGCTGGCTACTGCGACTGCTGCCCGGCAGGACCAAGCGCGCGCGTTCGGTGAGCGCTTTCTTCGGCACCTCGCGTGACGTCGCGCACAAGATCCGGCACTGCGAGGAAGTCTATGCCGAGGCAGGGCTCCCCGCGCTCTTCCGCTCGACGCCGTTCGACCTGCCGCGGGACCTAGACGTCGTGCTCGCGGCGCATGGCTACACGCGCTTCGACGATACGCTCGTCATGGTGGCGAAGCTCGATCAGCCGCCGCACGCCGGCGCGCGCGGCGATCTCGACGTGCGGATGCCTTCGCTCGCCGAGTATTGTGCTGCAGTGGCGGCGATTCGCGGCTCCAGCGACGAGCAGCGTGCCGTGCATCAGGCGCGCCTGGCCGGCACCCCGATCGAGCGCCGCGGCGCCGTGGTCTACGCCGACGGCCGCCCCGTGGCGTCTGGCCAGCTCGCCTGCGAGGACGGCATTGCCGGTCTGTTCGACGTGGTGGTGGCCGACGGCATGCGTCGCCAGGGCCATGCGACGGCGTTGTGCGAGCGCCTCTTCGCGTGGGCGTGGGACCATGGCATGCGCACGCTCTACCTGCAGGTGACCGCCGACAACGAGGCCGCCGTGGCCCTCTACCGGCGCTTCGGCTTTACCGCGGGCTACGGCTACCACTATCGCGCGCGTCCCCACGAGATCGGATGACCGCGCAGCGTCCACCGGAATACGCCGCCGCCGGGTCACGTGGCGCGGGCGGCGAGGGCATGCTTCCCACGAAGCATGGTGACCTATCGCGGGCGCTGATCGATGCGCTGCGCGCGCGCGGTCTGCGTGTCGCCACTGCGGAATCGTGCACCGGCGGCGGCATCGCCGCCGCGATCACCGACATCGCCGGCAGCTCGGACGTGTTCGAGTGCGGGTACGTCACCTACTCGAATGCCGCCAAGGTGCGCATGCTCGGGGTGGACGGTGCGCTCATCGCCGCGTGCGGGGCGGTGTCGGAGGACGTTGCGCGCGCGATGGCGGAGGGGGCGCGTGCGCGCGGCGGCGCGGATTGCGCGGTTGCCGTGACCGGCGTCGCGGGCCCGGGCGGCGGCACGCCTGTCAAGCCGGTCGGCATGGTTTGCTTCGGCTACGCGTTGCCGGGACAGCCGGCGATGAGCGAAACCTGTCATTTCGGCGGCGACCGCGCAGCCGTGCGTTCAGCCGCCACCGTCCATGCGCTGGACGCCGTGTTGCGCCACTTGGTTGTGATATAACCTATTGAATTACAACACATAATCTTGCGGAACCGGACTGAACCGGCGCTTGTGGCCTAGGTCTTCCGGATGGCTTGCGTCGAACGAACGTTCTATGCGATGATCTTCGCACGCTGAACTGTGCGGCTCGACGCCGCGCCATACTCCGGAGACCCATCATGCCTTTCGACACCCCCATGGACGACCAGAAAAACAAGGCACTCGCCGCCGCGCTCGCACAGATCGAGAAGCAGTTCGGCAAGGGCTCGATCATGAAGATGGGCGCTGCGCAGATCGAAAACGATCTCAGCGTGGTGTCCACCGGTTCGCTCGGCCTCGACATCGCGCTCGGCGTCGGCGGATTGCCGCGCGGTCGCGTCGTCGAGATCTACGGGCCCGAATCGTCAGGCAAGACCACGCTGTGCCTGCAGGTGGTCGCGCAGATGCAGAAGATGGGGGGCATCGCCGCCTACATTGATGCCGAGAACGCGCTCGATCCCGTTTACGCATCCAAGCTCGGCGTCAACGTGGGCGAACTCCTCATCTCGCAACCCGACACCGGCGAGCAGGGCCTCGAGATCGCCGACATGCTCGTCCGCTCCGGCAGCGTCGACGTCATCGTCATCGACTCGGTCGCCGCGCTGGTGCCCAAGGCCGAGATCGAGGGCGAGATGGGCGACCAGTTGCCCGGCCTGCAGGCACGTTTGATGAGCCAGGCACTGCGCAAGCTCGCAGGCAACATCAAGCGTGCCAACGTGCTCGTGATCTTCATCAACCAGATCCGCATGAAGATCGGCGTGATGTTCGGCAATCCCGAAACCACCACTGGCGGCAACGCGCTCAAGTTCTACGCGTCGGTGCGCCTCGACATCCGCCGCATCGGCGCGATCAAGAAGGGCGAGGAGGTGGTCGGCAACGAGACGCGCGTCAAGGTAGTCAAGAACAAGGTGGCGCCGCCGTTCCGCGAGGCGCTGTTCGACATCCTCTACGGCGAGGGCATTTCACGCGAAGGCGAGATCATCGAGCTCGGGGTCAATCACCGCATCGTCGACAAGTCGGGCGCGTGGTACGCCTACAACGGCGACAAGATCGGACAAGGCAAGGACAACGCCCGAGAGTACCTGCGCGAGCATCCCGAGCTTGCTGCGGAGATCGAAGCGAAGATCCGCGCGGCGGTGGATGTCCCCGCGCCGGGAAGGCTGAATCAAGCGCCCGCTGCCGACGCCTGATGGGCCTGCAATGCGCGGTTGCGCGGCGCCGGCCCGCGCAGGGTGACCGCATCCACTTCATCGCGCGCCTGGTCGAGCGTCTCGACGACCACGCGTTCGCGGCATTCCTCGCGTGGTTCGACCAGTATGCCGACTTGCGCTGGGCGGGCCGCTGCGCCGCCGATGGCGCCGCACTGCCGGCCCCGGCGGCGGCCACGCCGTGGCCGACGGCGTCGGAATCTGCCGTGGCTGGGAACCTCGTCCACAAGACGACTTCGGCGGCGGCATTCTCGATGGGATGGATCGCCTGCGAACCGGCGCCGGCGGAAATGCTCGTGCGGCCCAATCCGCGGGAGTGAAGCGCGCCCGGGCGCCCGTCAGCGCGAGAATCGCCGCGGTGCGAATGCTCGCGCGCCGCGAATACGGGCGCATCGAACTCGCCCATCGGCTGGCGCAGCGCGGACTGCCCGCGAACGAAATCGCCACCGCCCTCGACGACCTCGAACGGCTTGGCCTGCTGTCGGACGCCCGATATGCGCACGCCCTGGTTACGCAAATGACCGGGCGCTACGCGCGGCGTGCGATCGTCTACACGATGCGCGAGCGCGGTGTCGCGAGCGACGCGGTGGCCGATGTCGATGCCGAGTTGGGCGCCATCGACGATGAAACGGATGCGCGCGCCATGCTTGTGCGGCGCTTCCCCGACCCGCCGGCCAACGACCGCGAGTTGGCACGCCAGGTCCGGTTCCTGCAGGCGCGGGGCTATGGGCTGTCGCTGATCCTGCGCATCGTCCGCGAGAGGCCACGCGCCGGCTGAAGGGGGCCCGCGGCGTGCAGCGACGCCCTCGGCGCAGACCCGTCGCGGTTGCGCGCGGGCGCTGCTGTCGAACGCCGCGGCAAGCCAGTATAGTGACGCATTTTCAGGCGTCGCGTCCCCATGGCTGCACGTCGTTTCGAGATCAACGCGCCAGCGATCATCAGCGAAGCCGTCGACGGCGAGGTGATGGTGATGAACCTGCGCGACGGCATTTATTACAGCGTCACGGGCGGCGCGGCCGCGATCTGGCCGGCGCTGGTCGGAGGTGTCGCTCTCGACGAAATCGCGGTGAGTGTCGCGCGTACCACCGGCGCGCCGCTGGCGCGCGTTGCCGCCGATCTCGACGCCTACGTAGCGCGCCTCGGCGACGAGGGCATCCTGCGCGCGGCGACCGGAGCGGCGCACGATCCTCCGCGAATTGCGCACGTCGGCAACTACCAGGATTTCGCGATCGAGCGCTTCGACGACATGCGCGCGATGTTGATCCTCGATCCGGTGCACGAGGTCGGCGAGTTCGGGTGGCCGCAAGAGGGCGGCAACAAAACGTCATGACGGCAGTGAACGATGCCCGGGCCCGCGATGCCATACGCGCGCTGGCCGCGGCGCTCGATATAGCAGCAGCGAAGATGCCCACCGTCGCGCGCAGTTACCGCGTCGGCGGCGACCACTGGAAGATCCGCATGACGCCGGACGTCAAAGTGGAGCGCCTGCTCGATGCCTGTGCGCCGTTGCGTACGAGCGATTCGGGGACGGCCGAACTCGAACTCTTCATCTGGAACGACGCCGTCGATCGAGTGGCGCTGCCCGATTCGGTGGTACTGCGCCGCGAGTTCGCGCCGGAAGATGGTCTCGGCGGCTATTCCGATGCGGCCAGCCACGCCTTCTACCAGCCCGATGCCGGCGTGCTGTCGATGCTCGACGTCGACAGGCGCCGCGCGCATTGGTGGCTGCGCGATGCGTTGGCCGCGCCCTATTTCGAGCGCGCGGCGCCGTTCAAGCACATCGTGCAATGGTGGGCCGCGGCGCATGGCGGCGCGCTGCTGCACAGCGCGGCGATCGCGCAGGGCGAGGGCGATGCCGCGCGCGGCGTGCTGATCAGCGGGCCGAGCGGGAGCGGCAAGTCGTCGACGGCGCTCTCCTGCCTGGCGTCCGGCCTCGGGTTCACCAGCGACGACTACGTGATCGTCGACGGCGGCGAGCCGCCGCGCGTGCACCTCGCCTATTCGACGGCCAAGGTGGTGCGTGGCGACTTGCCGCGCTTCGCCGGCTACGCGGCGCATTTCCGCAATCTTGCGCATGCCGACGAGAAGCCGATGATGTTCGTCGACCAGTTCGCGCCGGCGTCGGTTCGCACCACGTTCTCGCCGATCGCTTTCGTGCTGCCGCAGGTCGCCCACGCCAAACGCACGCGCTTCGTGCCAATCCGCGCGGCCGAAATGCTGCGTGCGCTCGCGCCGAGTTCGGTGCTGCTGTTTCCCCTGGCCGGCGCGCGCTCGCTGCGGCGAATGGCGCGCCTGTGCACCCAGTTGCCGTGCCTGCGCGCCGAGCTGGCGGACGATCCGCGCGATGTCGGCGAGGCGTTCGCCAACCTGATCGCCGATCCCGCCAGGCATGGTATGCGAGCGGTGGCGTAATGCGCGTCAGTGTGGTGATGCCGATGTACAACGGCGAAGCCTATGTCGCCGAGGCGCTCGACAGCGTTCTCGCGCAGACGCGGCCCGCCGACGAGATCGTCGTCGTCGACGATGGATCGCACGACGCCAGCGCGGCGATCGTCGCGCGCTATTCCGGCGTGCGCTACGTGCGCCAGGCGAACGGCGGCTGCGCCGCGGCGCGCAACCGCGGCGTGGCGGAAGCGGGCGGCGATGTCGTCGCGTTCATCGATCAGGACGATCGATGGCTGCCGGGGCATCTCGCGCGCATGCTGAATGCGCTCGAGCGGGAGCCAGCGCTCGCCTTCGTTGCCTGCGCCGTTGCCAACTTCCTTTCGCCGGAACTGACGGCGTTGCCGCCGGGTATCGAACCGGCGATGCTCGAGGTTCCGCAACATGGCATGGGCACCAACACGCTCGTGGTGCGACGCGAGGTGTTCGAGAGGATCGGGCCATTCGATCCGTCGATGGTGCCGATGGACGATAGCGAGTGGCTGTTGCGCGCCGTAGACGCGGGCGTGCGCTTCATTCACTTCGACGAGCCCACGGTGAGCCATCGCCTGCACGCCGCGAATCAGTCGATTCTTGCGCGCGGCAGCGCCGCGCACGCCAGCCGCATGGCCCGGGCTCTGCACGCCTCGCTCAAGCGGCGACGCGACGCGCCATGAACGGCATCGACGTCGTCATCCCCGCGTTCAACGCTGCGCTTCACCTGCGCGAAGCGATCGCCTCGGTCCTGGCGCAGACGCGCGCGGTCGGCCGAGTGATTGTCGTCGACGACGCTTCCACCGATGCCACCGGCGCGATTGCCAGCGGCTTCGGAGCGCCGGTCGAGCTGATCACGCTCGCGCGCAATGCCGGTGCCGGCGCCGCTCGCAATAGGGGTATTGCAGCCGCCGACGCGACATACATCGGCTTCCTCGATGCCGACGATCGTTGGACGACCGACAAGCTGGCGATCCAGTGCGCGGCGCTCGACGCCGATCCCGCCGCCATGTTTTCGCTATGCCGCGCGCGTGAATTCGCGAGCGACGAACTCGATGCCGCCGAACACGCGACGCTGGTGCGTCGCGACACGACACTGTACGAAGGCTGGCTCCCTAGTGCGCTCGTCGTGCGCCGCGAAGTTTTCGCGCGCATCGGCCAATTCGCGGAGGATCTGCGCATCGGCGAAGCGGTCGAGTGGTTCTTTCGCGCCCGCGAGCAGCCACACGTGCACGTCGACACCGTCTGCGTCGAGCGCCGACTGCATGCCGCCAACAGCTCGCGTGCGGCGGTGACCGGCCGCGCTTACCTTGAAGCGGTGAGGCGCAATCTTGCGCGGCGGCGCGCGGCAAAACCGACGTGAGCCTGGGTGGCGGCTGGCGTCCCGACGCTGGCCAGGAGCTGTTGCTGGCGGCGACCGTCGGACCGGAGTCGGACGCCGCGGACGCATTCGCGCAATGGCGCCGAACGCACGACATCGACACGCTGGACGCGGGATCCACCCGGTTGCTGCCGCTGCTCGTGCCGCGTCGAGAGCTCCTGCATGCGGAGGACGCACCGTGGCCGGTGATCCGCGGCGTCTATCGGCGCGCCTTCGTGCACGGCCAACTCGTATGCCGGCGCGCCGGCGAGGCGGTGGACAAGCTCGCAGGCGCCGGAATCCCCGCGCTCGTTTTGAAGGGCGGCGCGCTCATCGGCTACTACGACGACAATCCGGCGCTGCGGCCGATGAACGATTTCGACATCCTGGTGCCGCGCCGGTGGGCGAATGCCGCCATCGACACGCTGCTGCGCAGCGGATGGCGCGCGCAATGGCCGCAGCCGGAGCTGCTGCCGGAGGTCTATCACGGCGCATGCTTCGTATCGCGCGACGACCTCGATCTCGATCTGCATTGGGCCGCGTTGCCCGCGGATGACGGCGCGCACGATGCGGCGCTGTGGAGCGACTGCGTGACGGCCAGCGTGCCGGGCGTCGCCGCGCGCATGCCATGCCCGGAGGACCTCCTGACGATCGTCTGCGCGCACGCCGCCGCGTGGTCGCCGATCTCGCCGGTGCGCTGGGTCGCCGACGCGATGCGCATCGTCGGCAGGGCAGGCGACGACCTCGACTGGTCGCGCGTCGTGCAGGCGGCGCGCGCCTGGCGCGTAACGCCGCACCTTGCCGATACGCTCGGTTACCTCGCGCAGCGCTGGAGCGTCGGCGTGCCGGCGGCCACGCTCGCGGCGCTGCGCGCGACGCCGGTCAGCGGAGTCGACCGCCGCGGCTACGAATCGGCGGCGACAATGCCCGGCATCGCCGCCTACCTGATGCGCCCATGGCGGCGCTACCGGGTTCGTGCACACGCGGTCCCCGCCTGGCGTTCGCTGCCCGGATTCGTTCGCTACCTTCAGATCACCATGGGCCAGCGTCACTGGCACACCCTGCCCGGCGAAATCGTCGTCCGCATCCGCCGCTTCCGCAGCGGCCGCCGATTGGGGTCGCGCTAGCGGATCAATCGCCTGGTGGCAGCGCGTGCTTGGGGGCCACCGAATCGACCGTCGAGACCCCTCGAGACGCAGGCGACGCTGCGGCTGCAGCACCCACGTGCGCGGGCGCATGACCTGCTCGCGGCGAATCATCGACCATCAGGGCGATCAGCCGCAGGTCGGCGTTGCGCTGGATCGCCTCGACGTCGTCACGCGCGCGGCGCGCGATCCGCGCCGCGAATGCAGCGTCGTCGCGCAAGGCGATGACCGCGCCGGCGAGCTCATCGGTCGACTGCGCGATCAGCGCATTGGCACCCGATGTGAGGTAGTGCGCAAAGCCGCCCGCGGCGGTACACGCGACGGGAACTCCGGCGGCCATCGCCTCGAACACCACGCGCCCGAACGCCTCGTACCAGGTATTCGACGTACGGTAGACGAACGCGTCGAGGCCACGCAGGAACGTCTGAGCGGACATTGCGCCCTCGGGCAGAATCTCGATACCGGGCACGCCGTCGAGCTCGCGGGCAATGCAGGTCGCGCCCATCAGGCGCACGCGCAGGCCGGCGGCGGCGAGGCGCCGATAGAGCGCCGGGTCCTCCGCGTGATGCTTGGTAACGTCGTCGCGCGAAAGCCGCCCCACCGTGAATACACGCGAAGGCGCATCGCGCGGATCCTGAAACGCAAAGCGGGTGAGGTCGATCGTGCTTTCGAGCACGGGGCCGACACCGCGATGGCGCGTGCGCAATCCAACCGACGTATAGACCACTTCGGCCGAGCACCCGCTGGCCGCGATGCGCGCGAGATTGTCGCGCAGCCAATGCGGCTGGTCCGTGTTGAAGATCACGAGCACGCGCCGCGGCGAAGCGAGCGCGATCCAGCGGCCGACGCTGAAGTAGGTGCCGACGAACACCATCGTGCCGTGACGGGGAAACCGCCCGAGCACAGGATTGATCACCTGCGCCCGGGCCTCGGCCACCAAGCCGGGCGAGGCATCCCGCGCTGCCCAGACGGTCACGTCGCCATGGCGCGCACGCAACAGGCGCGCCATGTCGATCGTGCGCCGCTCCGATCCGCCGCACGGATTGCGCAGCGGATTGATGAGGTGCAGCGAGGCGTCGTGGTCGTCGCGAGGCACGCTTCGATTGTGCCCAATCCGCGGCGGCATGTCTGTCCGGCGCTGTAACGGGACTTTGCGGGGGGTGCGGGGCAACTTCACGCGTGACCGGGCCCTTGGGGGAAGAGACGCCGGGCGGTACAATGCAACCTTTTGATTCTTGGGCGCATTCGCTTGCGCCGTGCTGGGATCGCCGCGCATGACCGTCAACGAGATCCGCCGCCAGTTCATCGACTACTTCGTGTCGCAAGCGCATGTCCACGTGCCGAGTTCGTCGCTGGTGCCCGCCAACGACCCGACGCTGCTGTTCGTCAATTCCGGAATGGTGCAGTTCAAGGACGTGTTCCTGGGCATCGACAAGCGGCCATACAGTCGCGCCACGTCCTCCCAGCGCAGCCTGCGCGCGGGCGGCAAGCACAACGACCT
>DATBOK010000065.1:0-11217 GCA_036553845.1 Casimicrobiaceae bacterium
GCAATCCGACGGCAAGGCCGACTACGTGTACCTGAAGTCGCTGGCCAAGGGCGGCGCGCTGCAGGTCGGCCTCGAGTCGGCGCTCGAGGCCGCGATCGAGGGGCTGCCGATTCCGAAGGTGATGGCGTACGCGGGCGCGGGCGGCTATTTCAACGACGTCAAGTTCGTGCGGCCGGCGCACCGTCTGCTCGTGCTTTACGGCGCAGATGTCCTGCCGATTCGCGCGCTCAGCCTCGACGCTGGCCGCATGACGCTCGGCCATCGTTTCATGCCGCATTACACCTCTGACACTCGAACAATCGAGATCCCCAACGCCGAAACGTGGGCGCCGATGCTCGAGGCCGAAGGCAAGGTGATGCCATCGTTCGCGGCGCGGCGCTCGAAGATCGTCGCCGGCCTCGAGGTGGCCGCCGCCGGCGCCCGGGTGATCGCGCCCGATGCGCTGCTGGACGAGGTGACGTCGCTCGTCGAGTGGCCGGTGGTGTACGCCGGCAGCTTCGACGCCGCATTCCTCGACGTGCCGCAGGAATGCCTGGTGCTGACGATGCAGCAGAACCAGAAGTACTTCGCGCTGGCGGATGATCGCGGCGCGCTGGTCAACCGCTTTCTCGTGGTCTCCAACATCGAAACGGCCGATCCCGCCGCGATCGTCGAGGGCAACGAGCGCGTGCTGCGCGCGCGTCTCGCCGACGCCAAGTTCTTCTACGACCAGGATCGCCGCGACCCGCTGGCGACACGGGTGGGCCGCCTTTCACAGGTCGTCTATCACAACCGTCTCGGCAGCCTGCACGACCGCGTCGAGCGGCTGCGCGCGATCTCGCGCGCGATCGCGCCGCTCGTCGGCGCCGACGCGAAGGCCGCCGATCGCGCGGCGCTGCTCGCCAAGGCCGACCTCGTCACCGACATGGTCGGCGAATTTCCCGAGCTGCAGGGCACGATGGGCCGCTACTACGCGCGTGCCGACGGCGAGCCGGCGGACGTCGCCGACGCCATCGCCGAGCACTACGCACCGCGTTTCGCCGGCGACACGTTGCCCATTGGGCCGGTGGCGCAGGCCGTGGCGCTCGCCGACAAGCTCGAGACGCTGGCCGGTCTCTTCGGCATCGGCCAGGTGCCGACCGGCGACAAGGACCCGTTCGGATTGCGCCGCGCGGCACTGGGCGTCATCCGCATCCTGATCGAAAAGCGCGTCGGCGCGCCGATCGACAGGCTGGTCGGCGCCGCGTTCGCGGCGTTCGCGCCGTCGCCCGGTTTCGGCGACGCGGCCACCGACGTGCTGGGATTCCTCAACGAGCGGCTGCGCGGCTACCTGCGCGAGCTGGGCTACACGGCAAATGAAGTGGCCGCCGTGGTCGACGGCAATCCGCGCGCTTACGACGGCGTTCCCGACCAGCTCGCCGCGATTCGCGCGTTCGAGGCGCTGCCGGAGTCGGCAGCGCTCGCGGCGGCGAACAAGCGCATCGTCAACATCCTGCGCAAGAGCGGCATGGAACCCGCACCGGGGGCCGCGGTGGCCGCGCCGCGGATCAACCCCTCGCTGCTGACTCCGGGCGCGGAAAAGCGCCTGGCGGAAATGTTCGAGGACCTCGCCGCGCTGGTCGAGGCCAAGCGCAAGTCGGGCGACTGGACGGGCGCGCTCGTCGCGCTGGCGGGGTCGCGCGCGACCGTCGACACGTTCTTCGACGAGGTCATGGTGATGGCCGACGACCCCGACGTGCGCGCCAATCGGCTCGAGCTCCTGCGCTTCGTCGCGGCGACGATGAACCGCGTCGCCGACATCGGCAAGCTCGCGCAGTAGCCTGCCGGCGTTGCGCGCGGCATACGCCGCGCAGGTTTCGGCGGCGCGTTCCCATGCGCGGGCATGTTCGGCGCGCGCGCCGGCGTTTAGAATGCCGCCCGTGGTCCAGTTCACTTCCGAAGCCGTCGCCGCGACTCGCCAGCCCAAGCTGATCGTGCTCGACCGTGATGGCGTCATCAACCAGGACAGCGACCAGTTCATCAAGACGCCGGCGGAGTGGATCGCCCTGCCGGGCAGCCTCGAGGCGATCGCGCGCCTCAACCAGGCGGGATTTCGCGTGGTCGTCGCCACCAACCAGTCGGGCATCGGCCGCGGCCTGTTCGACATCGGCACGCTCAACGCCATCCACAACAAGATGCACCGCGCGCTGGCGCAGCACGGCGGGCGCATCGACGCCGTGTTCTTCTGCCCGCACACCGGCGATTCGCAATGCGACTGCCGCAAGCCCCGACCCGGCATGCTGCGGGAGATCGGCCGCCGCTTCGGCGTGGACATGGCCGGCGTGCCCGCGCTCGGCGACGGCCTGCGCGACCTCGAGGCGGCCGCCGCGGTCGACGCGCAGCCGATGCTGGTGCTCACCGGCAAGGGCGAGAAGACGCTGCGCGACGGCGGCTTCCCGCCCAACACGGTGATCTTCCCGGACCTCGCGTTCGCCGCCGCGGCACTGATCGCCGGCGAATGATGTCGACGCTGCGCGCGCTGCTGTTCCTGCTTTACCAGGTGGTCGTCACGCCGTGCTACGCGGCGCTGATGTTGGCGACGTGCTGGCTGCCGCGCATCCCCCGCTACAACATGGCGAAGAGCTGGTGCCGCGCCAATCTCTTCGGCGCGCGCTGGATCTGCGGCATCCGCTGGCGCGTCGAGGGACTCGACAACGTGCCGTCGACGCCTCACATCCTGATGTCGAAGCACAGCTCCACCTGGGAGACGCTGGCGCTCAACCTCTACTTCCCGCCGCTGGCGTTCGTGGCCAAGAAGGAGCTGCTGTCGATCCCGTTCTTCGGCTGGGGCTTCGCGCTGGCGTCGCCGATCACCATCGACCGCAGCGCCGGCCGCGACGCGATGGAGCAGATCGCCGAGCAGGGCCGTGCACGCTTCGCGCAGGGCTTCTGGATCTGCATTTATCCCGAGGGCACGCGCATCCGCGCCGGCACCCGCGCGCGCTACAAGACCGGCGGTGCGCGGCTGGCGTCGATGCTCGACACGCCGATGCTGCCGATCGCGCACAACGCCGGCTACCTGTGGCCGAAGGGGCTGTTCGGCAAGCGCGCCGGCACGATCACGCTGTCGATCGGCAAGCCCATCGCGCCCGCGGGGCGCGACGCCGCGACATTGACGCGCGATGTCGAAAGCTGGATCGAGGGCGAAGTGGCGCGCATCGGGGTGCCGGCCCGATGACCGCCCGCGTCGCCATGCGCCGCGCGGCGCTGACGCCGGACGAGGTCGTCGCCGGCGGCCGCCTGCGGCGCATCGTGCTCGATGGCATGGCGGTCGACTACCGGCTGCAACGCGCGCGCCGGCGCACGATCGGCATGCAGGTGGACCTCGACGGCCTGACCGTGCGCGCGCCGCGCTGGGTGAGCCTGGCCGAGATCGAGGCGGCGCTCGCCGAGCGCAGCGGCTGGATCCTGCGTACCCTGGCGGAGTGGCGCACGCGGCGCCGCGACGTGTTCCCGCGCGAATGGAAGACCGGTGCGCCGATCTACTACCGCGGGCTCGAGCTCGCGCTGGCGGTGTTCCCGGCGCGGCGCTCGGCGATCCGCCACGACATGTTCGACATGACCGTGCTCCACCCCGCCGCCCACGACGAGCGCAAGGTCGCCACGTTCGTCGGCCACTGGCTGCGCGAGGAGGCGATGCGGCTCCTTGTGCCGCGCGTCGCGGTGTTCGCGCACGGCATCGCCGCGACGATGCCGGCGGTCAAGCTGTCGAACGCCCGCAGCGAATGGGGCAGCTGCAACCAGCGCGGCGAGATCCGCCTCAATTGGCGGCTGGTGCAACTGCCCGAGGACCTGGCCGACTACGTCGTCGCCCACGAGGTCGCGCACCTGTGCGAGCTCAACCATTCGGCGCGATTCTGGGCCGTCGTCGAGCGCCTGCTGCCCGGCCACGCGTCACGCCGGCGCGCGCTCGAGGAATGGACGGCGCTGCTCGCCGCGTGACCTCAGGGCGCGTGCAGGACGGGCAGCGCCACGTCGAGCTGTGCCTGTGCGGAAAGTATCTCGACCAGCGCGGCGCCCAGCTCGCGGCCGCCGCGGGTATCGCGCCACAGGCCGCCGTCGGCGCGAAAATGGAATCCGCCGCTCCGCGCCGCCACCCACAGCTCCCGGTTCGGCACGTGGCGATTGACGATGACCTTGCTGCCGTCGTCGCACTCGATCTCGAGCACGCCCTCGTTGACGCTCCAGTCGATGTCGAGGTCGGAGGCATCGAGCGCAGTGTCGAGCGCGCTGCCGATCGCGGCGAGCACGCGGTCGGCGGCGGCGATGAACCCGGATTCGGTGGTCACGCGGGCGCGGTGATAGGATCGACGTCGATGATGTTACGTGAATTCGCCCCCGCCGCGCGGCGCCTCGCCGTCGCGCTCGTCGCCTGCGCGCTGGTCGCCGGCTGCGGCATCAAGGGCCCGCTCAAGGCGCCGCCCGGCGCGAAAGCGCCGCCACCGCCGCCCCCCGGCGTCGAGCTGCCTTCGACGTCGGACCGCTCCGATTGAGCGCCTTCGCGTACCGCGACGGCGAGCTCTTCGCCGAGGACGTCGCGCTCGCCGCCCTCGCCGACCGCTTCGGCACGCCGCTCTTCGTCTACTCGCGGGCGACGCTCGAGCACGCGTACCGGCGATTCGACGCCGCGTTCGCGGGTGCGCCGCATCTCGTCTGCTACGCGCTCAAGGCGAACTCGAACCTCGCGGTGCTCGACGTGTTCGCGCGCCTGGGGGCCGGTTTTGACGTGGTCTCGGGCGGCGAGCTCGCGCGCGTGCTGGCGGCCGGCGGCGACGCCGCGCGCGTCGTGTTCTCCGGCGTCGGCAAGAGCGCGGCGGAGATGGAGGCCGGGCTCGCCGCCGGCATCCTCTGCTTCAACGTCGAATCGGCCGCCGAGCTCGCGCGACTCGCGCAAGTGGCGGCGCGCATGGGCCGTCGGGCGCCTGTCAGCTTGCGCGTCAATCCGCACGTCGACGCACGCACCCATCCGTACATCGCCACCGGACTGGCGGGCAGCAAGTTCGGCATCCCGCACAACGAGGCCCTCGACCTGTATCGCCACGCGGCGACGCTGCCGTCGATTGCCGTCACCGGCATCGACTGCCACATCGGCTCGCAGATCACCGATCTGGGCGCGCTGGTCGAGGCGGCGACCCGCGTGTTCGAGCTCGCCGACCTGATCGAGGGTGGGGGCATTCCCCTCGCGCACGTCGACCTCGGCGGCGGCATCGGCGTGCGCTATCGGGACGAGGCCGTGATCGCGCCCGGCGACTATGCGGCGGCCGTGAGCCACGCCGCGGGAACGCGGCGGCAGACGCTGGTGTTCGAGCCCGGACGGCTGCTGGTGGCCGACGCCGGCGTGCTCGTCACGCGCGTCGAATACCTGAAGCGCGGCAGCGAAAAGCGCTTCGCCATCGTCGATGCCGCGATGAACGATCTGATGCGCCCGGCGCTCTACGACGCATGGCATGGCGTCGCGCCGGTGCGTCCGCGCGAGGCGCCGGCGGAGGTCTGGGACATCGTCGGGCCGATCTGCGAGAGCGCCGATTTCCTGGCGCACGCGCGCACGCTCGCACTCGCCGAAGGCGACCTCCTCGCGATCGCCAGCGCCGGCGCGTATGCGATGGCGATGAGCTCGAATTACAACTCGCGTCCGCGCGCCGCGGAAGTGCTGGTCGACGGCGCGCGCGCGCTGTCGATCCGCGCACGAGAACGCGTCGACGACCTCTTTGCCGGCGAGTCGCGACTGCCCGGGTGACGCGGCGCGGCAGTGCGCAATGCGCGCGCAAATCGCGCCTGGATACGGTGTGCGAATTCGCAACACTGGGCTTGGCGTGCCATACAACAACGCGCGAAATCTTGCAAATCGTTGAAATCTGGCTAGAATGCAGCCAGCAGGTGTCATTGGATTTGTCAAGTGCCGGCAGCATTTTCGGCGATGGCGAAGACAGCGAATGCCTGCGACCAGAAGCAGATAACAGTTCTGGCAACTCAGACAGGAGAACTTCAATGTTGGCTGACATGATGTCGATGATGGCCCCGACGGCTTCCGCCCCGGCGCCGAAGAAACGCGCGACCAAACGCAAGGCCAAGAAGGCGAAGAAGGCTGCGCCGAAGAAGGCCGCGAAGAAGAAGACTGCGAAGCGCAAGGTCGCAAAGAAGGCGAAGAAGGCTGCCAAGAAGACCGCGAAGCGCAAGGTCGCCAAGAAGGCGAAGAAGGCGACTCGCAAAAAGGCCGCCAAGAAGACCGCGAAGCGCAAGGTCGCCAAGAAGGCGAAAAAGCGCACCGCGAAGAAGACCGCGAAGCGCAAGGTCGCCAAGAAGGCGAAAAAGCGTTCCGCGAAGAAGAAGAAGTAGTCTTCCGCTCCAAGCGAAACGGGCGACCAGTGTCGCCCGTTTTGTTTTGTGGCGGCCGCCCCGCCCGGACACCCTGGCGCGGGCCGCGGTCAGCCGCTGCCGCCGTTGGCGGTCGCCTGCACCGGCGGCTTGTCGCGCTTCGTCCTGGCCTCCGCAGCCGGCTTCGCCGGCGCTGCCGTCGCCTTGCGGGTCCCGCTGCCCTTGGCGGTGGCGGGCGCTGACGTCTGCCGCACCGCGGGCTTCAAGTGCGTCGCACGGGGATGAGTGCCGTGCGCTGCCGCCGTGGCCGCGCCTTCGCTGTTGATGCGCAGCCGCTGTCCGACGCTGATGCGGTTCTGGGTCATGCCATTCCATGCGCGGATCTCGGCGACGCTGACGCGATGGCGGCGCGCGATCGACGACAGCGTGTCGCCGCGCTGCACCCGGTAGTAGGTCGTGCGCCCCTGCGGCACGGTGGTGAAAACCGCCTGCGACAGCGACAGCGCGGTGGCCTCCGAGGGGCTTTCGGCGGGCACCAGCATCGCGAATCCGGCAGGCACGTGCGCGCGCGGGCCGATGCCGTTGACTGCGCGCAGCGTATCCACCGACATGCCGTAGCGCGCCGCGACCTGCGGCAGCGACTCACCGGCTTTCATCCGGTATGCCTGCCAAGACACGAGCGGCTGGTCGGTGAGCTCGAGCTTGGCGGCGAACACCTCCGCCTTGTCGATCGGCAGCAGGATCGTGTATTCGTCGGCGCCGGCGATCACCGGCCGGTTGTGCTGCGGATTGAGCATTTCGAATTCGTCGAGTGGCATTTCCGCGAGCTCGGCGGCGCGCTGCACGTCCATCTTGCGCGTCGTCTTCACCACGGTGAAATAGGGCGCGTCCGGGATGTCGTCGATCCGCAGGCCGTACTTGCCGGGGTCGCGGATGATGTTCTTCACCGCCTGCAGCTTCGGCAGGTAGTTGCGCGTCTCGGCCGGGACCTTGGTCAGGCTCGCGAAATCGGCGGGCAGGCCGCGCTGCAGGTTGCGGTCGACCGCACGCTGCACGTTGCCTTCGCCCCAGTTGTACGCGGCGAGCGCGAGCTGCCAGTCGCCGAAGCGCACGTACAGCGAATCCAGGTAGTCGAGCGCCGAGTCGGTGGCGGCGACGATGTCGCGCCGCGAATCCACCCAGAAATTCTGCGCGAGGCCGTAGTTCTTGCCGGTGGACGGCACGAACTGCCAGATGCCCGATGCGCGGCTGCTCGACAGCGCATTCGGGTTGTAGGCGCTCTCCACCATCGGCAGCAGCGCCAGGTCGAGCGGCATGCCGCGCGCGGCGGTGGCGGACACGATGTGATAGAGGTAGCGGCGCGAGCGGTCGACCATGCGCGCGACGTAGTCGGGCCGCGACGCGTAGTACTGCTCCCATTTGGCGACCAGCGGATCGTCGTCGAGGTCGGGAACGCCATAGCCATCGACGATGCGATCCCACAGGTCGGGGGATGGCATCGGCAGCGGTTCGAGCTCGGCCATCGCCGCCGGGGCGAACGGCTCCAGCATGGGCGGCGGCGTGACGACGAACGCAGGCTCGGTTGCGGGTTGCGGGGCCGGCGCCGGCGCGGCGACCGGCGCGATGTCAGGGGCGGGGGTCGCGCACGCTGCGAGTGCGAGGGCGACGACGGCGGTCAGCAGTGATGTTCGCAACGAATGGCCTGGTCACACGGGGTCCGCGACTGCGAACGGGTTGCATGGCAGCGGGCCGCGTCGCGGCCGACGACGAAAGGACGGGAACGGCGCATGGTAGAAGCCTTTGCGCCGGGGCGTCAATGCGGACCTCACCGCATGTCAGGCGTTGTCCTGCATCAGCCGCGAAAGCCGTTCTTCCATTCGCGCAGCACGGCGAACACGTCGACGGGGCGCGGCAGCGCGTGCCCGGCGTGCGCCTCGGCGGCACGCCGTGGCGCATCCGCGCCGGCGCGCAGGAACGGGTTGGTGGCGAGCTCGTCGGCGATCGTCGACGGCAGCGTCGGCTGCCCCTGCTGGCGCGTCCTGGCGGCACTCGCCGTGCGCGCGGCGATGGCCGCGCTCGCGGGCTCGACCGCTGCGGCAAAGGCGAGGTTGGCGAGCGTGTATTCGTGCCCGCAATAGACGCGCGTGGCCGGATCGAGCCGTGCCAGCTTCGACAGCGAATCCCACATCTGCGCGGCCGTGCCTTCGAACAGGCGGCCGCAGCCGGCCGCGAAAAGGGTGTCGCCGCAGAAGAGCGCCGCCCCGTCGATGTCGCCTACATACGCGATGTGCCCCGCCGTATGCCCTGGTATGTCGAGCACGCGCAACGCGACGCCGACGCCGGGCACGTCGATGCGATCGCCTTCGCCGAGCGCCGCGGTGCGCGCCGGAATGGCCTCGTGCGCGGGTCCGAACACCGGCACCGGGAAGCGCTCGACGAGCGCCGGCACTCCGCCGACGTGATCCTTGTGGTGGTGCGTGGCGATGATCGCGGCCAGCTCGAGGCCCTCCCGGGCGAGATACGCGAGCACGGGCGCCGCGTCGCCCGGGTCGACGACCGCCGCGGCGCGGCCGTTGCGAATCAGCCAGATATAGTTGTCGGTGAACGCCGGGATGGCGATAATCGAAGGCATGGACGAATGTTCGAACGCGCCCGCACGCCTGTCAACGACGCTCGCCGACTGGTTCGCGACGCCGCTCGGCAGCTACCTGCTGTCGCGCGAGCAGGGCTACTTCGACCGCACCGTCGCCGACATCTTCGGCTACTACGCGCTGCAGATCGGCCTGCCCGACCGCGACTTCCTCGCCCAGAACCGCATCCCGAAGCGCTGGACGCTGGACTACGACCCGCCGGCGACGGTGATCGCCGATCCCCATTACCTGCCGTTCGCCGAGAACACGTTCGACCTCGTCGTGCTGCCGCACGCGCTCGAGTTCACCGACGACCCGCACCTGATGCTGCGCGAGGCCCACCGCGTGACGCGCCCGGAAGGACAGATCGTGATCGCCGGCTTCAACCCGTTCTCGCTGTACGGCGCCAAGCGCTATTTCGGGCGCCAGCAGACCCCGCCGTGGAACGGCAACTTCATCGCCCTCTACCGCGTCAAGGACTGGCTGACGCTGCTCGGCTTCGACGTCATCGGCGGCCGCCTCGATGCGTATGCGCCGCCGTTCGCCAGCGAGCGCTGGCTCGGACGCTGCGGCTTCCTCGAGAAGGCCGGCGACCGCTGGTGGCCGATCGCCGGCGGCGTGTACTTCCTGCGCGCGATGAAACGCGTCGCGGGCATGCGCGTGATCATGCCCGCGCGCGTGCGCCGCGAGCGGCGCAAGGCCTTCGCGCCGGCGACGCGCCGCGAGCGCGAGACGCTGACGTTCAGTCGCGACTCGTGAGTGACGTGGCGCTGTACACCGACGGGGCCTGCAAGGGCAATCCCGGCCCGGGCGGCTGGGGTGTGCTGCTGGTGGCGGCGGACCGCGAGAAGGAGCTGTTCGGCGGCGAGCGCGACACCACCAACAACCGCATGGAACTGACGGCCGTGATCCGCGGCCTCGACAGCCTCACGCGCGGCTGCGACGTCGACGTGTACACCGACTCGCAGTACGTGAAGAACGGCATCCAGTCGTGGATCCACAACTGGAAGCGCAACGGCTGGAAGACCGCCGACCGCAAGCCGGTCAAGAACGCCGAGCTGTGGCGCGAGCTCGAGGCCGCGACCGCCCGCCACCGCGTGCGCTGGCACTGGGTGCGCGGCCACAGCGAGCACCCGCAGAACGAGCGCGCCGACGCGCTAGCCAACCGCGGCGTCGAGGTCGCGCTGGGACGCCCGGCGGCGTGAGGCTCCATGTCCACGGTCTGGCAATTGGGTTTGCGCACACCCGACCCGTCGAATATTCCCGCCCAAAGATCGCCTCTCACGATGACGCAGGCGCTAAACTGACAATTCCACGCGACGCTTCTTTCGACTATCGGAGAATGGGCTTCCGCGCTGGATAAGGGGGAATACCGTGCAAAAGTCGCTGTGTATCGCCGCGCTTCTGTCGGCGGTTGCCCTCGCGGGTTGCATGAGCACCGCCGCGAGGATGACTGACGACTCGAAGCCAACGGTCCAACAATGTACTGCGGGTCAGTGGTGCGGTGTGGACGTCGATGTTCTCTGTAAGTGGGGCATATTTTGCGGTGCCTCGGGACCAGACAGGGTCGAAGTGTCGAATGCCGCCAAAACTCCGGCGACGCTGACCTGGACGATCCCGCCTAAGGCAATTCTGGAGAACGTCTATTTCGCCAAGGATGGAATCGCATTCCAGGATTCGGGCTTCGCTTGCAGTATCTCAGGTGACGCCAAATCGTTTCAGTGTATTGATACCGCCGGGTTGGGGGATCACAAGTACACCATCACGCTGATCTGGCGAAACAACTTGCTGACGATCAGTCCAAACGACCCCTGGGTCGTCAACAAGTAAAGCACCGAGATCCGCAGCGTTCTTGCGACCTCACCGTCATCGCCGCATGAGCCACGTTTTCGCCGTGTCGACCGCGGCCGCATAGCCGAGCGCGCGGCCGCCGTCTTCCGCCGCGGCGAAGTCAACCGCAGGAAGCCGGCCGCGCGCGACGTCGAGCCACGGCGTGACGAACGCCGTGTCCACCGGGTCGCGCTGCATCCCCGATTGCCGAAGCTGCGCCTCCGCCATGCCATGGAACGCCGCGGCATCGCGCATTTCGCCGACCGATGCCGCCAGCGCGGTGCAGGCGTCGAGCGTGCCGAGGCCCGCCAGCCGGTCGCCGGTGGTGGCGGCGATCGCGAGCGTTTCGTGCAGCAGCACGACCGGCTCGCGCTGCTCGCCACGGCTGATGGCGGTCATCGCGAGGTTGAGCAGGGTGACGGCA
>DATBOK010000206.1:0-12438 GCA_036553845.1 Casimicrobiaceae bacterium
GCCCGCGAGCGCATCGTGCTCGCCGACTGGCATGATCGCGGCCACGTGCTGGAGCTGCGACGCGGTGAGCCCGTGAGCTACGACGTCGACGCCTGAGCGATGGCTGCGACGCCCGGCTGCCCATCCCGCCCCTGCCCCGACCGGACGTCATGACGCCCGAATTCCTGTCATCGGCCTGGTGGTCGGCGCTGGCGTCGATCATCGTCATCGACCTCGTGCTCGCCGGCGACAACGCGATCGTCATCGGCCTCGCCGCGCGCAACGTGCCGCCCGAGCGCCGGCGGATGGTCGTGCTGTCGGGCACCGCCGGCGCCATCGGCGTGCGCATTCTGCTCACGCTGGTGGTGGTGTGGCTGCTCCGGATTCCCGGCTTCCTCGTCGCCGGCGGCGCGGCGCTGTGCTACATCGCGTGGAAGCTCACGCGCGGTGACGACCCGGGACATGCCGTCGAGGCCCGCACTTCCGTGCGCGGCGCAATCCGCACGATCGTCATCGCCGACGCGGTGATGGGCGTGGACAACGTGCTTGCGGTGGGCGGCGCAGCGCATGGCAGCCTGTGGCTCGTCGTCATCGGCCTCGCGGTTTCGGTGCCGATCGTGGTCTGGGGTTCGACGCTGGTGCTGAAGTGGGTCGACCGCTTCCCCCCAGATCCTGTGGCTCGGCGCGGCGGTGCTCGGATGGACGGCCGCCAAGATGATCGCCAGCGAGCCGCTGGCGGCGCCGACATTCGATGCGATGCCCTGGCTGCGCACGCTGCTGTTCCTGGCGGTGGTGGGCACGTTGATCGCGGTGCCCGTTTGGCGCGCCCTGTCGCCCGACGGTCGAGCGCAATCGCTCTCGCTCGGCGCGATGATCGGGTGGGTGACGCTGTTCGGTTTCGTCGAGCGCGAGCTCGGGCTGGCGTTCGATCCCATCGACGATTGGCAGTGGGACCGCGAGATCATCGATCTCGTGCGCTGGATCGGGTGGATTCCGCTCGCGCTCCTGGTGCACCGGCGTGCAGCGTCGCGAGCATCAACGCCGTAGCGTCCGCCGCGGCGTAGCGGCGCGCCCTAGCCCAGCGCCTGCGCGAAATCGGCGATGAGGTCCTCGGCGTCCTCGATGCCGACCGATACGCGCACGAGGCCGTCGGCGATGCCCATTTCGGCACGGCGCGCGGCGCCCATCTCGTAGAAGATCGTCTGCGCCACGGGAATCGCGAGCGTGCGGTTGTCGCCGAGGTTCGACGACAGCACGACCACATCGAGGCGGTCGAGCATCGCGAAGCAGTCGACCGATGCGTCGAGCTCGAACGACAGGAGGCCGCCCGCGGCGCGGAACAGCCTTGTCGCGAGCGCGTGCTGCGCGTGCGACGCGAGGCCAGGGTAGTGGACGGCGCGCACGCGCGGATGCGCCTCGAGGAAGCGCGCCAGCGCGAGCGCGTTCGCGCACTGGCGGTCCAGCCGCAGCGCCAGCGTCTCCGCGCCTACCGCGAGGTGGTGCGCCGCTTCGGCGCCCAGCGTCGCGCCGAAATCGCGCAGGCCCTTCTTGCGCAGCTGCATCGCCCCCCACAGCGCGGGTTTCTGCTTGCGGTAGCTCTCGGCGATGTTGGCAAAGCGCGTCCAGTCGAACAGGCCCGTGTCGGTGACGGCGCCGCCGAGCGCGTTGCCGTGGCCGCCGATGTACTTGGTGAGCGCATTGACCACGAGGCCGGCACCGACATCCCGCGGGCGGAATAGCCACGGCGAGGTCATCGTATTGTCGACGACGTAGAGGATGCCGCGGGCGCGGCACACTTCGCCGATCGCGGCCAGGTCGGCGACCTGCGTGCGCGGGTTGGCGATCGTCTCCACGAAAACGATCCGCGTGCGCGCGGTGATCGCCGACTCGACGTTGCGCGCGTCGGTGGCATCGACGAACGTGACCGCGGTGCCGTGATCGGCGAGCGTGCCGAGCATGCTGTTGGTGTTGCCGAACACGAAGTGCGACGACACGACGTGGTCGTCCGCCTTGAGGAGCGCGACGAGGATGGCGCCTATCGCCGCCATGCCCGTGGCGAAGCAGACGGTGGCGATGCCGCCCTCCATCGACGATACCTTCGCTTCCAGCGCCGCGGTGGTGGGATTGCCCTGGCGGCCGTACGCGTAGCCTTGCGCCGCGCCCTGGAATACCGCGGCGAGGTCCGCCGCCTTGCGGTAGCCATAAGCCACGGAAAGGTGCAGCGGCTTGTGCAGCGCGCCGTGCTCGATCGGGTCGTGGCGATCGGCGTGCAGGATCTGCGTCGTGAAGCCGAGCTTGGGCTGCGTACTGGTCATCGCTGTCGCCACCAACAAAAAACCCGTCCGGAATGCCGCCGAACGGGTTTCGTGTGCCCCGCCTGGTATGTCCAGGCTGGAGCGAACCTCGCTTTAGCGGCATTTATCATGCGCCCGCAAGCTGAAGCTTCAAATCGGCGCGCGCTCATCATAGCGCAGACCCCGCCTGCGGGTCAAACGGGAGGCAGCAATGCCGCGCGGCGACCTGCCGCGCGCCCCGTCGTTTCGCGCTACTCCGTCAGCTCGCGCTGCCGCGGCTCGTCGTCCTCGGCCTCCGCCTCGCCGCGCGCGGCATCGCGGTCGCCGGCGAGCTGCGCCAGGTAATCGGGCGTGACGTCGCCGGTCACGTACACGCCGTCGAAGCACGACGCGTCGAAGCGGTCGAGTCGCGGATTGGTCTTGCGCACCGCGCGCTTCAGCGCCTCGAGGTCCTGGTAGACGAGCAGGTCCGCGCCGATCTCCTCGGCGACCTCCGCCTCGTTGCGACCGTTGGCGACGAGCTCGCTCGGCGTCGGCATGTCGATGCCGTAGACGTTGGCGAAGCGCACCGGCGGCGCCGCCGACGCGAAGTACACCTTGCGCGCGCCGGCTTCGCGCGCCATGGTCACGATCTCGCGCGATGTCGTGCCGCGCACGATCGAATCGTCGACCAGGAGCACGACCTTGTCCTTGAACTCCATGCCGATCGGGGAGAGCTTCTGGCGCACGCTTTTCTTGCGCATCGCCTGCCCGGGCATGATGAAGGTGCGGCCGATGTAGCGATTCTTGACGAAGCCTTCGCGGTAGGTGAGGCCGAGCCGGTTGGCGAGCTCCAGCGCCGAAGGACGACTCGAATCGGGAATCGGGATCACCACGTCGATGTCGCGCGCCGAATCGAGGCCTGCGAGCTTGTCGGCGAGCCCCGCGCCCATGTTGAGCCGGGATTCGTAGACCGACGTGCCGTCCATCACGCTGTCGGGCCGCGCGAGGTAGACGTACTCGAAGATGCACGGCACGAGCTCGGGGTGGTCCGCGCATTGCCGCGCGTGCATGTCGCCCGCGTAGTCGATGAAGATCGCTTCGCCCGGCGCGACGTCGCGCACGATCTCGAATCCGAGCGACGACAGCGCAACCGATTCGCTTGCCGCCATCCACTCGGCGCCGGCGAGCGTCTCGCTGCGCCCGAGGATCAGCGGGCGGATGCCGTACGGATCGCGGAACACCAGCATGCCGTAGCCCGCGATCATCGCCACGATCGCGTAGGCGCCGCGGCAGCGCCGGTGCACGCCGGCGACCGCGCGGAAGATCGCGTCCGGATCGAGCCGGTGATGCTGCGCGGCGCGCTCGAGCTCGAGCGCCAGCACGTTGAGCAGGACCTCGCTGTCGCTGTTGGTGTTGACGTGGCGGAAGTCGAGCTGGAACAGCTCGCGCTTGAGCGCCTCGCTGTTGGTGAGGTTGCCGTTGTGGGCGAGCGTCACGCCGAACGGCGAGTTGACGTAGAACGGCTGCGATTCGAGCTCGGAGAACGCGTTGCCGGCGGTCGGATACCTACAGTGCGCGATGCCGGCGCTGCCGCGCAGTTCGCGCATGTTGCGCGTGCGGAAAACGTCGCGCACGTAGCCCGGCCCCTTGTACATGTGGAACACCGGCCCCTCGCTCGTGGCGATGCCGGCGGCATCCTGACCGCGATGCTGCAGCAGCAGCAGCCCGTCGTAGAGCATCTGGTTGACGGGCCCGTGCGAGACGACGCCGACGATTCCGCACATGGCGATTCCTAGGTTGCGCGCGGCGTGGTCTTCGCCGCCGGCACGACGGGCGGCGCCGCCGGACGCAGCACGCCATCGAGGTAGTCCGCCCACGGCGGCGGCAGTGACTGGCGCACCGTTGCCGCGCCGACGAGGAGCCGCGGCACCAGCGCCGAGCGCGTGAACCACGTCTCGCGCGCCATCGCGGTGGACGCGAACAGCAGGACGATGATCATCGCGATCAGCACGCCGCGCACCACCCCGAACACGCCGCCGAGGAGGCGGTCGAGCAACCCCAAACCTATGGCCCGCGCGCCCGATTTCAAGAGGGCGCCCAGCCACGCGCCGATGATGAGCACGACGACGAGGATCAGCACGAACGCGACCACGTAGCGCACGTGCGGGACGCCCAGCATGTCGGCGGGAAACCAGCGGCCGACCACGCCGGTGAACAGGATCGCCGCGCCGAGGCCGACGATCCAGGCCGCCAGCGAGAAGATCTCCTTGATGATGCCGTGGAGCAGCGCGAGCAGCGCCGAGCCGATGATGACCGCGCCCAGCACGAGATCGAAGCCGGTCATGACGAGCGCGCCGCGACGATGCCGTTCTGGCCCTCGCGCTTCAGCTGGTCACGCGCAGTGTTCGCCTCGTCGCGCGTCGCGTACGGACCGACGCGCACGCGCCACAGCGTGCCGTGCGAGGTCGTCACGGGTTCGGTGAACGCCGGATGGCCGGATTTCTTGAGGCGGGTGGCGAGCGAATTCGCGCCCTTGTCGTCGGCGAAGGCCGCGAGCTGCACGACAAAGCCGCCACCGGTGGCCGGCTTCGGCGTCGCGACCGCCTTGGCGGCCGGCTCGGCAGCGGCCTTCGACGGCGCCGCGGAAGCTTTCGGCGCCGCCGCGTCGGCGGTGGGCGCGGGCGCAGCAGCCGACGCGACGGGGGCGTCGCGTGTCGCGGCCACGGGATTCGCGGCAGCGGGCGCGGTGCCGGCGGCACCCGCATCGCCGCCGCTGCCGGGCGCCGTGACCGGGCTCGGTGCCGCAGGCGCCGGCGCCGCCTTCGCCGGCGCGCCCTTGTCGCCGCCACCCGGCGAATTGATGCGATTGACGAACTTGCCCTGGTCGACGGAGGGAATGCGCACGGCGACGTCGTCGCCGAGCGGGCGCTCATCGCTTTCGAGCAGCATGGGTACGAACACGGCGGCGGCGAGCGCGAGCACCACGGCGCCCACCAGGCGCCGCCGCGCCTTCCGCTTCAGTTCGTCGAGATTGGCGTCGGCGGTGGGCGGCATGAAGTCAGGTCGCTTGGGTGACGGCACGCGCGGCAAGGACCGCGGCCACGGTGACGAAGGAGCCGAAGACGACGATTCTATCAGCCTCGCTCGCCATGTCGCCGGCCCTGGCGAAAGCCGTGGCGATGTCGTCGCTGGCGTCGATGGTGCCGGCGTCGATGCCGGCAGTTGCCATTCGCTCGCGGAGCCGCGCGGCCGGCTGACCACGCGCGCCGCCGGTCGAAGCGACGAACCAGCGGTCGATTCGCGGGGCGACGGCGCGCACGATGCCCTCGACATCCTTGTCGGCGAGTGCCGCGAACACGGCGTAGGTGCGCGGATGAAAGCCCATCTCGCCGAGCGTGGCCGCGAGCGTCGCGGCGGCCTGCGGATTGTGCGCGACGTCCAGCACGACCAGCGGGCGTCCCGCCAGCACCTGGAAGCGTGCCGGCCATTCCACGCGCACGAGGCCATCGCGCACCGCTCCCGCCGCCACCGGCAGGCGCGCGTGCAGCAAGTCGATGACCGCGAGCGCGGTGGCGGCGTTCGCGAGCTGGAACGTGCCGCGCAGGGCCGGCACCGGCAGCCCGTAGCGCGCGCCGCCGGGGCCGCGATAGCGCCATTGCATGCGCTCGTCGGTGTAATCGTATTCGAGGCCGAGCCGCACCAGCGTCGCGCCGATCGCCGTGGCGTGCGCAACCACGCTCGCCGGGATGTCGCGCTCGCCGACTACCGCCGCACGCCCTGCGCGGAAGATGCCTGCCTTCTCGTAGCCGATCGCCTCGCGCGTGTCGCCGAGGAAATCGGTGTGGTCGATGCCGACGCGGGTCAGCACGCCGATGTCGGCGTCGATCGCGTTGACCGCGTCGAGGCGGCCGCCCAGCCCCACCTCGAGCACCAGCGCGTCGAGCCTTTGTCGCGAAAAATGCACGAATGCCGCGAGTGTGCCGAACTCGAAGTACGTGAGCGGCGTGTCGCCGCGCACGCTTTCCACGGCGCCGAATGCCGCGCACAGCGCGGCGTCGGACGCTTCGGCGCCATCGACGACCACGCGCTCGTTGTAGCGCAGGATGTGGGGCGACGTGTAGAGGCCGGCGCGGTAGCCGGCGGCGCGCAGGATCGCCGCGAGCAGCGCCGCGGTCGAGCCCTTGCCATTGGTGCCGGCGATGGTGACGACCGGGCACGCGAAGGCGATGTCCAGGCGCGCGAGCACTTGTTGCACGCGCGCGAGGCCGAGCGCGATCGCCTGCGGGTGCAGCGTCTCGAGGTAGGCGAGCCAGCCCTGCAGCGAATCGGGCCGGGCCGGCGCCGCGGCCATCGTCAGGCGGCGGGCGCCACCTGGCGCGTCAGCAGGGCGAGCGTGCGCGCGAGCTCGTTCTTCAGCTCGCGGCGGTCGACGATCATGTCGATGGCACCCTTGTCGCGCAGGAATTCGGCGCGCTGGAAGCCCTCGGGCAGCTTTTCGCGCACGGTCTGCTCGATCACGCGCGGACCGGCGAACCCGATCAGCGCGCCGGGCTCCGCGATCACGACGTCGGCGACGAATGCGAACGACGCCGACACTCCGCCCATCGTCGGGTCGGTGAGGATGGAGACATACGGCAGCTGGGCGTGCGACAGCTCCTGCAGCACGGCCGTGGTCTTCGCCATCTGGAACAGCGAATTGACGCCTTCCTGCATGCGTGCGCCGCCCGACGCGGCAATGCTGACGAACGGCACGCGGTTCTCGTAGGCGACGCGCACGCCGCGCACGAAGCGCTCGCCGACCACCGAGCCCATCGAGCCGCCCATGAACTCGAATTCGAACGCGGCGATGACGAGCGGCAGGCTCTTGACGCTGCCCTGCATCACCACCAGCGCGTCGGTCTCGCCGGTCTCCTCGAGCGCTGCCGCGAGGCGCTCCGGATACTTCTTGTGGTCCTTGAACTTGAGGCTGTCGATCGGCACCACTTCGGAGCCGATCTCGTAGCGGCCGTCGGGATCGAGCAGCATGTCGAGCCGCTCGCGCGCGGCGATGCGCCCGTGGTGATTGCACTTCGGGCACACGAAGAGGTTCTTCTCGAGGTCGGTGCGGTAGAGCGTCGCCTCGCAGGCAGGACACTTGACCCACAGGCCCTCCGGCATCGCCTGCTTGCGCCCGCCGGGAGAGCTCTTTATCCGCGGCGGTAGCAGCTTTTGCAGCCAGCTCATCGTGCGATCTCCTTTGCCTGCGCTACGCCGCGTGCTTCCGCACCGCGTCGAGCGCGTGGCGGATGCCAGCGAGCCAGGCCGCGGCGCGTGCCACCGCGCCTGCGGCCGGTCCGTCTTCCATTTCCTGGATCAGCCGCGAGCCGATCACGACGGCGTCGGCGTGCGCGGCGATCGCCTGCGCGCCGGCCGCGTCCCGGATGCCGAAGCCGACGCCGACCGGGATGCGCAAGTGCCGGCGAATCGCAGCGAGGTGCGCACCGACGTCGGCGGCATCGAGATTTGCCGCGCCGGTGACGCCCTTGAGCGACACGTAGTACGCGTAGCCGCGCGCCTTGCCGGCGATCGCCGCGATCCGCGCCTCCGGCGTGGTCGGCGCGATGAGGAAGATCGGCGCGATGCCCGCGTCGCGCAACTGCGGCTCGAGCGCGTCCATTTCCTCCGGCGGACAGTCCACCACGATCACGCCGTCCACCCCCGCATCCTTCGCGCGCGCGACGAACGCGGGAATGCCCATCGCCTCGAGCGGATTGAGGTAGCCCATCAGCACCAGCGGCGTGGTGTCGTCGCGCCGGCGAAACTGCCGCGCAACCTCGAGCACGTCGCCGAGGCCGACATGCTGCGCGAGCGCGCGCTCGGACGCGCGCTGGATCACCGGGCCGTCGGCCATCGGGTCGGAAAACGGCACGCCGAGCTCGATGACATCCGCGCCGGCGTCAACCAGCGCGGGTAGCAGCGCACGCGTGACGGCGAGCGACGGGTCGCCGGTGGTCACGTACGGGACGAGCGCAGTGCGGCCCGCGGCCGCGAGCGCCGCCATCCGCCGCTCGATGCGGTTGGCGGGCGCCATCAGGGCTTCGCCGTGCGCGCGAAGTCGAGCCCGCTCCGCGTCGCCACGGTGTTCATGTCCTTGTCGCCGCGGCCGGAAAGGCACACGAGCAGGATGCGATCGGACGACAGCGTCGGTGCGAGCTGCGTCGCGTACGCGAGCGCGTGCGCCGACTCGAGCGCGGGGATGATGCCCTCGATTCGGCAGCAGGCGTGGAACGCGGCGAGCGCCTCGTCGTCGGTGACGCTCACGTACCGCGCGCGGCCGGTGTCCTTGAGGTACGCGTGCTCGGGACCCACGCCGGGGTAGTCGAGCCCCGCCGAGATCGAGTGCGTGCCGAGGATCTGGCCGTCGGCGTCCTGCAGGAGGTAGGTGCGGTTGCCGTGCAGCACGCCGGGCCGGCCGGCCGTGAGCGACGCCGAATGGCGGCCGGTGGCGATGCCCTCGCCCGCGGCCTCGACGCCGATCAGCTCGACGCCGGTGCGGTCGATGTACGGATGGAAGATGCCCATCGCGTTGCTGCCGCCGCCGACGCAGGCGATCACGGCGTCGGGATCGCGGCCGGCGTCGCGCGGCATCTGCGTCCGGCACTCGCGGCCGATCACGCTCTGGAAATCGCGCACCATCATCGGGTACGGATGCGGACCGGCGACGGTGCCGATGATGTAGTACGTCGAGTCGACGTTGGTCACCCAGTCGCGCATCGCCTCGTTGAGCGCGTCCTTGAGCGTGCGCGTGCCTGACGTCACCGGCACCACCGTCGCGCCGAGGAGCTTCATGCGGAACACGTTCTGCGCCTGGCGCTCGATGTCCTCGGCGCCCATGTACACCACGCATTCCATGCCGAAGCGCGCGGCGACCGTCGCGGTGGCCACGCCGTGCTGTCCGGCGCCGGTCTCGGCGATCACGCGCTTCTTGCCGAGGCGGCGCGCGAGGAGCGCCTGGCCCATGCAGTTATTGATCTTGTGCGCGCCGGTGTGGTTCAGGTCCTCGCGCTTGAGCCAGATCTGCGCGCCGCCGAGCTCCTGCGACCAGCGCCTGGCGTGGTACACCGGCGAGGGACGGCCGACGTAGTGCACGAGCTCGTCCTCGAGCTCGGCGACGAATTCCGCATCGCGGCGGTAGCGCGTGTAGCCCGCGTCGAGCTCCGCCAGCGCGCTCATCAGCGTCTCGGCGACGAACACGCCCCCATATGCGCCGAAGTGGCCGCGCGCATCCGGCAGGTCGTAGCGAAGCTCAGCCTTCAATTCGGTCATCTGCATGGCGTACCGCCTCGATGAATGCGACGATCCGCGCGGCATCCTTGATGCCTCGGCGCGCCTTTCCTGCCGCGTCCAGCGCCTCGACGCCCGACGACACGTCGACGGCGAAGGGCCGCACGGCGCGGATCGCCGTGCCGACGTTGTCGGCGTGCAGACCGCCCGACAGCACGACAGGTCGCGCGCTCTCGCGCGGCAGTCGCGACCAGTCGAACGTGCGTCCCGTGCCCCCGGGCAGGTCGCCGGGGACGTGCGCGTCGAAGATCCACGCCGCAGCATCCGCATACCGCGCAGCGCATCTTAGCAAATCGACGCCTTCTCTCGCCGCGATCGCCTTCAGGTAGCGGCGGCCGAACGCGCCGCAGAACTCCGGCGCCTCGTCGCCGTGGAACTGCAGCAGATCGAGCGGCACCGCTTCGAGCACGGCGCGCACGTCGTCCGCCGTCGGATCGACGAACAGCCCGACCACGCCCACCATCGGCGGCAGCGCGGCGACGATCGCGCGCGCCGTGGCGACGTCGACGCGCCGCGGCGTGCCCGCCCAGAAGACGAGGCCGATCGCGTGCGCGCCCGCGTGCGCGGCGGCGAGCGCATCGTCGATGCGCGTGATGCCGCAGATCTTGACGCGCGTCGTCATGCGCCGCCGATCGGCAACACGTCGCGGCGCGTCGGCGGCAACGCATGCCGCGCGTCGAAGTCGGCGCCGGTGAAATAGAGCCCGTCGGCGGCGAACGTCGCCGGGCCTTGCGTGCGGTCGCGCGCGGCGAGCAGCTCGCCCAGCCATGCGACCGGCCGGCTGCCGTTGCCGACGGCGACGAATGCGCCCACCAGGTTGCGAATCATGTGCTGCAGGAAACCGTCCGCGGAGAAATCGAAGCGCACGAGCGTGTCCTGGTTCGCGATGTCGCAACGCCAGAGGTCGCGCACCGGCGTCTTCGCCCGGCATTCGGCCGCGCGAAACGCCGAGAAGTCGTGACGGCCGGTGACCAGCGTCGCCGCCGCGCGCATCGCCGCCACGTCGAGCGCACGATGGTACCAGCCGACACGCCCGGCCTCGAGGCCGGCACGCTCGCCCCGGCAACGCAGCAGATAGGTGTAGTGCCGCGCACGCGCCGCGAAGCGCGCATGGAAATCGTCGCCCACTTCGCGCGCCCACAGCACCGCGACCGGCGGCGGCAGCAGCGCGTTGACGCCGCGCACCCAGGCCGTCGGCGGACGCGGGTGCTGCGCGTCGAAATGCACGATCTGCGAGGTCGCGTGCACGCCGGTGTCGGTGCGGCCCGCGGCGATCACCGTCACCGCGTGCGCAGCGACTTTGCCGACGGCCGCGGTGAGCGCGTCCTGCACGCCGCAGCGCGAGGGCTGCGACTGGAAGCCGCAGAACGTGCGGCCGTCGTATTCGAGGGCGAGAGCTATGCGCATGGGAGCGTGCAAATCAAAACGGCGGACCCGCGAGGGCCCGCCGTCACGAGGAGTGCCGCGGCGTCAGCCGAGCTTGGTCAGGATCGCCTGCGCTTCGGTGCGCTGCTGCTCGTCGCCTTCGTGCAGCACTTCCTGCAGGATCTCGCGCGCGCCCTCGACGTCGCCCATTTCCTGATAGGCCTTGGCGAGATCGAGCTTGGTCGCCGCATCGTGCCACTGGCCGTCGAGCACCGACGGCGTCGGATCTTCGAAGGTCGCCTTGTCCGGATCGAACGACAGGTCGAGTTTGTCGAGCTCCATTGCCGCGGCCGGCCGGGCGAGGCGATCGGCGGCGGACGCGGGCGCATCGGCGTGCGCTGCAGCGAGCTCGGGCTCCGGTTCCGGTTCGCGCGGTGCGCGCATCGGCGCCGGCTTGTCTTCGTCGTCGAGATGGAAGTCGAGGTCCATCTTCGACTTCGCGGCGACCGCGGCGGCACCGACGGCGGCGGCGCCCGCAGCGGCGGTGGCCGCGATCGACGATGTCGCCGCATGCGCCTTGTCGGCGATCGTCTCGCTGGCGCTGCGCGCAAGCGTGCGGTCGGCGCCGGCAAGAATGTCCGCAGGCGTCTTCGGCCGCGGCGGCTCGACGCCGGACGACGGCGACACCGTGATCTCGTCGTCGAGCTGCATGTCGATGCCGCCGGGCGGATGTTTCGGCGGCAGCGTCAGGTCGGGGCCCATCGTGAACACATCGCCCTCGTCCGCGGCCGCGCTCGCAGCGGCGGCGCGCGCCGGCGGCGTCGCGCCTTCGGCGAACATCGGGTTATTGGGATCGAGCTGGCGGCCCAGCGCCACGGCCTTCTGCCAGACTTCGCCCTGGCCCTGGCATTGCGCGTAGAGCTCGGCGGCGACCGTCTCGAACGCCGACGGCTTGTTGTGCTGGGCGTGGATCTCGAGGAGCTTGAGGTAGATCTCCTGGCGCGCAGGATCCTTCTTCAGCGCATCCTTGAGAATTTCCTCGGCCTGCGCATCGCGACCGTACGCGAGGTACACCTCGGCTTCGGCGATCGGATCGACTTCGTCGGTGTCGATGTTGCCGAGCCCTTCGCGGCTGAAGTCGCTGGCGAGCGAGTTGTCGCCGGTATTGACGACGCCGCCGCCGGTCGAGCCGAACACCGTGTTGGTCTTGATGTCGGTGCCCGAGATGATGCTGTCCTCGAACTTGGTCGTCTTGCGCCGGCGCGAGGACAGCAGCACGACGATGAGGCCGAGGATCGCCGCGGCCGCGAGCGCGAGCGCCCACAGCGGAATCGCGTCCGTCAGCTGATCGAAGAACGACGGTGACGGCTTCGGCGCCTTGGCGGCAGCCTTCGGCGCCGCCTTGGGCGGCGGTGTCACGGCCTTCGGCGGCTCGCTCGGCGGCGTCGTTGCCGGCGCAGGCGTTTCCGGCGCCTTGGCGGCTTCGGTGGGCGGT
>DATBOK010000025.1:0-12309 GCA_036553845.1 Casimicrobiaceae bacterium
GCACGCATTTCCGCCGGCAGATGAACGAGCTCGACAGCCGCGCCAACTCGCGCGCCGAGGCCCGCGCCGACATGCACGATGCAGCCCCGGCGAAGGCGGTCGAGCCCCACGACGGATAGGCCTTCGCCCGCGCCCGGCGACGCCGCGCGTCGCCGTCGAAGTTTCGCCGCCACGCCGCCCCGAAACGGCGTGTTCCGGCACTGCTAGACTTGGCCGATGCATCACCGCAACCCGACCATACCGTCGCCGGCACCGCCCGCGCCGCGCCGCATGCGCGGCAGCGACTGGCAGACCATCGGCACGCTGCTGCCGTACCTGTGGCGCTACAAGGCACGCGTGATCGCGGCGGTGATTTGCCTCGTCGCGGCCAAGGTGGCGAACGTCGGCGTGCCGATCGTGCTCAAGCACATCGTCGACAACCTCGACCAGAAGCTCGCGATCCTCGTCGTGCCGCTGGCGCTGCTCGTCGCGTACGGCGCGCTGCGGCTGTCGACCACGGTGTTCACCGAGCTGCGCGAGATCCTGTTCGTGCGCGTGACCCAGCGTGCGGTGCGCACGATCGCGCTGACCGTGTTCCGCCACCTGCACGCGCTGTCGCTGCGCTTCCATCTCGACCGGCAGACCGGCGGCCTCACCCGCGACGTCGAGCGCGGCACGCGCGGCATCTCCACGCTGATCGGCTACACGCTGTTCTCGATCCTGCCGACGCTGGTCGAGATCTCGCTGGTGGCGGTGATCCTCGCTACCCGTTACGACGTGTCGTTCATCGCCATCACCGGCGGCGCGCTCGTCATCTACATCGCGTTCACCATCGGCATCACCGAGTGGCGCACGCATTTCCGCCGGCAGATGAACGAGCTCGACAGCCGCGCCAACTCGCGCGCCGTCGACAGCCTCATCAACTACGAGACCGTGAAGTACTTCGGCAACGAGGCCTTCGAGGCGCGCCGCTACGACGACAGCCTCGAGCGCTGGGAGCACGCGGCGGTGAAGAGCCAGACGTCGCTGTCGGTGCTCAACGTCGGGCAGAGCGCGATCATCGCGATCGCGGTGTCGCTGATCATGTGGCGCGCCACCGCCGGCGTCGTCGGCGGATCGATGACGGTGGGCGACCTCGTGCTGGTCAACGCCTTCATGATCCAGCTCTATATCCCGCTCAACTTCCTCGGCGTCATCTACCGCGAAATGAAGCAGGCGCTGGCGGACATGGAGCGCCTGTTCGCGCTGATCGAGGAGCACGCCGAGGTGCGCGACCGGCCCGGCGCCGCGGCGCTCGCGGTCGGCGGCGGCGTCGTGCGCTTCGAGCACGTCGACTTCGGCTACGACGCGAAGCGCCAGATCCTGCACGACGTGTCGTTCACGATTCCGGCGGGCCGCACGGTGGCCGTGGTCGGGCCGTCGGGAGCGGGCAAGTCGACGCTTGCGCGCCTCATGTTCCGCTTCTACGACGTCACCGGCGGGCGCATCACGATCGACGGCCAGGACCTGCGCGACGTCACGCAGGCGAGCCTGCGCGCGGTGATCGGCATCGTGCCGCAGGACACGGTACTCTTCAACGATTCGATCGAGTACAACATCGCGTACGGGCGGCCCGGTGCGACGCACGACGACATCGTCGCCGCCGCGCGTCTTGCGCAGATCCACGATTTCATCGTCACGCTGCCGGACGGCTATGCCACGCCGGTCGGCGAGCGCGGACTCAAACTTTCCGGCGGCGAGAAGCAGCGCGTGGCGATCGCGCGCGCGTTCCTCAAGGCGCCGGCGGTGCTGGTGTTCGACGAGGCGACGTCCGCGCTCGATTCCAAGTCGGAAAAGCTGATCCAGGCCGAGCTGGCGGAGATCTCGCGCGAGCGCAGCACCCTCACCATCGCGCATCGCCTGTCGACCATCGTCGACGCCGACGAGATCCTCGTGCTGGAAGCGGGCCGCATCGTCGAGCGTGGCACGCACGCATCGCTGCTCGCGGCCGGCGGCGCCTATGCGCGCATGTGGCGGCTGCAGGAGTCCGAGGACCGCGCGGCGAAGGCCGCGGAGCGCAGCGCGCTCGCCGCGGAATAGGCGTCACGCGGGGTGCAGGCGCCGGGCGCGGCCCCGCCACGAGTGGCAAGCGCTCGCGGCGGACGGACCACGCCATCGACCGGCCGGCTGTCAACGACGCTGGCGGTACGGCCGTTCTGTAGCGGCGGCGCAACATTCGAGGGCGCCGTCCGTCACCCTGCGGATTTCAATCTCCCCGCCCGGCATGCTATAACGCGTTCTGGCAATTCGTGTTTCGCATCATGATCCTCGCTAGACCCATTGTATTTGCTGCGTTTTTTGCGACTGCCCTGGCGGCAACCGCGGACACCGGCACGCTCGACCCCGCCAAGCTCAAGCTCGGCTCGGCGAATGTGCTCATCATCGATCCGGCCAATCACGAGACCGTCTACGCCAAGTCGGCCAACGAGGTGACGCCGATCGCTTCGATCACCAAGCTGATGACGGCGATGGTCGTGCTCGACGCGCATCCCGACCTCGATGCCACGGTGACGATCGACAGCGACGACTTCGACTACCTGAAGGGCAGCCGCTCGCGATTGGGCATGGGCACCGAGCTGACGCGACGCGAGCTCCTGCAGCTCGCGCTCATGTCGTCGGAAAACCGCGCGGCGTCGGCGCTGGCGCGCAGCTACCCGGGCGGCACTCCTGCGTTCGTCGCCGCGATGAACGCGAAGGCACTCGCGCTCGGCATGACGCACACGAGCTTCCACGACGCCACCGGGCTCTCGCCGCAGAACGTATCCACCGCGCACGAGCTGGCGAAGATGGTGGCCGCGGCCGCCGACTATCCGCTGATCCGCGAATTCACCACCACGCCCTCGCACTATGTCGAGGTGCAGCCCACCGGCCGCATCATGGGCTTCAACAATTCGAACCGGCTGGTCGGGTCCGACAAGTGGGACATCAAGCTGCAGAAGACCGGCTTCATCAACGAAGCCGGGCGCTGCCTCGTGATGATGGCCGAGATCGCCAAGAAGCCGTTCGTCATCGTGCTGCTCGACTCGGTTGGCAAGTACACCCGCATCGCCGACGCCAACCGCGTCAAGTACTGGCTCGAGACGGGCAACACGCTGCCGCCGGCCAAGGCCGCCCCGTCGAGCCGCGCGCGCAAGTCCGTGCATGGCACGATCAAGGCTGTCCCCACGGCGGACACCGCCGGCGCCAGGCGCCGCTGACGCGCGATCAGGCGCGCTTCGCCTTGCGCGCCGCTTTCCCCCGCCGGTGCAGGTCGTAGAGCTCGCGCGCATGCGCGCGCGTGGTCGCCGTGATCGCCGCGCCCCCCATCATCCGTGCCAGCTCGTCGACGCGCGCGTCGCCGTCCAGCGCCGTAAGCTCGCTGGCGACCGCGCCGCCCACATCCGATTTGCGCACGCGGAAATGATGGTCGGCGTGGGCCGCCACCTGGGCCAGGTGCGTGACGCAGAACACCTGGCGCGTCGCCCCGAGCGACTGCAGCAGCTTGCCGACGGTGGCCGCGACCGCGCCGCCGATGCCGGCATCCACTTCGTCGAACACCAGCGTCGGCACGCCGGCGACCTCGCTCGCCGCGACGGCGATCGCCAGCGCCACGCGCGACAGCTCGCCGCCCGACGCGACCTTGGCCAGCGGTCCCGGGGCCTGCGCCGGATGCGCGGCGACGTCGAATTCGATGTTCTCGAGACCGTGGCTCGCGGCTTCGGCCAGCGGCGCGACACGCGCCTCGAAGCGGCCGCCGCGCATCGCCAGCGTCTGCATCGCAGCCGTCACGTGCGTCGACAGCTCGCTCGCCGCCAGGCGACGCTTCTTCGTCAGCGTGCCGGCATGCTCGCGATAGGCGCGCTCCGCGGCCGCGGCGCGAGCGTCGTGCGCCGCAACGTCGGTGTCCGCAGCCAGTTGCGCGAGCCGCGCCTCGGTCTCGGCGAGCAGCTCCGGCAACGCTTCCGGGCGAACGCGATACTTGCGCGCCGCATCGTGCAGGGCGGCCAGGCGCTCCTCCGCGAGGATCAGCGCCTGCGGGTCGGCATCGAGCCGGCGCAGGTACTCGCGCAGCGTGCGCGCGACGTCATCGAGCTCGGTGGCCGACGACGCGAGCGTCGCCGCGATGTCGCCGATCGCCGGGTCGTGCGCCGCCGCCTGCGACAGCCGCTGCACGAGCACGTGAAGCTGCGCGGTGATCGCACCGTCGCCGTCGATCGCGGTCTCGGCGGCGGCGGCGGTGTCGATCAGGGCCGCCGCGTGGGCGAGGCGCGACTGCGTCGCGGCCAGCGCCGCCCATTCGCCGTCACCGGGGGCGAGCCTGGCGAGCTCGTCGCGCCGCGTCGCGAGCTCGTCGCGCTCGCGCGCCAGCGCGTCGGCGCCATGGCGCGCCGCGTCGCGCGCGCCAAGCGCGCTACGCCATGCCTTGAACGCCTCGGCGGTCTCGCGTGCAAGCGCCAGGAATCCGCCGTATGCGTCGACCAGCGTGCGTTGCATCGGCGCGCGTGCCAGCGCCTGGTGCGCGTGTTGCCCGTGCAGGTCGAGCAGCATCTCGCCCAGTGCCGCAACCTGGGCGAGCGTGGCCGCATGCCCGTTGATCCATGAGCGGGAGCGGCCCTGGGCATCGAGCGTGCGCCGCAGCAGGACCTCGCCGTCGTCGCCGGCGAGGCCTTCGGCGTCGAGCCATGCGCGCACATGCGGAATCGACGCCGCGTCGAAAACGGCCGACAACTCGGCGCGCGCGGCACCGGCGCGCAGCTGGCGCACGTCGAAGCGATCGCCGATGAGAAGCGCCAGCGCGTCGACGAGGATGGACTTGCCGGCGCCCGTTTCGCCGGTCAGCACGGTGAAGCCGGCGTCGAACTCGACGTCGAGCGCATCGACGACGACGAAATTGCGGATCGAGAGCGCGCGCAGCATCGCCGCGGCCCCGCGTGTCAGGCGGATGCCGCCGCGTCGGGCGGCCGGCGCGCCGCCAGCCGCTCGGGCGTCTCGCTCCAATGCAGCTTCTCGCGCAGCATCGCGAAATGATCGTGGTTCTGCGGGTGCAGGAAACGCGCCCCGCGCGCGGCCCGGCGCACGTGCACCCTGTCACCCTCGGCCAGCGCGAAATACGCCTGGCCGTCGCAGTTGACGGCGGCGTCGATGCCGCGCTGCACGCTGATCGTGATGTGCGAGCCATCGGCGATGACGATCGGCCGGTAGGTGAGTGCGTGCGGTGCGACCGGCACCAGCACGAGGGCCGGCACCCCGGGATCGACGATCGGACCGCCCGCCGACAGCGCGTACGCGGTCGATCCCGTGGGCGTGGCGACGATCACGCCATCGGCACGCATGCCGTAGACGAAGCGCGCGTCGATGTCGACGCCGACTTCGATCACGCTGCCGTGGCTGCCGCGGTTGACGACGACGTCGTTGAGCGCCAGTGTTTCCTCGCTGGGCTTGCCCGCGCGCTCGATCGTCGCCGCCAGCAGCGTGCGTGCCTCCTCGACGTAGGCGCCGTCGAGCATCGTGCCGAGCGTCGACGTCATCGCCGCGAGTGGCACATCGGTGAGAAATCCGAGGCGGCCCTGGTTGATGCCGATCAGCGGCACGTCGAATGCCGCGAGCTTGCGCGCGACCGTCAGCATCGTGCCGTCGCCGCCGAGGATCACCGCGAGGTCGACGCCGGCGCCGATGGTCTCGGCGTCGGCCGTCGGCAAATCGGGCAGCGACGTGTAGCGCGCCGTTTCGCTCTCCAGCACGATCGCGTGGCCGCGCGCCCGCAGGAACTCCACCAGCGCCTTGAGCGGCACGCCGATGCTCGGGCTGGCGTATCGTCCGACGAGCGCGATGCGCGAAAAGCGGGCGGGCGAGGCGGGCATGGGCAGCATTTAAACACAGGGGGCGACGTCGCCGGCATCGCGCTTTCGGCCGAAACTCGCACGCTGCGCCATGTGCTTCGCGCTGGGGAGCGGCCCGCGGGCGGCGACGAAAGCCGCCGAGCGCATGCCGGATATTGACTAGAATAGGGCGATGGTCGACGCCCGCGCCGCGCACCTCCTGAAGACGCTGATCGAGCGCTACATCGCCGACGGCCAACCGGTGGGCTCGCGCGCGCTGTCGCGCCAGTCCGGTCTCGAGCTGTCCCCGGCCACCGTGCGCAACGTCATGGCCGACCTGGAGGAGATGGGCCTCATCACGAGCCCGCACACGTCGGCGGGACGCGTGCCGACGCCGCGCGGCTACCGTTTCTTCGTCGACACGCTGATGGTGGTGAAGCCGCTCGAGCCCGTCGAGATCAACCGCCTCGAAGGCGAGTTCGGCGGCGCGCGCCCGCAAAGCCTCGTCACCTCGGCCGCCAACCTGATGTCGCAGCTGACGCACTTCGCCGGCGTGGTGCTGACGCCGCGCCGCGAAGGCGGCTTCCGTCACCTCGAGTTCCTGCGACTGTCCGACCGCCGCGTGCTGCTGATCATCGTCACCTCGGAAGGCGACGTGCAGAATCGCATCCTGCACAGCGATCGCGCGTACTCCCAGGCGCAGCTCACCGAGGCCAGCAACTACTTCAACCAGCAGTTCGCGGGCCAGCCGTTCACGGTGATCCGCGAGCGCCTCGCGGCCGACCTGGCGCGGCTGCGCGACGACATCGCGCATCTGATGACGGCGGCCGTCGACGCCGGCGAGGACGCGACGAGTGGCGGCGACGACGTGGTGGTCGCCGGCGAGCGCAACCTGCTGACCACCGAGGACTTCGTATCGAACATGTCGCGGTTGCGGCGCCTCTTCGACATGTTCGAGGAGCGCTCGTCGCTCCTGCACCTGCTCGACGTGTCGCAGCGAGCGCAGGGCGTGCAGATCTACATCGGCGGCGAGTCCGGCCTCGAGCCCCTGGACGAGATGAGCGTGGTCACCGCGCCCTACGAGGTCAACGGTCGCGTGGTGGGCACGCTCGGCGTGATCGGCCCGACGCGAATGGCGTACGAGCGCGTGATCCCGATCGTGGAGCTGACCTCGAAGCTGCTGTCGAGCGCGCTCGCCCACCAGATAGGCGACGAGTGAGCCTGCAGCCGTCGCGCATGACGGATGCCCCGGGATTCGCCCACGACCGCATGCCGCGGCTCGGCGTGCTGCTCGTCAATCTCGGCACGCCGCAGGCGCCCACGCCGCAGGCGGTGCGGCGCTACCTCGCCGAGTTCCTCGCCGATCCGCGGGTCGTCGAGATCCCGCCCATCGCATGGCGGCCGTTGCTGCATGGCTTCGTGCTGCGCACGCGGCCGGCGAAATCGGCGGCGCGCTACCGCGCGATCTGGACCCGGGATGGCTCGCCGCTGCTGGTGATCTCGCAGCAGCAGCGCACGCTGCTGATGGGCTACCTCGGGCAGCGAATCAAGACGGCGGGGCTGCCGGCGGACCTGTGCGCCGTCGAACTCGGCATGCGCTATGGCGCGCCGTCGATCGCCACGGCGATGGCGAAGCTGGCCGACGCCGGCGCCGACCGGATCCTGGTGCTGCCGCTCTATCCCCAGTACGCCGCCAGCACGACCGGCAGCGCGTTCGACGCCGTGGCGGCCGCGCTGCGTACGCGGCGGCGCGTGCCGGCGCTGCGCTTCGTCGACGCGTTCCACGACGACGCGAAATACATCAAGGCGATGGCGCAGGTCGTCAACGACGACTGGGTGAAGCACGGCCAGCCCGATCACCTGGTGCTGTCGTTCCACGGCCTGCCGCGGCGCACGCTCGAGCAGGGCGATCCCTACCATTGCCAGTGCCAGAAGACGGCGCGCCTGCTCGCCACCGAGCTCGGCTTCGCCCGCGACCGGTGGACGCTGGCCTTCCAGTCGCGATTCGGCCGCGCCCGCTGGCTCGCCCCGTACACGTCCGACGTCCTCACCAAGCTCGGCCGCGACAAGGTCGGGCGGGTCGACGTGTTCTGCCCGGGCTTCGTCGCCGACTGCCTCGAGACGCTCGAGGAGATCGGCATCGAGGGCCGCGACCGGTTCATCGCCGCCGGCGGCAAGGAGCTTCGGGCCATCCGCTGCCTCGACACCCATCCCCTGTGGATTGCGGCGCTCGCCGATCTCGCCTTCCGCAATCTCCAGGGCTGGCTCGTCGCGCCGCCGGATGCCGCCGAGCGCGAGCAGACGTTGCTGCGGGCACAGGCGATGGGCGCCAAGCGCTGACCGCGGAACGCGCGGCCGGCGACCGGCCGCGGGGGACGATGCTGTCTCCCGTGTCGCCGAGCCCCGCACCCGCGCGCCTGGGTGGCCGGGCCCCTCGCGCCGGGTCGCCCGAAGGCGCCCGCGGCCCCGGGCGCGATGCGCCGCGACGCCGGTGGCAATGGACTGGCGCACCGAGCCTTGAAAGCCACCCGGCGGGCCCCATCCTAGAGGATTGGACGCGAAGGAAGCCGAGGATGACCCCCGAAAACACTCCCTATTCACCGCCCCCGGACGGCAACGGCGCCAGCGGTGCCGCCGGCGACGACCTCGAGGCGCGGCTCGCCCGGGCCGAGACGGAGGCGGCCGAAATGAAGGACGCCTGGATCCGCGCCCGCGCCGAGACGGAAAACGTGCGCAAGCAGGGCCAGGCGGACGTGGCGCGCGCCTATAAGTACGCCATCGACAAGTTCGCCGTCGAGCTCCTGCCTGTCAAGGATGCGCTGGAGCTGTCGCTTTCGTCGCCCGGCGACGCCGATTCACTGCGGGAGGGCGTGGCGCTCACCCTGAAGCAGCTCGACGCCGCGCTGACCAAGGCCGGCATCGTCGAGATTGCGGCGGCCGGCGAGCGATTCGATCCCCATCGCCACCAGGCGATGGCGATGATCGATTCGGAGGCGCCGGCCAATACGGTCGTGCAGGTGTTCCAGAAAGGCTACCTGCTGAACGATCGCGTGCTGCGCCCGGCGCTGGTCGCCGTGGCGAAGCCGGACGGCGCGGCCTCCGGTGGCGTCGCCGGCACGGCGGGGGGCGCCACCGCTTGATGCGGCCGCCTGCCAACCCAAGATAACCGACAACATTTTCCCAGCATCGCGGAGTCCCATCATCATGGCCAAAATCATCGGTATCGACCTCGGCACCACCAACAGCTGCGTCGCGATCATGGAGGGCGGCACGCCCAAGGTGATCGAGAACTCGGAAGGCGCGCGCACGACGCCTTCGGTCGTCGCCTACGCGGACGACGGCGAGATCCTCGTCGGCGCGCCGGCCAAGCGCCAGGCGGTCACCAATGCCAAGAACACGATCTACGCGGTCAAGCGCCTGATCGGCCGCAAGTTCGAGGAAAAGGAAGTGCAGAAGGACATCGACCTGATGCCCTACAAGATCGTCAAGGCGGACAACAACGACGCCTGGGTCGAGATCCGCGGCAAGAAGATCGCGCCGCAGCAGGTGTCGGCCGAGATCTTGCGCAAGATGAAGAAGACCGCCGAGGACTATCTCGGCGAGGAAGTCACCGAGGCGGTGATCACCGTGCCCGCGTACTTCAACGACTCGCAGCGCCAGGCGACCAAGGACGCCGGCCGCATCGCCGGCCTCGAAGTGAAGCGCATCATCAACGAGCCGACAGCGGCCGCGCTGGCGTTCGGCCTCGACAAGAAGGAAGGCGACCGCAAGATCGCGGTCTACGACCTTGGCGGCGGCACGTTCGACATCTCGATCATCGAGATCGCCACCGTGGACGGCGAGCACCAGTTCGAGGTGCTGTCGACCAACGGCGACACGTTCCTCGGCGGCGAGGACTTCGACCAGCGCCTGATCGACTACATCGTCACCGAGTTCAAGAAGGAATCGGGCGTCGACCTCAAGAACGACGTGCTCGCGCTGCAACGGCTCAAGGAAACCGCCGAGAAGGCGAAGATCGAGCTCTCCAGCCTGCAGCAGACCGAGATCAACCTGCCGTACATCACGGCGGACGCCAGCGGGCCGAAGCACCTGTCGATGAAGATCACGCGCGCCAAGCTCGAGTCGCTGGTCGAGGAGCTGATCGCGCGCACCGTCGAGCCTTGCCGGATGGCGATCAAGGATGCCGGCGTCAAGCTCGGCGACATCGCGGACGTGATCCTCGTCGGTGGCATGACGCGCATGCCCAAGGTGCAGGACACGGTCAAGCAGTTCTTCGGCAAGGATCCGCGCAAGGACGTGAATCCGGACGAGGCGGTGGCGGTCGGCGCCGCGATCCAGGCGTCGGTGCTGGCGGGCGAGCGCAAAGACGTGCTGCTGCTCGACGTCACGCCGCTGTCGCTCGGCATCGAGACGCTGGGGGGCGTGATGACCAAGCTCATCCAGAAGAACACCACGATCCCGACCAAGGCGAACCAGGTGTTCAGCACGGCCGACGACAACCAGGGCGCGGTGACGATCCACGTGCTGCAGGGCGAGCGCGACGTGGCGGGCGGCAACAAGAGCCTCGGCCAGTTCAACCTCGAGGGCATCCCGCCGGCGCCGCGCGGCACGCCGCAGATCGAGGTGACGTTCGACATCGACGCCAACGGCATCCTGCACGTGTCGGCCAAGGACAAGGCGACCAACAAGGAAAACAAGATCACGATCAAGGCCAACTCGGGACTGTCCGAGTCCGAGATCCAGGCGATGGTCAAGGACGCCGAAACCCATGCGGAGGACGACCGCAAGCTGATGGAGACGGTGCAGGCGCGCAACGGCCTCGATGCGCTGGTGCACAGCGTCAAGAAGTCGCTGACCGAGTATGGCGACAAGATCGACGCCGCGGAGCGCTCGAAGATCGAGTCGGCGATCAACGACGCCGAATCGGGATTGAAGGACAAGGAAGCGACCAAGGAAGCGCTGACCGCGAAATCCGAAGCGCTGGCCAAGGCCTCGCAGAAGCTCGGCGAGCTCATGTACGCGCAGGCGCAGGCGGCGGCGGGCGGCGGCCAGCCCGGTGGCGGCGGGCAGCCGGGTGGCGGACAGCCGGGCGGCGGTGGCGCGAGCGGCAGCGGGCAGCCGGATGAGAAGGTCGTCGATGCGGAGTTCACCGAGGTCAAGGACCGGTAGTCCGTCGCGGCGGACTGTCGCGTGCCTGTCAGGGATTCGAGCGCGACGGACTACCTGTCCGCAATGGAGCGTCGTCTCCCGGCGCCGCTCATTGCGGACGGTGTCGCGCACAAGTATGCAGACGATGCCGGACTGGGGCGTTGTTCCTGTCGAACACGCGTTGGTCGCGCAGTTCCGCAGTCAATCCCGCGAAGCGTGAATCCGGGTTTCGGTCTTTAAAGTAAAATCCGCCGCGGCGCATCAGGCAGGAAGCAGGGAGTCATGGGGAAACGCAGCACTTCTTTCGATCATTGGCCGCGGCGCACGTGCGCGCCCGGCTGCGCGTGAGCCGTGGCCAAGCGCGACTACTACTCCGTGCTGGGCGTCAACCGCGATGCCGGCGAGGACGAGATCAAGAAGTCCTATCGCCGCATGGCGATGAAGCACCACCCGGACCGCAACACCGGCGACAAGGAGTCCGAGGAGAAATTCAAGGAGTGCAAGGAAGCTTATGAAGTGCTGACCGACGCGCGCAAGCGCGCGGCCTACGACCAGTTCGGGCACGCCGGTGTCGACCAGGCGGCGGCGTTCGGCGCCGGTGCGCGCGGCGCTGAGGGCTTCGGCGGCTTCGCCGACGCGTTCGGCGACATCTTCGGCGAGATCTTCGGCCAGCAGCGCGGCGGTCGCGGCGGCAACGGCGTGTATCGCGGCGCCGACTTGCGCTACAACCTCGAGCTGTCGCTGGAGGACGCCGCGCGCGGCACCGAGGCGAAGATCCGCATCCCGACGCTCGAGCAATGCGCGACCTGCCACGGCAGCGGCGCCAAGCCGGGCACGCAGCCCAAGCAATGCCCGACCTGCCACGGCCGCGGCGAGGTGCGCGTGTCGCAGGGCTTCTTCTCGCTGCAGCAGACGTGCCCGCAATGCCACGGCCGCGGCAAGGTCATCGCCGATCCCTGCGCCACCTGCGAAGGCGCGGGCCGCGTGCGCAAGCACAAGACGCTGTCGGTGAAGATCCCGGCGGGCGTCGACCAGGACGATCGCATCCGGCTCGCCGGCGAAGGCGAGGCAGGCGTCAACGGCGGTCCGGCCGGCGATCTGTATGTCGTCGTGAGCCTGAAGCCGCACGCCGTGTTCCAGCGCGACGGCGCCGACCTGCATTGCGAACTGCCGGTCAGCTTCGCCACGGCGGCGCTCGGCGGCGAGCTCGAGATCCCGACGCTCGACGGCCACGCCAAGGTGAAGGTGCCGCCGGAGACGCAGACCGGCCAGGTGTTCCGCCTGCGCAACAAGGGCATCCGTCCCGTGCGCGGGTCGGTCACGGGCGACCTGTATTGCCACGTGT
>DATBOK010000077.1:0-20749 GCA_036553845.1 Casimicrobiaceae bacterium
GCGTCCTGGTGCGAGCCCGAGAACGCGGTGAACACGAGGTCGCCGCCGTACGGATGGCGTGGATGCACGGGAATCTGGTTGGCGTATTCGACGGTGCGGATGATCGCGTTGATGTCCGAGAAATCGATGCCGGGGTCGATGCCCTGCGTGTACAGGTTGAGGCCGAGCGTGACGAGGCACACGTTGCCGGTGCGCTCGCCATTGCCGAACAGGCAACCCTCGACGCGCTCGGCGCCCGCCATCTGCGCCAGCTCGGCGGCGGCGACGCCGCAGCCGCGGTCGTTGTGCGGATGCACGGACAGCACGATCGCGTCCCGGCGCGCGAGGTTGCGGCTCATCCACTCGATCTGGTCGGCATAGACGTTGGGCGTGGCGAGCTCGACCGTCGACGGCAGGTTGAGGATGACCTTGCTGGCCGGCGTCGGCTGCCAGACGTCGGTGACGGCATCGCAGATGTCGCGCGCGAAGTCGAGCTCGGTGGCGGTGAAGCTCTCCGGCGAATATTCGAACGTCCACTGCGTCGCCGGGTACTGCTTCGCGACGTCGCGGATCAGCCGGGCGCCCGACGTGGCGATCGCCGTGATGCCGTCGCGATCGAGGTTGAACACGACGCGCCGCTGCGTCGTCGACGTCGAGTTGTAGAGGTGCATGATCGCCCGCGCCGCACCTTCGAGCGCCTCGAACGAGCGCCGGATCAGCGGCTCGCGCGACTGCGTCAGCACCTGCACGGTGACGTCGTCCGGGATCAGGTTCTCGTCGATCAGCTTGCGGATGAAGTCGTAGTCGGTCTGCGACGCCGCGGGAAAGCCGACCTCGATCTCCTTGTAGCCCATGGCGACGAGCAGGCGGAACATCTTCATCTTGCGCTCCGCGTCCATCGGCTCGATCAGCGCCTGGTTGCCGTCGCGCAGGTCGACGCTGCACCAGACGGGCGCGCGCTCGATCGCGCGCTGCGGCCAGCGGCGGTCGGCGAGCCCGATCGGCGCGAACGGCTGGTATTTGGCTTGCGGCTTCGGCGACGGTGTGGCGGTGCTCATGACGGATTTCCTCGGCTGACGCGCTGGCGGACGAGTGCGGCGCCACCAACGGGACGACAACGCCTCCCGGCGGCGGGACGCATTGCCACGGAACTGCTCGAATTGGGGGGTTGGGTTATGTGCGCGCGAGGCGCAGCAGCAGCAGGCCGAGCGCCAGCGCGAGCGTCCCTGCCAGCGCGTTGGCGGCAAGGGTGACGCGAAGGGCGGCCTTGGAAGAGGCGCTGCCGGGGGTGAAGCGGTTCATGGCAACGACGTTAGCGCAATTTGCCGCACCGCGCAAGACCATCCGCCGCGTGGACGCCGCCCGTGTCGCAAATTCGCCGCAGGGCGCCAGTGGCGCCGCGTGCCGGCAGGTGCGGCCTCGCCGCCGCCTCAGGCGTTGCGCACCCTGCGCTTGCGCAGCATGAAGGCGCTGACGATGAAGCCGGATATCGCATAGGCGACGAATCCCGCGAACAGCACGGTGGCGGGCTGGTATGAAAGCAGGGCGATGACGAGGACGATCGCGAAGATCGCGAGGAACGGCACGCTGCGCCGCAGGTTGATCGCCTTGAAGCTGTAGTACTTGAGGTTGGACACCATCGTCAGGCCGGCGAACACGGTGATCGCCCACGCCAGCCAGCGCAGCCCGCTGGGATCGACCATGTAGTCGTCGACGATGAACACGAAGCCTGCCACGAGTGCCGCCGCCGACGGGCTCGGCATGCCCATGAACCAGCGCTTGTCGGCCACCTCGAGCAGCGTGTTGAAGCGCGCGAGTCGCAGTGCGGCGCCGGCGACGTAGACGAAGGCGGCGATCCAGCCGAGCTTGCCCATGTCGCGCAGCACCCATTCGTACATCACGAGCGCGGGCGCGGCGCCGAAGCTCACCATGTCCGCCAGGCTGTCGTACTCGGCGCCGAAGGCGCTCTGCGTGTGCGTCATGCGCGCCACGCGACCGTCGAGGCCGTCCAGCACCATCGCCACGTAGATGGCGATCGCCGCGAGGTCGAAGCGCGCGTCCATGCCCTGCACGATCGCGTAAAAGCCGGCGAACAGCGCGCTGGTGGTGAAGAGGTTGGGCAGGAGGTAGATGCCGCGCCGGCGGATGCGGTTCTTGCGCAACGCGCGCTGGGTGTCGAAGTCGACCATGCGGTCTCCGTCAGACGAGGTCGGCGAGGATCGTCGACGTCGCGTAGACGACGTCGCCGACGGCGGCGCGCGGCTTGGACGACGTCGGCACGTAGACGTCGACGCGCGAGCCGAAGCGGATGAAGCCGTAGCGCGTGCCGCGCGCCACGCGGTCACCGGCCTTCACGTAGCACAGGATGCGGCGCGCGACGAGCCCCGCGACCTGCACGCAGATGACGTCGAAGCCCTCGTTGGTGCGCAGGTGCAGCGCGTTGCGCTCGTTGGCGAGCGACGCCTTGTCGAGCGCGGCGTTGACGAACGCACCCGGCGTGTACCAGACGTGCATCACTTCGGCGTCGACCGGGCTGCGGTTGGAATGCACGTTGAACACGTTCATGAACACGCTGATCTTGAGCGCCTCGCGCTCGAGCCAGGGGTCGCGCGTCTTCTCGACGGCGACGATGCGGCCGTCGGCCGGGGACAGCACGGCATTGCCGTCGCTCGGCACCGCGCGCGGCGGATCGCGGAAGAACTGCAGCACGAAGATCGCGGCGAGCGCGCCGACGACGCCGAGCGGCCACCACCACCACCCGAGCAGCGCCGCGGCGACGATCGCGATCGCCACGAACGGCCAGCCTTCGCGGGCGATCAACGGATGCGGATATCCGGGAGAAGCCAAGTTGGCGTGCGCGGCGCTTGGTGGCTGATGCGCGAGTATAGCCGCCGCTACTTCGTACCGTCGTCGATTCGCTTCTCGAGGTCGGCCGCCTGACGTCGCACGTCGGACTCGAGCCCGCGCGCGCGCTCGAGCTCGTTGCGCGGCACCGGCGTCGCAGAGGTGGCATCGGCGTCGGCCGGCGCGGCGCCGCCTTGCACGCGCGTGCCATCCGCACGGCCCTTGGTCGTGACAACGGTGGCCGGCGCGGGCAGCAGCCGGGCGATCAGCGTGCGCCCGAGCCAGGCGACGATCAGGAGTGCCAGCAGGAGGCCGACGAGTCCGGCCCAGCCGCGCTGGCGCGTGGCCATTGCGGCGAAGCGGCGTGACGTGGCCATGGCGCGAAGTATAGCGCCGCGATGCGCGCGCGCCAGCGGGATTCACCGGCATGTCGCGTCGGCGAGGCCCATGCGCGAAATGCCGGCGCGATGCACTCAGCAACCGGCGTGCTGCACGCGCTCACCGGCGTCCTACAGCAGCGAGTCCGTGAGGCGCGCGAGGTTCTCGAGCGCGCGCCGCGGCAGCGCGAGTTGGCGCCGCGACTCGAGCGTCACCGCGTCGCATCGCGCGAGATAGTCCTGCTGCACCGCGTGCAGGTCGGCGACGACGCCGCGGTCGCAGATCAGGACGCTCAACTCGGCATTCAGCGCGAACGAGCGGATGTCGAAATTCGACGATCCGATCAGCGCGACATCGTCGTCGATGCTCATGTGCTTGGCGTGCAGGAAGCTGCCGCGATGGCGGTGGATGCGCACGCCGGCGCGCAGCATCGAATCGTAGAACGACTGCTGCGCGAGCTGCACCAGCGGCTTGTTGGATTCGGCGTCGACGATGAGATCCACGATCACGCCGCGGCGCGCGGTGCTGGTCATGGCCGCAAGGAACGCTTCGCTCGGGATCACGTACGGCGAGGTCAGCACGACACGCGTGCGCGCGCCGTACATCAGCGCGATCATCACCGCCTCGGCGGTGCCTTCGTTGTAGCCGGGGCCGCTCGGCACGACCTGCGCGAGCCCGCGCTCGACCCGCTCGGGCGCGGGCGGCGGCGACAGATCGGCGGATTCGGGCGGCAGCGTGCCGGTCTCTAGGTAGCGGTCGCCGAGCAGCACCGCATGCAGGTGGCGCACGATGGGTCCGGTCGTGCGCACCAGCATCTCCTCGTTGACGAGGCCGCGATTGGCATGCGCGCTGACGATGTTCTGCGAGCCGAAGTACGCGGCTTCGCCGTCGACGACGATCAGCTTGCGATGGTTGCGCAGGTCGAATCGCGCCGCGTTCGGGCCCCACAGGCGCAACGGCATCACCGGCACGACCTCGACCCCGGCGGCGCGCAGGCGCGGCGCCAGCGCGCGCAGGCCGCCGCGCGATCCCACGGCATCCATCAGCGCGCGCACTGCCACGCCGCGCGCCGCGGCGCGCGCCAGCGCGTCGGCGACGCGGCGGCCGACCACGTCGTCCTCGAAAATATAGAACAGGAGGTGCACGAAACGCCGCGCGCCGTCGACTTCGGCGACGATGCGGTCGATCGCGACGTCGTAGACGGGCAGGAGCTCGAAGCGGCAACCGCCGACTGCGGGAAACTCGGACAGCGCATCCGCGAGGCGCAGTGCCGGCATGAGCTCCGCGGATACCGCGTGCTCGGCGACCCTGGCGAACGCCGGCACGCGTGGCACGAGACCGCGGATCAGCTCGTAGATCTGGCGCTGCACGCGGTAGCGCCGGCGCGGCATGTAGGCGCGACCGATCAAAAGGTACAGCACCAGACCGAACCATGGGAGGAAGAAGATCAGCAGCAGCCACGCGCGGGCCGCGGCGGGCACGCGCCGCTGCGGCACGTAGACTAGGGCGGCAATGCGGATGACCCACTCGCTGGTAACGTAGAGAGTGCCCCAGTCGAGATGGCCGATGGCGGGTTTGAGCGGCATGGCGGGCGCGCGAGCCGCCGCATGTTACCGCGTTGTTCCACCTCCGTTTGCAAAGGAAACGGCAATGCCCGAAAAGACAGCGAGCGTGCACTGGACCGGCCGCGGCAAGGCCGGCCTCGGCGAGATCAGCAGCGAGAGCGGCGCCCTCAAGGCCTATCCCTACGGCTACGCCAGCCGCTTCGAGAACGACCGGCGCGGCACCAACCCCGAGGAACTGCTCGGCGCCGCGCACGCGGCGTGCTTCACCATGGCGTTCTCGTTCGCCTGCGACAAGGCGGGCTTCGAAACGCGGTCGATCGACACCACGGCGAGCGTCCGCCTCGTCATGGCCGGCGATGGATTTGCGATCGATCGCATCGCGCTCACGCTGCAGGCGGTGGTGCCGGGCATCGACGACGCCGCGTTCCAGACGATCGCGCGCGCGGCGAAGGCCCAGTGCCCGCTGTCGAAGGCGCTGGCCAGCGTCCCGGAGATCACGCTCGCGGCGACGCTGAAGCCGGCGTGAACCGGGTGGCGTGCCCTAGTTGCGGGTCTGGTCGACGAGCTTGTTGCGCTTGATCCAGGGCATCATCGAGCGCAGCTTCTCGCCCACCTCCTCGATCGAGTGCTGCGCGGTCAGCCGCCGCCGCGACAGCAGCGTCGGCGCCCCCGCCCGGTTCTCGAGGATGAAGTCGCGCGCGTATTCGCCGGACTGGATGCGGTCGAGCGCGGCCTTCATCGCCTTCTTGGTGTCGGCGGTGACGATCTTCGGGCCGGTGACGTACTCGCCGTATTCGGCGTTGTTGCTGATCGAGTAGTTCATGTTGGCGATGCCGCCCTCGTAGATCAGGTCGACGATCAGCTTCACCTCGTGCAGGCATTCGAAGTAGGCCATCTCCGGCGCGTAGCCCGCCTCGGTCAGCGTTTCGTAGCCGGCCTTGATCAGCTCCACCAGGCCTCCGCAGAGCACCGTCTGCTCGCCGAACAGGTCGGTCTCGGTCTCCTCGCGGAAATTGGTCTCGATGACACCGGCACGCGCGCCGCCGATGGCCGCGGCATAGGCGAGCGCCAGGTCGCGCGCCTTCTTCGACGCGTCCTGGTGCACGGCGATCAGCATCGGCACGCCGCCGCCGGCGACATACGTCGAGCGCACGGTGTGGCCCGGCGCCTTGGGCGCGATCATCACCACGTCGAGGTCGGCGCGCGGCGCGACCTGGCCGTAATGGATGTTGAAGCCGTGCGCGAACGCGAGCGTCGCGCCCTGCTTGATGTGCGGCTCGACCTCGGTGCGGTAGGTTGCGGCGATGTGCTCGTCGGGCATCAGCATCATCACGATGTCCGCGCCGTTCACCGCCTCGGCCACTTCCGCCACCTTGAGGCCCGCCTTCTTCGCCTTGTCCCACGACGCGCCGCCGCGGCGCAGGCCGACGGTCACCTTCATGCCGGAATCGGCGAGGTTCTGCGCGTGCGCATGCCCCTGCGAGCCGTAGCCGACGATCGTGATCTTCTTGCCTTTCAGCAGCGAAAGGTCGGCGTCTTTTTCGTAGTACACCTTCATGTCGGGTTCCTTGTGGTTCGCGTGAGGGTTCAGATGCGCAGGATGCGTTCGCCGCGGCCGATGCCCGAGGCGCCGGTGCGCACGGTCTCGAGGATGACGCCCGGCTCGATCGCGGTGAGGAACGCGTCGAGCTTCGACCCGGTGCCGGTCAGCTCGATCGTGTAGCTCTTGTCGGTGACGTCGAGGATGCGCCCGCGGAAGATGTCGGCGAGCCGCTTCATCTCGTCGCGGTCCTTGCCCGCGGCGCGCACCTTGACCAGCATCAGCTCGCGCTCGATGTGGTTGCCGTCGGTCAGGTCGACCACCTTCACCACCTCGACGAGCTTGTTGAGCTGCTTGGTGATCTGCTCGACGACGTCGTCGGAGCCGATGGTGACGATCGTCATCCGCGACATCGTCGCGTCCTCGGTGGGCGCCACCGTCAGCGACTCGATGTTGTAGCCGCGCGCCGAGAAGAGCCCGGAGATGCGCGACAGCGCGCCGGCCTCGTTCTCCACCAGGATCGACAAGATGTGCCTCATTGTCTCCCCCCCGAAGTCGCTTCGCGCCTTCCCCCCCGTGGGGGGCACGCGCCTCGGGGCGGCCCTTCGGCGCTCACAGCTCCTCCGCGAGGATCATCTCGGTCAGCCCCTTGCCGCCCGGCACCATCGGGAACACGTTCTCCTTCTGGTCGGTCATGAAGTCGAGGAACACGAGCCGCTCCTTCTGCGCGAACGCTTCCTTCAGCGCGCCTTCGACATCGCCCGGCGACTCCACCTTGAGGCCCACGTGGCCGTACGCCTCGGCGAGCTTGACGAAGTCCGGCAGCGCGTCCATGTACGACTCGGCGTAGCGGTTGCCGTAGAAGAACTGCTGCCACTGCCGCACCATGCCCATGTAGCGGTTGTTGAGGTTCACGATCTTCACCGGCAGGTGGTACTGCTTGCAGGTGGACAGTTCCTGGATGCACATCTGGATCGACGCCTCGCCGGTGACGCACGCGACGGTGGCACCCGGGTGCGCGAGCTGCACGCCCATCGCCGCCGGCAGGCCGAAGCCCATCGTGCCGAGGCCGCCGGAGTTGATCCAGCGCCGCGGCTTGGCGAACTTGTAGTACTGCGCCGCCCACATCTGGTGCTGGCCGACGTCCGAGGTGACGAAAGCGTCGCCGCCGGTGATCTCGTAGAGCTTCTCGATCACGTACTGTGGCTTGATGAGCTTGCTCTTGCGGTCGTACTTGAGGCAGTCGGTGCGCTGCCATTCCTTGATCTCGCCCCACCATGCCTTGAGCGCGGCGGCGTCGGGGCGCTGCGCCGAGCCCTCTACCAGGCGGATCATCTCCTCCATCACGTCGCGCGTGTAGCCGACGATCGGCACGTCGACCTTGACCCGCTTCGAGATCGACGACGGGTCGATGTCGATGTGGATGATCCGGCGGTCGCTGCGCGAGAAGTGCGCGGGGTCGCCGATCACGCGGTCGTCGAAGCGCGCGCCCACGGCAAGCAGCACGTCGCAGTTCTGCATCGCCATGTTGGATTCGTACGTGCCATGCATGCCGAGCATGCCGGTGAACTGGGGGTCGGTGCCGGGGAACCCACCGAGGCCCATCAGCGTGTTGGTGCACGGAAAGCCGAGCAGCCGCACCAGCCGTGTCAGCTGCGGCGCCGCATCGTTCAGGATCACCCCGCCGCCGGCGTAGACCATCGGCCGCTTGGCGTCGAGCAGGAGCTGCACCGCCTTCTTGATCTGCCCGGCATGCGCCTTGGTCACCGGGTTGTACGAGCGCATCGTGATCGTCTTCGGATAGCTGTACTCGGCGGACGCCTGCGTGATGTCCTTGGGTATGTCGACCAGCACCGGCCCCGGCCGCCCGCTTTGCGCGAGGTAGAACGCCTTCTTGATCGTCAGCGCGAGATCGTCGACGTTCTTGACGAGGTAGTTGTGCTTGACGCACGGGCGCGTGATGCCGACGGTGTCGCATTCCTGGAACGCGTCCTGGCCGATCGCGTGCGTCGGCACCTGCCCCGTCAGCACGACCATCGGCACCGAGTCCATGTATGCGGTGGCGATGCCGGTCACGGCATTGGTGACGCCGGGCCCGGACGTGACCAGCGCGACGCCGATCTTCTGCGACGACCGGGAATAGCCATCGGCCGCGTGCACCGCGCCCTGCTCGTGGCGCACGAGCACGTGCTTGACCTTGTCCTGCTTGAACAGCTCGTCGTAGATGTTGAGGACCGCGCCGCCGGGATAGCCGAAGACGTACTCGACGCCTTCGTCCTGGAGGCAGCGGATCGTGATTTCCGCACCCGTCAATCGCATCTTGTCGCCTCGCGCTCGAAAATGGTCGCCGGCCGGCGCATGCGCGCGGGCCGTTACGCCTGCAAAATCGATCGACACGCCGGGTAAGCGGTCGCCCGGGGCCCCGACGGTTGCCGAAGGTCGCTCGGTGCGGAAACTTCCGTCTCGCGTTGCTTGGGAGCTCCCTGGCGCTTGTGGCGCCGTCGGAGGCGTTGCGAGACGTCCGTTTTTGCAGCACAACATCCGGCTTTTCCGGGCCGGACCCCCCAACATTAGCGGATCATGCGACTCGAATCAAGCGCCCGATGCTGCAGTGAACAATTCGCGTTTCGTGCACGGAATCAGTGCGCGCCGCGCGCAGGTGACACCCTATAATCGCCGCGAACCTTGCAACAGGTTGCAACCACTGGCCTCCCGACAGGAAATTTCCGCCTTTCTCGCCGAAGTCGAGCGGCGTGCCTTCAAGCAGGCGATGTACGCCATGCGCGACGAGCACACCGCCGTCGACATCGTCCAGGACGCGATGCTCAAGCTGACCGAGCGCTATGCCGACAAGCCGGCGGGCGAGCTGCCGCTGCTGTTCCAGCGCATCCTGCAGAACACGATCTACGACCATTTCCGCCGTCAGAAGGTGCGCTCCACGTGGACCACGGTGCTGTCCGCGCTGGGCCGGGGCGACGAGGCGGACGACGATTTCGACCCGCTCGAGGCCATCGCCGCCAAGTCGGGCTCGTCCGAGGCGGGCGACCCCGCCGGCAACGCCCAGCAGGCCGAAACGATGCGCCTCATCGAGGAGGCGATCGCGCGCCTGCCGGCGCGTCAACGCGAAGCCTTTCTGCTGCGTTATTGGGAGGAACTCGACGTGGCGGAGACGGCGGCGGCGATGGGTTGCTCCGAGGGGAGCGTCAAGACCCACAGCTCGCGTGCCGTGCACGCGTTGTCCGCCGCGCTCGCAGCCAAGGGCCTCAAACCATGACCGGCAGCGACGAACTCTTCGCCCGCAGGATTGCCGCCCTGCTCGACCAGGCAGCCGGCGACATCCCGTCCGGCGTCGCCTATCGCCTCCAGCAGGCGCGTGCGCGCGCGCTCGACGGCGAGCGCGTCATGGCGCCGGCACACCAGGAAGTCCATGCGCTGGCAGGCGGCGTCGCCCGCCTGCCCGGCGGCGGAGGCGGGTTCGCCCGGGGCCACTGGCGGCTGTGGGTGGGCGTGGCGCTGATCGTCGCCGCGGCCTTCGGCTGGCAGCAATGGCGCGCCTACCGCGACATCCAGGTCTACGAGGATCTGGACGCGCAGATCCTGTCGTCCGACTTGCCGATCGACGCCTACCTCGACCGGGGATTCCAAGCTTGGCTCGCCGCGACGCCGCCCGCCAACTGATCGCCACGCTGGCCGTCGCCCTGCCCCTCGCGCTCGTCGCCATCCCGGCCGCCCGCGCACAGCTGGTGTTGCCTTCGCCAACGTGGAACGCGCTGACGCCGCAGGAGCGCGCGATTCTCGAGCCGCTGGCCCCGCCGGTGTGGGACAAGCTCGACGCCCAGCGCAAGCAGAAATGGCGCGGGCTCGCCCAGCGTTATCCGTCGATGCCGCCGGAACGCCAGGCGCGCGTGCGCAACCAGATGAAGACCTGGGCCACGCTCTCTCCGGAGGAGCGGCGCCAGGCGCGCGACCAATACGAGGCGATGAAGAAGTTGCCGCCCGACAAGCGTGCGGAGATGCAGCGCAAGTGGGAGGAGTACCGCAGGATGTCGCCCGAGGATCGCGCGGCGATCCGCGCCAACCCGCGCGGCGCACGCCCCCGGGCTGGAACCGCGCCGGGCGCGCCGACCGTAGCGCCTTCCGGCGCGCCCGTGCCTGCTTCGCCAGCCGCGCCCCCCGCATCGACGGCGCCCGCGGCGGTGGCCCCGTCGCTGCCCACCGCACCGCTGGCACCGGGGGTCGTCTCGCCCTTGCCGCCACCTTCTCCCGCGCCTTCTGCACACCCCGCCGCGTGAATCCGGACGCGGTGGCCGCCGGGGACGCAGGCCTCGTGCGCCGTGTGGGCGCTGCCGTCTACGAACTCTTGTTGCTGACGGCGCTGGCGTTCATCACCCAGTTCGCATTGCTGCCACTGGTCACGCCCGGCCACGCGGCCGCGGGTGTCCCATTAGCCATTCCGTCGGTGGGTGCCCGCACATTCGTTTTTTGCGTGCAGTTCGCGGTATTTGCGCTCTATTGCGCGTGGTTCTGGACAGGTGGCCGCCGAACGCTGGCCCAAAAGACCTGGTCGCTGGCCATCGTCGGCACCGATGGGCGCGCGCCGGACGTCAAGCGCGCGCTGATTCGCTATTTCGCGCTGTGGATCGGACCTGCAGTGGCGCTCGCGGCGTGGGTGGTGCTCGCCCCCGGTGGCCACCGGCGATGGGCCGCGCTCGCCCTCGCCTGCAATTTCGCGTGGGCGCTCGTCGATCGCGACCGCCGCTTCCTGCACGATCGCCTCGCGGGGACGCGCCTGGTCGGCACGCGACTGCGTTGAGGGCGAACCGCCAGGCTGAAGACGCCCGCCCCCATGCCGGCAAGCGGAGTCACTGCAATTGCTACTCGGCGGCCACCGGTACGCGCCGGGCGCGGCCAAGCGTCACGCCAACGGCGATCAGCACCATCCCGGCGATCGCCTGAGGGGTCAGCCTCTCGCCGAAGAGGCCCCAGGCCATCACCGCGGTGACCGCGGGCACGAGAAAGAAGAGCGCCGCGACGTCCGCCGCCTTGCCGTGGCGCAGCAGCCAGAACAGGAGCAGGTTCGCGCCCGTCGACAGCACGACGACCGACCAGCCGAGTGCGAAAACGAACGACGCGGTCCATTCGATGTGCGCGGGCTCGACCACGAGCACCAGCGGCGCCAGCAGCACCGCGCTGGTGGCGAACTGGATGACGGCGCCGGTGCGCAGGTCGACGTCGGCGCAATGCCGCTTCTGGTAGAGCGTGCCGACGCTGATGGCAAGCAGCGCCACCAGCAGCGCGACGACGCCTGCGACGCTGTCCGTGCCGACGCGATGGTGGACCACCAATGCCACGCCGGCGAGGCCGATCGCGAGGCCGAGCCATTGGCGCGCCTCGACGCGCTCGCCGAGCCAGCCCATGGCCAGCACGACGGTGACCACCGGCTGCAGGCCGACCAGCATCGCGCTGGTGCCCGCCGACACGCCGTGCGCGATCGCATAGAACACGCCGCCGAGATAGCCGCACTGGATCAGCGCGCCGACCACCATTGTGTGCGCGCCCTTGCGCGGCGACGGCCACGGCGCACCTGTCGCCAGCGCGATCGCCGCCATCACCAGCGCCACCGCGCAGAAGCGCGCGAGCAGGAATGCGAACGGCGTCGCGTAAGGCAGGCCGAATTTCGCGGCGATGAAGCCGGTGCTCCACAGCACGACGAAGATCGCCGAGAAAGCGCCGCCGCCGCGCGGTGCGGCCGCCTGATCGTTCACCGCGCGCACGCCGTCCGGCGCACGCGCGCCCCGCCGCCGGCAGGCGGTGCCGCGGGCATGCGCGACGTCACAAGCGGCGCTTGCGGGCCGCGGCCGCGTGGCGCCTGGCGGCGGCGACGATCTCGCGCTTCGCGTCGTCGGCCTCGACCCAGCCGGCGAGCTTCACCCACTTGCCGGGCTCGAGATCCTTGTAGTGCTCGAAGAAGTGCGCGATCTGCTGCGTGACGATGGATGGCAGGTCGCGTGGCGACTGCACGTCGCGGTACATCGACGACAGCTTGTCGATCGGCACGGCGAGGATCTTGGCGTCGCCGCCCGCCTCGTCGTCCATCTTCAGCATGCCGATCGGGCGGCAGCGCACGACGACGCCGGTGATGAGCGGCACCGGCGACACGACGAGCACGTCGCACGGGTCGCCGTCGTCGGACAGCGTCTGCGGGATGTATCCGTAGTTGCACGGATAGTGCATCGCCGTCGACATGAAGCGGTCGACGAACACCGCGCCGGTGTCCTTGTCGACCTCGTACTTGATCGGCTCGCCGTGCATCGGAATCTCGATGACGACGTTGCAATCGTTGGGAATGTCCCGTCCCGCGGGGACGCGATCGAGGCTCATGCGCGGCGTGGCTGCGAAGGGTTCCCGATTATACGTGGCACGATGACGCCGGCGCGCGCCGGTCGCGCGCGCTGCGCCGGAGCGGTTATCCTTGCGCCGATGGACCCGGTGCAACTGCGAGCCATGGATTCGATCTCCGCCAATCCGACGATGGTCGAGCAGGCCTATCGCGCGATCCTCGACGCGATCTGCGACGGCCGCCTCGCCCCCGGCGAGCGCCTGACGCAGGAAGGCGTGGCCAAGAAGCTCGACGTGTCGCGTCAGCCGGTGAACCAGGCGCTGATGCTGCTGAAGCAGCAGAAGTTCGTCTGCGAGGCGGGCCGCCGCGGCCTCATGGTGGCGCCGCTCGACCGCGAGTTCATGCGCTGGATCTACGAATTGCGCCTCGGCATCGAGCCGATCGCGGCGGCGCTCGCCGCACGCCACGCCGGGACCGCGACCATCGACGAAGGACAGGCGCTGCTCGCTGCCGGCCACGCCGCGCTGCGCGACGGCGCCATCGGGCCGCTGATCGGCGCCGACATGGCGTTCCACATGTGGATCTACGCGACTTCGCGCAATCGCCTCTTCGTCGACACGATGGAAGGCCTGTGGCATCACTTGCGGCGGGCGATGCGCGAGGTGCTGCTGCAGCGCGACTATCGCAAGGCGGTGTGGACCGAGCACGAGCGGATCCTGCGCGCGATCGTCGCGCGCGACGAGGCCGCCGCCGCAGCGCTGGTGCGCACGCATCTGACCAGCGCGGCGATCAGCGTCGCCGTCGCAGTGCCGGCAACCGTGCCGCCAAACCCGCCGTCGCCACCCGCGAGCGCGACGTCCGGGTGACCGGGCGGGCGCGCGAGTCTGCCCGGCAAGCGGGTCGGTCAAGCCGTGCGGTACGCTTCGCTGTAGTGCGCGTACACGGCGACGATGTCGGCGAAGCCTTCGCGCTCGGCGGGTTTCAGCTCGCGGAACGGCCGCGCCGGGCGCCCCGCGTAGATCCAGCCCGATGGCACCCGGGTGCCGGGCTCGACGTGCGCGCCGGCGCCGATGCACGCGCCGTCCTCGACGATGACGCCGTCGCCGACGATCGCTGCCATCCCGATCAGCGCCCGGTGGCCGACCGTGCCCGATCCCATCCGCACGTTGTGGCCGACGGTGACGTCGTCGCCGATCAAAAGGTCGCCGCGGGCGCGCGACGCTGCCAGGAACGTGTTGTCCTGCACGTTCGAGCGCGCGCCCAGCGCGATGCGTGCGTCGCCGGCGTCGGCGACGCACGCGAAGTAGAGGCTCGCGTCGTCGGCCAGTTCGACTTGTCCCGCGATGCGCGCCGTCGCCGCGACGAAGCTGGTGGCGCTGCGCGCGCCGCAAGGCGGATGCGTCGACAGCGCCGCTTCCGGCGCCGGGAGGTCGGTTCGTGGCGCAGGCTGCAACGAGTGCTCGGCCCGCAGCGCGGCATGCCACAGCGCGAGTTCCTCCCGCGCGATCGCGCGCAACGCCACCGCCGGACTGCCGGCATAGACGATGCCGCCGGCGAGTGCCTTGCGCGGCGGCACCACCGCGCCGGGCATCAGCAGCGCGTGATCGCCGACGACCGCGCCGTCCATCACGGTCGCCGCGTCCGCGACGGCAACGCCGTCGCCCAGCGTGCATGCGTGAACGAGCCCGTAGCGGCCGACGCTGACGTCGTCGCCGATGATCGCCAGAAAGAGGCTGTCGGCGATGTGCACGGTCGCGCGCACGCCGAAGAAGCCGTTGGAGCCCACGCGCACCGCCTCGCCGTCTGCGCGCAGCGTCGCGTGATCGCGCATCACGAGCCCGGGACCCGCGCTGACGCGTCCCGCGACCACCGCGCGCGGCGCGAGCGTCGACGGCGCGGCGAGCGCCGGAGCGTGGAGGAGATAGCGCAGCTGCATCGTGACGCCGACGTTACCATCGATCGCCGGTGGCACGTGGTGCGGGCTCAGAAGATCGGCCGCTCGCGGTAGGTGCCCCACAAGGTCTTCAGCTTCCCGACGATGTCGCCCATCGTCGCCCCCGCGTCGACGAGCTCGATCGTCACCGGCATGAGGTTCTGCGACGGATCCCCGGCGACCGCGACGAGCCGTTCCAGCAGCGCCGCCACGCGCGCATTGTCGCGCTCGCGGCGCATCCGGTCGAGCCCGGCGATCTGCCGCGTCGCGGTCGACGCGTCGTACGGGTGCAACTCGAGCTCGAATGCCTCGTCGGGCATCACGTACTTGTTGACGCCAATTACGGGCTTGTCGCCATTCGCCTTCTTCAGCGCGGTGTCGTAGGCGAAGTCGGCGATGCGGCGCTGGAACCAGCCTTCCTCGGTCAGCTTGAGCGTCCCGCCGCGGCGATCCACCTCTTCGATCACCTCGAAGATCGCGCGCTCGTACTGCGTCGTCAGGCTTTCGACGAAATAAGCGCCGCCGAGCGGGTCGACGACGTTGGCCACGCCCGACTCGTCGGCGATGATCTGCTGCGTGCGCAGCGCGATGCGCATGGCGTCCTCGGTGGGGATCGCGAACGCCTCGTCCATGCCGTTGGTATGCAGGCTCTGCGCGCCGCCGAGCACCGCGGCCAGCGCCTGCAGCCCGGTGCGCACCACGTTGATCGCGTACTGCGGCCGGGTCAGCGACGCCGCCGCCGTCTGGCAATGGAAGCGCAGCCGCATGGATTCCGGGTTCTGCGCGCCGAAGCGCTCGCGCATCACCTTGGCGTACACGCGGCGCACGGCGCGGAACTTGGCGATCTCCTCGAAGAAATCCGCCTGGCACACGTAGAAGAACGCGAGGCGCGGCGCGAATTCGTCGACGTGCATGCCGGTCTTGCGCACTTCCTCGACGTATGCGATCAGGTTGCACATCGTGAACGCCACCTCGTCGAGCGGCGAGCTGCCCGCCTCCGAGATGTGGTAGCCGGAGATGTTGATCGGGTTGTAGCGCTGCATGTTGCGCGCGCACCACGTGATGCAGTCGCGCACGATGCGCACCGACGGCGCGATCGGATAGATCCATTCCTTCTGCGCCTGGTATTCCTTGAGGATGTCGGCCTGGATCGTGCCGGACAGGCGGTTGAGGTCGTAGCCGCGACGCCGGGCCAGCGCCACGTACATCGCCAGCAGGATCCACGCGCTCGGATTGATCGTCATCGACACCGAGATCGCGGTGAGATCGATGCCTTCGAACAGCCGCTCCATGTCCGCGAGCGTGTCGATCGCGACGCCTTCGCGCCCGACTTCGCCCTCGCTCATCGGGTGATCGCTGTCGTAGCCCATCAGCGTCGGCATGTCGAAATCGGTCGACAGCCCGGTCTGCCCGTTGGCGATCAGGTACTTGAAGCGGCCGTTGGTATCCTCCGCCGTGCCGAAGCCGGCGATCTGGCGCATCGTCCAGGTGCGTCCTCGGTACATCGTGGGATACGGGCCGCGGGTGTAGGGATAGCGGCCCGGCAGCCCGATGTCGTCCAGCGGCGTCGCGGCGAGGTCGAGCGCCGTGTACGTGCGCTTCAGCGCAAATCCCCCCAGCGTGGTGAATTCGGCCTGGCGCTCGGGCGCCCTGGCGACGAAGCGCGCGACCTCCTCGCGTTCCCACGCATCCACCTGCGCGCGCAGGCGCGCCGCACTGTCGCCGTCCATCGATGTCGTCGTGGTGTCGTTCACGCCTGGTCTCCGCAGGATAGTTCGGCGATGAGCCGGGTCGCCGCGGCGCGCGGGCTCAGCGTACGGCGCTCGAGGTCGTCCAGCAGCGCGGCGAGCCGGCCGTCGCGCTCGCGCACGAAGCGCTCGCGAAGGATCTCCTCGCCGGCCCGCACGAGGCGACGCTCGTTGATCAGCGCCCGGCGCGCGGTGATTTCGCCGCTCGCCTCGAGGGCCGCGCGGTGGCGGTCGATGGCCGCGACGAGATCCCCGGTGCCCTCGTCGCGCGCGGCGCTCGTCGCCACCACCGGCGGCCGCCACGTGCCACGCGCGCCGTCGATGCCCAGCGTCAGCATCGCCTTCAGGTCGGCGATCGTGCGCTCGGCATCGGCGCGGTCGCACTTGCTGACGACGTGGACGTCGGCGATCTCGAGGATGCCGGCCTTGATCGCCTGGATGTCGTCGCCGAGCCCGGGTGCCGACACGACCACCGTGGTATGCGCGGCGCGCGCGACGTCGACCTCGTCCTGTCCCACGCCGACCGTTTCGATCATCACGAGGTCGTAGCCGGCGGCGTCGAGCACATCCACCGCCTCCAATGTGCCGTGGGCGAGTCCGCCGAGCGCGCCGCGCGTCGCCATGCTGCGCACGAACACGCCGCTGTCGCCGCCAAGCTCGCCCATGCGGATGCGATCGCCGAGGATCGCGCCACCGGAAAACGGGCTCGACGGGTCGATCGCGACGATCGCCACTTTGCGCCCGCCGGCGCGGATGGCCGCTGCGGTGCGCGCCACCAGCGTCGACTTGCCGCTGCCCGGCACGCCGGTGATGCCGACGACGTGCGCACGGCCGGCGCGTGCGTAGAGCGCGTCGAACGCCTGTCGCGATTCCGCACTCGGGTTCTCGGCCCGGGTCAGGAGCCGCGCGATCGCACGCACGTCGCCGGCCAGCGCCGGTGCGACGAGATCGGACGAGGCGACGAAGGCCACGCTCGCCGCCGTCAGCCCGCGAGCCGCGCGTTCAGCTCGCGGAACACGTCGCGATCGTCGATCACGCGGCGCGCCTTGAAATCGGTGCGCGGGAACGTGGCCGGCGCCACGATCTCGACGCGCGCGCGCAGCCCCAGCACTTTCTGCAGCGCGCGTGCCGCCTCGTCGCCCAGCGCGCGCAGCGCGTCCGCGCCGCGCGCGGCGCGCGCCGGCGCCGCCTCGACGCGCACGAGGAGCTCGTCCATCGCGCCGTCGCGCGTGATCACGATCCGGTGTTCGCCGCCATACCCGTCGAGGCCGTTCAGCACCGCGTCGACCTCGCTCGGATAGACGTTTTCGCCGCGGATCGTGAACATGTCGTCGATGCGCCCGAAGATGCCCTGCGGCAGCCGCGGGTACGTGCGGCCGCAGGGATTGCGACCGTTCTCCCATTGCGTGAGATCGCCGGACACGAGGCGGATCATCGGCTGCGACGTGCGCTCGAGGTGCGTGTAGACCGGCGTCCCGCGCGCGCCGTACGGCACGCGACGAAAGCTCTTGGGATCGCACACTTCGGTGTACACCACGTCCTGCCAGAGCAGCATGCCATCGGTCGCGGCGCTGCCGGCGACGTTCATGAACGGCGTCATCTCGGCCATCGACCCGCAGTCGATCACGCGCGCGCCGTAGATCTCGGCGATGCGGTCGCGCACGCCGGGCACCGACGCGCCCGGCTCGCCCGAGAAGAACATCGTCTCGACGCCGAATGCGCGCGGCTCGAGGCCCTCGTCGCGGGCGACTTCGGCCAGGTGCAGCGCGAACGACGGCGTCGAGTAGAAGCCTTGCGGCTTGACGAGGTCGAGCCACATCGCGGCACGCGCGGTCATCCCCGGCGCGCCGGCGCCGAATGGGAACGCCTTGGCATGCAGGCGCTCGGCGCCGGCCAGCGCGCCCCACGAACCCATGTACAGGCTGAAGATCGCGGCGATGAAGATCGTGTCGCCAGGCCGCAATCCCATGCCGTAGAGGATCCGCGCGTGCGCGTTGGCGATCGCGTCCCAGTCGCCGCGGCCGATCGCGAACGCGGTGGGACGCCCGGTGGTACCTGACGTGCCGTGCACGTGAAACACTTCGGACGACGGCACGCACAAGTAGTCGCCGAAGGGCGGCACGCGCGACTGCGCGTCGCGCAGGTCCTGCTTGGTCAGCACCGGCACGCGCGACTCGAAGTCCTCGAGGGTCCGCAAATGGTCGGGATGGAAGCCCGCCGCCTCCCACTTGCGACGGTACATCGGCGAGTGATCCCACGCGTGGCGCGTGACGACCTTGAGGCGCTCGAGGATCGCCGCCTCGCGCTCGCCGGCGGGCATCGTCTCGCGCCGCGCGAACCAGTAAGGCGAGCGCGCCGGCGGCAGGTAGCCGGCGTCGTAGCGCGGCGGAAACGTCCAGGCTTCCATCGTGGCGCCTAGCGCGGACCGCGCGCGTCGACGACGCGACGCACCATCGCCACGATCTCGTCGGGCCGCGTGTCCTGCAGCATGAGTTCGCGCACGCCGAGCGCCCGCAACTGCGCGCAGTCGGCATCCGGGATCACGCCTCCGCCCACCACGAGGATGTCGTCCGCGCCACGCGCCTTGAGCGCGTCGAGGATGCGCGGGAACACCGTCATGTGCGCTCCGGACAGGATCGAAACGCCGATCACGTCGACGTCTTCCTGCACGGCCGCATCGACCACCTCGTCGGGGGTGCGGTGCAGTCCGGTATAGATGACGTCCATCCCGGCATCGCGCAGCGTGCGCGCGACGATCTTGACGCCGCGGTCGTGGCCGTCGAGCCCGACCTTGGCGATCATCACGCGAATGCGCCCGGTATTTTCGGCCATCGATCCTCCGATTCGCGAGCGATTCCGCCGGCGGCCCACGCCTCCTGCCCACGACCCCGACCCGCGCCCCCGACCGGCGTCGCCCCGCGGCGGGACGTCCGCCCGGGCCCGAGCCTTGGAATGGGAATTGTATACGGTATCCAATGCAGAGTCAGCGCGCCCTCCCCGCCGCAGCGAATCCGAAACCGACTGCCGACGCATCCAATTCGCGCCCCCCCGTCCACCGGACCCGCCCGCCCATGGAGCGCCGCACTCTCGTCCTGTTGATCCTGGCCGCCGTGATCGTGTCGGCGGCGGCGGCGTGGCTCACGCTCGACGGCATGCCCTACGGCCGCCGGCACGAGATCGAGCGCCAGCAGACGGTCGACCGGGCCCTTGCGCCGTTCCAGGCGATCCGCATCCGCGGCGCCACCGAACTGACGCTGGTGCAGGGAACGACGCCGTCGATCCGGATCGAGTCCAGCGGGCGCGCGCCGACCGTGGCGCGCGTCGATGGCGGCACGCTCGTGATCACCACCGGCGACGAACGGCTGACATGGCGGCGCCTGTTCAACCGCGCGCCACGCGAGCGGCCGCGCGTGACGGTGACGTTCGTGGATCTCGCGAAGCTCGAGTTCGCCGGCAGCGTCCGCGCGCATGCGGCCAGCGTCAAGGTGCCGCGGCTCGACATCGACGTCGCGGGCGCGGGGACGCTCGATTTCGCGCAGATGGACATCGGCGACCTCAACATCGAGGGCTCCGGATCGGTGAAGGCCCGGTTGGCCGGCCGCGCGACACGGCAGAAGATCGACATCTCGGGCGCCGGCGAATACGAAGCCGCCGATCTCGCCAGCGAAACGGCCCGCGTCAGCGTGAGCGGCGCCGGCAACGTCGTTGTCAACGCCGCGAAGAGCCTGGTCGTCGACATCTCGGGTGCGGGACAGGTGAGCTACGTCGGCGATCCCGAGCTCACGAAGTCGATCAGCGGCTTCGGCCAGGTGCGACGCTACGGCAGCAAGCACGAGATCCACGTCGACGACCGGCGCGACGACGCGCCGCGTCCCGTGCGCCCTCCGCACTCGATCCTGATCGCCTGATCGCCTCGCCGGATTGGTCGCGCGCGAGTCCACGGCGACGGCCCCTCAATCCGGCCGCCGCGCCTCCTGCTGCGCCGCGGTCGGTTTGAAGAGCAGCGTGAGTCCGGTGGCGCGGTCGCGGTCCGCATGCACGCCCGGTTCGACGCGCACGTCGCCGACGCGGCAGTCGCGCAACAGGTCCTCGAGCATCGACGCCGCGTCGCCGACGCGTTCGAATGGCAGCAGCGGGCAGCGAAATCCCTCGGCGTCGCGCGGCGAGAACGGCGACGACAGGCTCACGCGCAACTCGCCGCCGCCGTCGTCGAGCCGATGCGCACTGATGATGGCGGTCGGCTCGCCGATGCTGGCGCGCATGCGCCGCAGCGCATTGGAAACGAACACCTGCGCCGACACCTCGCGCTGCGCGATGCGTCCCCGGGCCAGCGCCTGTGGCAGCGACGCCGGCGCGCGCGGCAGCACGAGGATCGACGCGCCCGGCACGGCAAGCGCGCGCGACAGCACCTGCGCGAGCGGG
>DATBOK010000086.1:0-27836 GCA_036553845.1 Casimicrobiaceae bacterium
GATCGCGATCGAATATGCCGTACGCCATCCGGAGCGCGTGGAAAAACTGGTGCTGTACGGCGCGTATGCCCGCGGTGTGCTGCAGCGTGGCGAAGCGGCGCATCAGCGCGAGGAGCTCGAGGCCACCACCAGGCTGATCGAGCTGGGCTGGGGACGCGAGAACCCCGCGTTCCGCCAGATGTTCACGTCGCAGTTCCTGCCGGACGGCACGCCACAGGAAATCGATTCGTTCAACCACCTGCAGAAAGTCTCGACGTCGCCCGCCAGTGCGGGCGCGATGGTGCGTGGCTATGCGTCGATCAACGTACAGGCGGCGGCGCGCCGCGTGCGCTGTCCGACGCTCGTTCTGCATGCCGATGGCGATGTGCGCGTGCCATTCGAAGAAGGCCGTCTGGTCGCCAGTCTTATACCCGGCGCACGCTTCGTTCCGCTGCACTCGCGCAATCATGTGCTGCTCGCGCACGAGCCCGCCTGGCAGGTGCTGGTCGCCGAGCTGCACGCATTTCTCGTTCCCGCGCGGGCAGCCACACCGGCATTTCCCGACCTGACGTCACGCGAGCGCGAGCTGCTGGAACTGATCGCGGAGGGACGCGACAACCAGGATATCGCGCGAAGGCTCGACGTCAGCAACAAGACGGTGCGCAACCACATCACGCACATCTTCGCCAAGCTGGGCGTGGCATCGCGTGCGCAGGCGATCGTGTGTGCCCGCGATGCCGGCATGGGCACCGGACGCGCCGCCGACGGCGTGCGTATGCCCGCCACCCCGGGCTCCGTCAAGGCGCCGCGCGGGCGCAGCGCCTAGGACAACGGCCCCACGCCGACAGCGCTCTCGTCCCTCCGGCACTCCGAACCGCGCGTTCCCGAGTGGCACACGATGGGACGCCTGCCTCACGACAGTGCGTTGCGCGCGCCCCATGATGGCCGTGCACTCGGGGCTTTGGTGGCCGAGTGCGCAACGCGCAGTCCGAACAGTTGCTCGGCGCGAATCGTGATCAACCGCATTGAAAAGGAGATGCCATGGCTGTCGACATGGACAAACTGAACGCATTCATCGGCCGCTTCGTCAACGATCTGGGTGCGACCGCGCATGCCGGCATGGTGGTGCTCGGCGAGAAGCTGGGCCTGTACAAGGCGCTGGCGGAGCGTCCCATGACGTCGGACGAGCTCGCCCGTGCCACGCATACCGACGAGCGCTACGTTCGCGAATGGCTGTCGTCGCAAGCGGCGGGCGGCTATGTCAACTTCGACGCGAAATCGAAGCGCTTCAGTCTGGATGAAGAGCAGGCGCTGGCGCTGGCGGTGGTCGACAGTCCCGCGTACATCCCCGGCGCATTCGAGCTGGCGCTGGGATCGCTGCGGGCCGTGCCGCGGCTGGTCGACGCGTTCCGCAGCGGCGAAGGCATGGGATGGCACGAGCACGATGCCGGCGTGTTCCACGGTTGCGAGAAATTCTTTCGCCCGGGATACGCGGCCAATCTCGTCAGCGCGTGGATCCCGGCCCTCGACGGCGTCGCCCGCAAGCTGGAGGCGGGAGGCCGTGCCGCCGACGTCGGCTGCGGCCTCGGCGCATCGACGATCCTGATGGCGCAGGCGTATCCACGCTCGCAATTCGTCGGCTTCGACTACCATGACGCCTCGATCGAGGCCGCTCGCGCGTCGGCGCAACGGGCAGGTGTCGGCGATCGCGTGCGTTTCGAGATCGCCAGGGCAAGCGAGTTCCCCGGACGTGACTTCGACTTCGTCACCGTGTTCGATTGCCTGCACGACATGGGCGACCCCATTGGCGCGGCGACGCACGTCCGCAAGAGCGTGGCCAAGGACGGCACGTGGATGATCGTCGAGCCTTTCGCCAACGACAGGCTCGAGGACAACCTCAATCCGGTCGGACGCGTGTACTACTCATTCTCGACGATGCTGTGCACCCCCTGTTCGCGTTCGCAGGAGGTCGGCCTCTGCCTCGGCGCGCAGGCCGGTGAACGTCGAATGCGCGAGGTCGTGACTGCAGGCGGCTTCAGCCAGTTCCGCCGCGCCACCCAGACGCCATTCAACCTGGTCTACGAGGCGCGACCCTGATTTGCGCGCGGCGGCGCCGCACCGTCATCGGCGCCGCGCGATTACCGCGTCAGATGACGCGGCGCGCGCGCAGCGCGTCGATGCGCGCATCGTCATAGCCGAGTTCGCGCAATACCTCGTCGGTGTGCTGACCGAGCGCGGGGCCGCCACCGTCGATGTGGCCCGGCGTGGCACCGAGCTTGGGCACGACGCCCGGCACTCTGAGCGGGCCCGACGGCGTCGCCACGGTGCGGATCATCTCGCGCGCCCGGTAGTGCGCATCGGCGACGATGTCGCGCACCGTGTAGATCTTCGATGCGGGGACCTCGGCCCGTTGCATCGTCGCCAGCACTTCGTCGGGCGGGCGCGTCGACGTCCATGCCTCGATCTCGGTATCGAGCCATGTCTGCCTGGCGGCGCGGCCGTCGTTGTGTGCGAGCGCAGAATCGGCGGCAAGATCGTCGCGGCCCATCGCCAGCGCGAGACGGCGGAAGATGGAGTCGCCATTGCCCGCAATCAGCACGTAGCTGCCGTCGCTGCAGCGGTAGGCCGACGTTGGCGCTATGCCGGGAAGGATCGAGCCGCTGCGCTCGCGGACCACGCCGAACGCGTCGAATTCGGGCAGCATCGATTCCATCACCGAAAATACCGATTCGTAGAGGGCGACATCGACCACCTGGCCCTCCCCGGTCTTGCGCCGGTGCTCGAGCGCAATCATTGCGCCGATCACGCCATAGAGCGCGGACAGCGTATCGCCGATGGAAATGCCGGTGCGCGAAGGCGGCCGGTCCGGTGTGCCCGTGACGTAGCGCAAGCCGCCCATCGCCTCGCCGATCACGCCGAAGCCGGGGCGCCCGCTGTACGGCCCATCCTGGCCGTAGCCGGACACGCGCACCAGCACGAGCCCTCGATTGCGCTCGCGCAAACGGTCGTAGCCGAGCCCCCAGCTTTCGAGCGTGCGAGGCCGGAAGTTCTCGACCAGGACATCGGCACGCTCGCACAGCGCGCGCACGATTGCCTGGCCTTCGGGCACGCGCAGGTCGACCGTCACCGAGCGCTTGTTGCGCGACTGGACGTGCCACCACACCGAGGTGCCATCGCGCAGGTGTCGCCATTTGCGCAGCGGATCCCCCTCGCCCGGCGGCTCGATCTTGACGACGTCGGCGCCGAATTCGCCGAGGATCTTGGTGCAGAACGGACCGGCGATCAGCGCGCCGAGCTCGACGACCTTGAGGCCCGTGAGCGGAAGCGCCGCCGCCATCAGCGGGTACGGATGAGCGTGTGCTCGAGCGCTTCGACGATCGGCGTCGCGGCGTTGATGCCGATGCGCTTCACCAGCGCCTGCGCGACGTCGGGCAGGAGGTCGTGCAGGTCGCGCAGGTTGCCGGCACGTTGCAGCCGCAGCATCAGCCCGTAACCGCGCAGCCCGAGGTGCTCGCTGATCACGCCGTTCATCGCCTTTTGCAGATCGAGGAAGCGTTGCACGTCATCCGCGGAGCGCGTGCCGGGGGCACCGGCGGTGCTCTCGGCGCCGGAGCGGGCGCCAAAGCGGCGCTCGATCAGCCCCAGCTTTTCGAGCTGCTCGAATACGTCGGGCCCGACCGAAAGCGCCTGTGCGCGCGCAAGCGTCTGCGCGACGGTGCGCTGGCCGTCGATCATGATGAGCACGCTGCGCAACTGCACCGGCAGGTTCATCTGCCGTGTACGCAACTCCGTGAGTCCGCGCTCGGTCTTGCTGTAGATGTCGTCGAGATTCACGATGGGTTCGCGATCCGCGGCCGTGGCGGCATTGTACGACGCTGCACGCCCGCCGCACCGGCATGGGGCAAGGGTGGCCGGACACTGTGGAATAATGGATACAGTCCGTCGCAAAGGTCATGCCCGATGCTCGATCCGTCCGTGCACGCAAGGCTCGCGGCCGTCCTCCCGGCGTCGGCGTTGCTGACGGCGGCCGAGGACACCAAGCCGTACGAGTGCGACGGGCTCACGCTCTATCGGGAGCGCCCGGCGGCGGTGGTCTTGCCGGACACCGAGTCGCAGGTCGTCGAAATCCTCAAGCTCTGCCACGCCACCCGCGTGCCGGTGGTGGCGCGAGGCGCGGGCACGAGCCTATCCGGCGGCGCGCTGCCCAACGCCGAAGGCATCGTGCTTTCGCTCGCCAAGTTTCGCCGCATTCTTGCGATCGACACATTGTCGCGTACGGCGATCGTGCAGCCGGGGGTGCGTAATCTGGCGATTTCGGAAGCCGCCGCGCACTCGGGCCTGTATTACGCTCCCGATCCGTCGTCGCAGATCGCCTGTTCCATCGGCGGCAACGTCGCCGAGAACGCCGGCGGCGTGCATTGCCTCAAGTACGGGCTCACCGTGCACAACGTGCGGCGGGTGCGCGGGGTGCTCGTCGACGGCACCGTCGTCGAGTTCGGCGGCGATGCGCTCGACAGCGCGGGCTACGACCTTCTCGCGCTCATCACCGGCAGCGAGGGCCTGCTCGCCGTCATCACCGAGATCACGGTCAAGCTGCTGCCGAAGCCCGCCTGCGCACGGGTCGCGCTGGCGGCATTCGACGATCTCGAGAAGGCCGGCGCCGCGGTCGGCGCGATCATCGGCGCAGGCATCATCCCGGCGGGCCTCGAGATGATGGACCAGCCGGCCACGCGCGCGGTGGAAGCGTTCGTGCATGCCGACTACCCGCTCGACGCGGCCGCCGTGCTCCTCGTGGAGAGCGACGGCGTCGCCGAGGAAGTTGCGGCGGAGATGGACGAGATCAAGCGCGTTCTCACGGCAGCCGGCGCGACCGAGATCCGCGTGTCGAAGGACGAGGCGCAGCGGCTCCTGTTCTGGTCGGGGCGCAAGGCGGCGTTTCCCGCGGTGGGACGCATTTCGCCGGACTACTATTGCATCGACGGCACCATCCCGCGACGGTCATTGCCGGCGGTGCTGCGGCAGATCGAGCAGTGGTCGGTCGAGTACGGGTTGCGTTGCGCCAACGTTTTCCATGCCGGTGACGGCAACCTGCACCCGCTGATCCTGTTCGATGCCAACGTGCCTGGCGAAAGCGCCAAGGCCGTGGCGTTCGGCGATCGCATCTTGGAGCTGTGCATCGAGGTCGGCGGCACGGTGACCGGCGAGCATGGCGTCGGCGTCGAGAAATTGAAGACGATGTGCCACCAGTTCAACACCGATGAGCTCTCGCGCTTCCACGGCATCAAGGCGGCATTCGATCCACAGGGATTGCTCAATCCCGGCAAGGCGGTGCCGACGCTCGCGCGCTGTGCCGAATTCGGCAGGATGCCGGTGCATGCCGGCGCGCTGCGCCATCCCGACATCCCGCGCTTCTGACGCGGGCGGCTCCCGGCACGACGAACGCCTCCATTCATGATCACCGCCGCCGATACCGATCGTCGTCGTCGACTCGTGCTCCGCGCGCCAACTCGCGGACCCCGCGCATGACCGTCGCCGTGTCGCAGATGCCCGACCCGCAGGCGGTCGCCGGCGTCGTCGACACATTGCACGCGCGCTACGGCGAGCGCGCGGTGACGTCGCGCGCGGTGCGCGAGCAGCACAGCCATGGCGAGGGACTTGCCGATCCAGCGCTTCCCGACGTGGTCGTATTCGCCCACGACAACGAGGAGGTCGCCGCGATCGTGCGCCTGTGCCACGCGGCGCGCGTGCCGGTCATCGCATTCGGCGTCGGCACGTCGCTCGAGGCACACGTGGCCGCGTTGCGGGGCGGCGTGTGCGTCGACCTCACCCAGATGAACCGCGTGCTCGAGGTCAATGTCGACGACATGGACTGCCGGGTGCAGGCCGGCGTCACGCGCGAGCAGCTCAACGCCGAGCTGAAGGGCACCGGCCTGTTCTTCCCCATCGATCCCGGCGCAAACGCGACGATCGGCGGCATGACGGCCACCCGCGCATCGGGCACCAACGCCGTGCGCTACGGCACGATGCGCGAGAACGTCATGGGGCTCACCGTGGTCACCGCCGAAGGCGCGCTGGTGCGCACCGGCGGGCGCGCGCGCAAATCGAGCGCCGGCTACGACTTGACGCGGCTCTTCGTCGGCAGCGAGGGCACGCTCGGTGTCATCACCGAGATCCAGCTGCGGCTCTACGGCCTGCCCGAGTCGATCATCGCCGCGGTCTGCCAGTTTCCCGACCTCGCCAGCGCGACGCACACGGTGATCGAGGCGATGCAGATGAGCATTCCGGTGGCGCGCATCGAGCTTCTCGACGACGTGCAGATGGACGCCTGCATCCGCTATTCGAAGCTCGCGGGCTACGCCGCGAAACCGACGCTGTTCTTCGAGTTCCACGGCACGAGTGCCGCCACGGCCGAGCAGGCGGAACTGATGCAGCAGATCGCCGGCGAGCATGGCGGCAGCGCCTTCGCCTGGGCGTCCGCCGCCGAGGACCGCAACAAGCTGTGGAAGGCGCGGCATAACGCCTATTACGCGGCGCTGGCGCTGAAGCCCGGACACCAGGCGTTCGCCACCGACGCCTGCGTGCCCATATCACGGCTTGCCGACTGCGTGCTCGAGACGCGCGCCGATGTCGAGCGTGAGGGCATGACGGCCCCGATCGTCGGCCACGTGGGCGACGGCAACTTTCACCTCGTGCTGCTGTTCGACCCGGCCGATCCGCGCGATCGCGCCAAGGCCGAGGCGATCGCGCAGCGCTGCTCGGCGCGCGCGATCGCGATGGGTGGCACCTGCACCGGCGAACACGGCATTGGTGTGCACAAGCTCGACGCGCTCATCGCCGAGCATGGCGACGCCGTCGACCTGATGCGCAGGATCAAGCGCGCGCTCGACCCGCTCGACATCATGAACCCCGGCAAGACGGTGCCGATGAACCCAAAGGACGCCTGACCGCCATGTACAAGCTCTACATCGCCAATCGCAACTACTCGTCGTGGTCGCTGCGAGGCTGGCTCGTCACCAAGCTGTCGGGCGTGCCGTTCGAGGAAGTGCTGGTGCAGCTCGCCGGCAAGGGCCCCAATCCGGCCAACCGGGCGTTCTCGCCCTCGGGACTCGTGCCGGCGCTGCACGACGGCGCGATCGTCGTCTGGGATTCGCTGGCGATCGCCGAGCACCTCGCCGAGCGCCATGCCGGCATGTGGCCCGACGACGGGGCGGCGCGCGCCTGGGCGCGATCGGTCACCGCAGAAATGCACGCCGGCTTCAGCGCGCTGCGCAACGAGATGACGATGTGCATCCGCGAGCGGGTGGACGTGCGGCCGTGGTCGGATGCGCTGGTGGCCGACATCGCGCGCGTCAACACGATCTGGAACGAGTCGCGGCGGCGGCATGGCGCAGGGGGGGACTTCCTGTGCGGGCGTTATTGCGTCGCCGACGCATTCTATGCGCCGGTGGCCTTCCGCTTCCGCACCTACGGCGTGCAGCCCGACGGCGACGCCGGCCGCTACCTGGCCAAGCTCCTCGCGCATCCCGACGTGCGCTCGTGGGAAGCGGCGGCGCTGGCCGAGAAGGCGGTGCACGACTTCGACGAGCCACGCATCATCTATCGCGACAAGCTCGCTGCCGCGGGCCGATGAGCGCCGCCATCGTCGAGGCCTGGTGCGCGCGTGTCCGCGATTGCGCGGCGTGCGCGGCGCCACTGGCGATCGGCGGCGGTGGCAGCAAGGCGTTCTACGGCAATGCAGTCGGCGGCGAGACGCTCGATACGCGGGCGTTGCGCGGGATCGTCGACTACGAGCCCACGGAGCTGGTCGTCACCGCGCTCGCCGGCACGCCGCTGGCCGAGCTCGAATTGGCGCTGGCGCGCGAGCGGCAGATGCTCGCGTTCGAGCCGCCGCACTTCGCTCCGGGGGCGACCCTCGGCGGCACCGTCGCCACCGGTCTATCGGGTCCCCGCAGGCCCTACGCGGGCGCCGTGCGCGACCTCGTGCTCGGCGTCCGCGTGATCGACGGCAATGGCGTCCATCTCGCCTTCGGCGGCCGCGTGATGAAGAACGTCGCGGGCTTCGATGTCGCGCGGTTGATGACGGGCGCGCAAGGCACGCTCGGCGTGATCACCGAAGTCTCGCTCAAGTGCCTGCCCGCGCCTGCGGCCGAATCGACGCGGATGTTCGACTTTTCGGCCGACGAGGCGATCCGTCGTGTCAACGAGTGGGGCGGCCGGGCACTGCCGCTGTCGGCGACCTGCTTCGCAGATGGTCGGCTGCTGGTGCGCCTGTCCGGAGCGGCGCCGGCGGTCGAGGCCGCGGCGCGCAAGCTCGGCGGCGAGGATCTGGCGGATCCCCCGGCGTTCTGGCGTACCGTGCGCGACCAGACGCACTCATTCTTCAGCGGCGCCGACGACGACGCACTGTGGCGACTGTCGGTGAAATCGACGGCGCCCTTCACCGACTTCGGCGGCGAACAGCTCGTTGAATGGGGCGGCGCGCTGCGCTGGGTGCGGCCGCGTGCCGGCGCATCGCTGGATGCCGCACGACTGCGCGCGTTCGCCGCGGCGAACGGCGGCCATGCAACGCTTTTTCGTGGCGCCGACCGCACGGCCGGGGTGTTTCATCCGCTCGCGGCGGCAATGCTCGCGCTGCATCGCAATCTCAAGGCGACGTTCGACCCGGTGCGGATCCTCAATCGCGGCCGGATGTACGCGGAGCTCTGATGGAGACTCGGCTCGCCGCAGAGTTCGCCGGCACGCGCGAGGGCAACGAGGCCGAGGCGATCCTGCGCGCATGCGTGCATTGCGGCTTCTGCACGGCGACGTGCCCGACGTACCAGCTCCTCGGCGACGAGCTCGATGGCCCGCGCGGCCGCATCTACCTCATCAAGGAAGTGCTCGAAGGCGCCACGCCGACGGCGAAGACGCAGTTGCACCTCGACCGCTGCCTCACGTGCCGCAGCTGCGAGACCACGTGCCCTTCCGGCGTTCGCTATGGTGCGCTGGTCGACATCGGCCGGCGCGTCGTCGAGCGCAAGGTGGGGCGCACGCCCGCCGACGCGGCGCGGCGCTATTCGCTGCGCAAGGGCCTGATGGCCAAGCCGCTGTTCGGTGCCGCACTGGCGATGGGCCGAATGGCGAAGTCGTGGCTGCCGCGCGAAATCGCGCAGCGCATTCCGGATGCGCAGGCCGCGGGCACCTGGCCCGCGCCGCGTCATGCGCGGCGGATGCTGGTCATGCAGGGCTGCGTGCAGCCCGCGATCGCGCCGAACATCGACGCGGCGATGGCGCGCGTGCTCGACCATGCAGGCGTGTCCGCACTGCGGGCACCGGTCGGCGGAGGCTGCTGCGGCGCGCTGTCCGAGCATCTGGCGGCGCACGACGAGTCACTGGCGCTCGCGCGACGCAACATCGACGCCTGGTGGCCGGCGGTGGAGGCGGGCGCCGAGGCGATCGTCGTCACCGCCAGCGGCTGCGGCGTGATGGTGCGCGACTATGGCCACCTGCTGGCCGACGACGCTGCCTACGCGGCGCGCGCCGCGCGCATCGCCGCGATCGCGCGCGACCCATCGGAGCTGGTGGCCGATCTGTGGAGCGAGATCGGGCCCAAGATCGCCATGGATCGCGGCGCGCTGCGCGTCGCATTCCAGGCGCCATGCACGCTGCAGCACGGCTTGCGCATCCGCGACCAGGTCGAGGAACTGATCGACGCCATGGGTCACCAGCGCCTGCCCGTCGCCGATGCGCACCTGTGCTGCGGCTCCGCGGGTACCTATTCGATCCTGCAACCGGAGCTCGCCGGCGCGCTGAAGCGGAATAAGCTGGCGGCGCTCGAGGTCGAGCGTCCGCATGTGATCGTGTCGGCGAACATCGGCTGCATCACGCATCTCGCGTCCGGCACGTCGCGACCCGTGCGCCACTGGATCGAGCTCCTCGACGAGCGAATGCTCGGCACGGTGAAAGGATGAGCGCGCACGACGCGGCGACGCCCCGCGCCGTCGGCCGCAACGGCGCGCCGCGGCCGACGCGCGAAGCGTTCCGCCATTTCCAGCGCATCGCCACGCGCTGGATGGACAACGACCCCTATGCACACGTGAATAACGTCGTCTACTACGCGTGGTTCGACACCGTCGTCAACGAGCATCTGATCCGCGCCGCGGGACTCGAAATCGAGCGTGCCCCGGCGATCGGCCTCGTCGTCGAGACGCAGTGCCGCTACTTTGCCCCGCTGGCATTTCCCGATGGGGTCGAGGCCGGACTCGCGGTCACGCGCCTGGGACGTTCCTCGGTGACCTATGCGCTCGGCATCTTCCGCGAAGGCGAAGCCGCGGCCGCCGCCGCCGGCCGCCTGGTGCACGTCTGGGTCGATCGTGCGACGCGGCGGCCGGTCGATGTGCCGCCCCCGGTGCGCGCCGCGATCGCGCCACTCGTCGTTGCCGGCCGCGAGGGCGCCTGATGCCGGCACCGGGCTTCCGCATCGGCAATGGCTTCGACGTGCACGCCTTCGCCGCCGGTCGCGCACTCGTCATCGGCGGCGTGACGATTCCCTACGAGCGGGGCCTCGACGGCCATTCCGATGCCGACGTGCTGCTGCATGCGATCGCCGACGCGATGCTCGGCGCACTCGCGCTCGGCGATATCGGCATGCACTTTCCGCACACCGAGCCCCAATGGCGGGGCGCCGACAGCCGCAGGCTCCTGCGGCACGTCGTGACGCTCGTCAATGCGAGGGGCTACGCGGCGGCCAACGTCGACGCCACACTGATCGCACAGGCGCCACGCTTCGCGCCATATGTCGAGGCGATGCGCCGCAATATCGCGCTCGATCTCGCCTGCGATATCGACTGCGTGTCGGTCAAGGCGACGACCACCGAACGGCTGGGCTTCACCGGCCGCGGCGAAGGCATCGCGGCGCAGGCGGTGGTTCTGCTGGCGACGCGCGACGCGGCGCATTCGCGGTCGCCAGTCTGATCGCCGGCGAACGGCGAATCAACGCGTGCCGAGCCATTCGATCATCCGCTTGCGCTCGGCTGCATCGGGCAGCCGGCCGCGCATCGCACCCAGGTTGTCGGCCATGTGCGCGGGATTGGACGTGCCCGGAATGACCGCGGTGATCCGCGGATCGGCGAGCAGGAACTTGAGGAAGAACTGCGCCCAGCTGTCCGCGAATTCGCGCGCCCAATCGGGCACCGGCTTGTCGCGCACCCCGCGGAACAGGCGGCCGCGGCCGAAGGGCAGGGCGGTCAGCACGCCCGCCCTGACATCCGCTGCGAGCGGCAGAATGCGCTCTTCGGCGAGCCGGTTGTCGAGCGAATAGTCGATCTGCACGAAGTCGGGCTTTTCGCGCGCGAGCACTGCCTCGACGGCCGCGTAGTCGTTGCGATAGGTCGACGTGATGCCGACGTAGCGGCAGATTCCCTGCGACTTCCAGGCCCTGAACTGGGCCAGCGACTGCCGCGCGTCGCTGACGTTGTGCAGCTGCAGCAGATCGATCTTCGGCGTCGCCAGCCGGGCGATCGAGCGTTGAAGCTCGGTGGCATCGGGCGATTCGAGCTTGGTGGCGACGAAAACCCTGTCGCGCGCATGCGCGGCGGCAATGACGTTGCCCAGCACCGCCTCCGCATCGCCGTAGGTCGATGCGGTGTCGATCAAACGACCGCCGGCGTCGACGAGCGTGCGCACGACGTCGGCGGCGGCGCGCCGCGTGGCGTCGTCGTCGCGCGAGAAAACCGCCGCCGTGCCGAGGCCAACGGCCGGCAACCGCTCGCCGCTGGCGGGAATGGCGCGCATCACGAGCGGCGCGGCAGGTGTCTGCGCCAGTGCGTGCGGTGCGAGCAAGGCGGCGCCGGCGAGGGCGCCGAATTGGCGTCGGGTGATGTCGGTCATGATCAATCTCCAGCGGCTTCTGCGGCGTGGCGTGCCGCGCGGCGCTCCTGCGTGCGGCCCAACGCAAGCGACAGCGCGAGCCACGCTGCCACCACCGGCAGCGCGACCAGCGCGATGGCGCCGAGCTTCAAGCCGATCGCCTGCAGGGTGTCGAACACCCAGCCGTAGAGGGCGTCCGAACCCCGGTAGACGACGACGTCGATCAGGTTCTTCGCCTTGTACTTTTCCGCGCGCGCGACCACCGTGAAGAAAACCTGGCGCGCGGGATTGGCGATGGCGAAATTCATCCAGCGCTGTGCCACCTGCACGACGACGACCACGACGAGCGTGGGCGCGATCGCGAGCGCCGCGAATCCGAGGATGTAGACGGCGGGGAGCGCGCCGGCGGTGGCACCGGTGCCGAAGCGCTTCAGCAGCCGGCCGGTGGCGAACACCTGGGTGGCGAGCGTGAGCAGACCGACCGCGAGATCGATCGCGGCGAAAATCCGCGTCTGCTCGCCGGCGCCGTGCACGCTCGCCGAGATCACGTGCGCCTGCATGAAGTACAGCATGGTCGCGCCGAACGACAGCAGGCTCACCCATGCGCCGACGCCGAGCAGATAAGGCGAGCGCACGAGTTCGGGCAACGCCGCGAATGCGCCGCCACCGATGCGGCGCGTCTCGCGCTGCACGGCGTGCCGGGCGCCACCGACGCTGCGCTCGAGGCGATGCGTGCAGTACACGGCGAGTTCGAGGAACAGGATCGCCGCGATCAGCAGGTTGGTGGGACCGAGCGGAACGGACAGCGCAATGGTGATCACCGGCCCCAGCAGCGCACCGGCCGTGCCGCCGGCACCGATGAAGCCGAACAGCCGCTTGCCCTGCTCGGCGGTGAAGAGGTCGGCCATGAACGACCAGAACACCGCGACGACGAACAGGTTGAATACGCTGACCCAGACGAAGAACACGCGCGCGACGATCACCTTCTCGACGTCGAGCGTCAGCAGCAGCCAGAACGCGACGAGATTGGCGGCGAAGAAGTGATAGACGACGGCGATGAAGCGCGCGCGCGGAAGCTTCGCCACCAGGGCCCCGTACAGCGGCTGCGCGACGATGAGCGCAACGAACGTCGCGCTGAAGAGCCAGGGAAGCGTGCGCACGCCGCCGGCGATGCCCATCTGGTCGCGCAGCGGCCGCAGCACGTAATAACCCGCGAGCAGCGTGAAGAAGTAGGCGAATGACCACAGCGCGGCCGCGCGCTCCGCCGGCGTCGCCGGCACCGCCCGCGTGAGCGCGCGCTCGACGAGGGTCACGGCTGGAGCGAGAGCTTCTGCCTCAGTTCCGCCGCTGAAACGGGTTGCCCGTAACCGGGGTTGCCCCGCTGGAAGCGGCGCGCGTCGGCAAGCTTGCCGACGACCACCGGGTCGAATCCGGCGTCGCGCACCAGATCCGCCGCCGCCTTCACCGCGTCGGCGTCGTCGCCGGCGATCGGTATCGCGAGCTTCGGATCGGCACGGTGCGCTTCGCGCGCGAAGATCATGTACGACATGGTGTTGAACGCCCGCACGACTCGCGTGCCGGGCAGGTATTTCTGCGAGGTGATGCCGATGCCGTCGTGCTCGACCTCCTCGGCGATCGCGCCGTCCCGGGCGCCGACGGCGTTGCAGGCGTCGAGCACGACCTTGCCCTTCATTGCCGCGGCGTTGTCGCGGCCGATCTGCGGCAGTGCGCCGTAGGGGACCGCCACGAACAGTACGTCGCCGAACGCCACCGCTTCGGCAACCGTTCCGGCCTTGGCGAGCGGCCCGAGGCTCGCGACCAGGTCTTTCAGTTCGTCGGGGTGGCGCGACGAGAAGAGTACCGGATGTCCGGCTTTCACCCACAGGCCGCCGATGGTGCCGCCGATGTGGCCGGAGCCGATGACGCCGATACGCAGCTTGCCGGTGCCGACCGCCTGCGCGATGCTCTCGACGGGTTGGAGGGCGACCGCAGCGAGACTGCCACCAACGGCGGTCAGCAATCGGCGCCGGCCGAAGTCGGGGGCTGCACGCATCCGGACCTCCTTTCGTGCCAATGGAATGTCAGCATACCTCTTGTGCACGCGCCGCTGCACGCAGCCGGTTCGTGACAACCTGTTTCATCCGTCCGCCGGGCGTGTCGCGGCCGGCATGCCGGCGCACGGCCGCAGATGCACGACGCCGGTCGTCCCCGCTTCCATGCGCGCCCATTCGTGCAGCGGCCGGCATTGATCTCCTGCGCACAGCGTGTAGTCGGCGGCATAAGGCGACACGGTGAGCGCGACTTCGGGCAGCGGGTCCATTTTGGGTCGCCATGTCCAGCCGCTGCCATCGAATCGCGCGCCATCGCCTGCTTCCATGCCGGCGCCCGACCCTTCGATTCGCGCGCGCAGCAGCACGATTCGACCGCGACTGACGGCATAGCGTTCCGTCCAGCGCGTGTGCTCGATCGAATGCGCCCAGGCGAGCGTGAAGTCGGGCGTCGGCAACGCCGCGCGCACGACGCCTGCGACGACCAGGCAGGCGACGCTCAACGGGATCAGGTGCTGGCCATGGCGGCGGCCGCAGCGCGCCGCGCACGCACGAAGTGCCAGATGACGAACACCGCGGACATGGCGAAGCCGACCTCGTCCGTCCACGGCGCCGCCGCGACCAGGAAGGCCGCGGCGGCGAACGCGAAAGTGCGCTCGAACACGTTGATGGGTGCGCGCAGGAAGCCGACGGCGGCGCCGCCCCAAAGCCCGATGGCGACGACCGCCTTGAACACCACGTACACGATGCCGACGATCGACAGGTGCCCGTGGACGTCCGATTGCAGCATCAGCGCCGGATCGTAGACCGCCATGTAGGGAATGACGAATCCGGCGATGGCGATGTGCGTGGCCTTCCAGCCGATGCGCATCGGCGACGCCTTGGCGATCGACGCCGCCGCGAACGCCGCGAGCGCGACGGGCGGCGTCAGGTCGGCCATGATGCCGAAATAGAACACGAACATGTGCGAAACGATCAGCGGCACGCCGAGCTTGAGCAGCGCGGGCGCGGCGATCGCGCTGGTGATGATGTAGTTGGGGATGGTCGGGATGCCCATGCCGAGGATCAGGCAGACGACCATCGTCAGGAGCAACGACAGGAACAAGCTGCGCTCGCCGACCGTCAGCACGAACTCGGCGAAATTGGATGCCGCGCCGGTCAGGGTCAGCACGCCGATGATCACACCCACGACCGCGCAGGCGACGCCCACCGGCACAGCCTGGCGTGCACCGATGATCAGGCTGTCGCGCATCAGCGCCAGCGTCGCCATGCCCCCCTTGATGACCAAGTTCACCGCGACGAGCAGGCCGATGGCCGCAATCAGCGGCCACACGCCATACTGGAAAAATGCCGCGACGGACAATCCAAGCGCGATCCAGAACACGACGCGAAATGCGTTGCCGCGAAATCCGGCGGCGATGCCGACGCCGAGGATCAGCATCGCCGTGAGCGCAAGCCCGATGATGCCGGCGAACATCGGCGTGAAGCCGTCGAACAGCATGAATACCAGCACGGCGAGCGGCAGGATCAGGAACCATTTGCGACGCAGCGCCTGCCACGGGTTGGGAATCTGGTCGGCCGGCAGCCCGATCAGGCCGGCGCGACCCGCTTCGAGATGGACCATCCAGAACGCGGTGGCGTAGTAGAGGATCGCCGGAATCACCGCCGCCTTCACGACCGCGACGTACGGGATGTTGAGCGTCTCCGCCATGATGAAGGCGACGGCGCCCATGACGGGCGGCATGATCTGGCCGCCCATGCTCGACGTCGCCTCGACCGCGCCGGCGAAGATCGACGAATACCCGAAGCGCTTCATCAGCGGAATCGTGAACTGGCCGACCGTGAGCACGTTGGCGATGCCCGAGCCCGAAATCGTGCCCATCATTCCCGACGAGATCACCGCGACCTTGGCGGGACCGCCGCGCGCGCCGCCCACGAAGCCGAGCGCGATGTCGTTGAAGAGCCCGATCATGCCGGCGCGCTCGAGAAAGCTGCCGAACAGGATGAACAGGAAGATGTAGGTCGCGGAGACGAGGATCGGGATGCCGAACAAGCCTTCGGTGCCGAGGAAGAGCTGGCTCACGATCTGGTCGAAGCCGTAGCCGCGATGCGCGATCACCGAGGGCAGGTACTGTCCAAACAGGCCATAGGCGAGGAAGATCGCGCAGATCAGCGGCAGCGCGACGCCGAGCACGCGGCGCGCCGCCTCGAACACCATGACGATGAAGATGACGCCGACGACGAGGTCCATCGTGCTGGGGTCGCCTGAGCGCTGGATGAGCGCCGCCTCGAACACGAGGTGATAGGTGGAAATCACGAAGGCGAGCGCGGCGAGGACGGCGTCGTACCAGGGAATGCGATTGCGCGCCGACCACTTGCCGGCGGCGTTGATCGTGAACGACAACGCGAGCAGGAAGCCGACGTGCAGCGATCGCGTCGGCAGGCTCGACAGCGGCGCGAATGCCGCGATGACGAGCTGGTAGGTCGAGAACGCCAGCGCCACGGCCGCCACGACCTTGGCGGCGAGGCCGGTGAGCGTGCGCCGGACGCCGGACTCGTCGAAGGCGGCGTCGCCGGCCACGACACGGCCGGCGACATCGTCAGGCACGTTCATCGTGCGCGCCCGCGCCGCAGCTTCACTTGAGGACGCCCACCTCCTTGTAGTACTTCGCCGCCCCCGGATGCAGCGGGATGGGCATGCCGGCGAGCGCATTGGAAAGCTTGATCGCTTTCGCCGCCGAGTGCGCGGCGACGAGCTGATCGAGGTTCGTCCACAGCGCCTTCGTCATCTGGTAGACGGTGTCGTCGCTGACGCCGTCGTGCGTGACGAGGAAATTCTGCACCGCCGCAGTTTGCACGTCCTCGTCCTGGCCCTCGTAGGTCTTGGCCGGGATCGTCGCCACCACGTAGGCGGGATCATTGGTCTTCTTCACGATATCCGCGGGAATCGGCACGACCACGGTCGGCACCGATATCGCGAGGTCGCGCAGCGAGGACACGCCGAGGCCCGCGGACTGCAGCGTGACGTCGAGCTGACGGTTCTTCATCAGCTCGACCGATTCGCCAAACGGCAGGTATTCCACCTTGGAAAAATCCTTGTAGTCGAGGCCGGCCGCCTTGAAGATGACGCGCGCATTGAGCTCGGTGCCCGACTTGGGCGCGCCCACCGACACGCGCTTGCCTTTCAGATCGGCGAGCGTGCGGATGCCCGAGTCCTTGGTGGCGACGATCTGGATGTAATTGGGATAGATCGCGGCGATGCCGCGCAGCTTCTTGAGCGGTGCCTTGAAGCCGGCATCCTCGTTGCCCTTCCACGCATCGGACAGTGAATCGCCGAGCGTGAAGGCGATTTCGCCGCGGCCCGCCTGCAGGAGGTTGAGGTTCTCGACCGACGCCTTGGTCGCCTGCACGGACGTCTTGACGCCCGGCATGGCCTTGCCGATGACGCCACCGAGCGCGACGCCGAGCGGGTAGTAGACGCCGCTCGTGCCGCCGGTCAGGACGTTGATGAACTGGTCCGCCGCGGGGGCGGGCGTCGCGACCGCGACGACTGCGGCAGCCGCGGCGACGCGGCACAGCGAAACGAGGTATGACATGTACGCCTCCGAGTGTTGGAACGGATGGAACCGCCGGCGGGGACGTCCGTTGACTCCGGCGTTGGCACTTTACGGGCCGGAAACGGCTTCTGCGACAATTATAGGGTCAACCCTATGGGCTGCGTAGCCTGCCGTCCGATCAGACGACCGATGCCGACGCTCGACGAATGGTTTGCCCGCTACGGCGAGATGCACCGGCATCCGGTGAACGAGGCCATCCACTGGGTGTGCGTGCCGGCGATCACCTGGAGCGTGGTCGCGCTGGCGTGGTGGCTGTCGCCGTACCTCGCCCTCGCGCTCACCGTGCCGGCGCTCACGTTCTATGCCGTCCTCTCGCTGCCGATCGCGCTGGCGATGCTCGGCGTGGTGGCGCTCATCGTCGCATCCTGCGTAGCGGCCCCGGACAATGTCGGCGCCGTCGCCATCGCGGTGTTCGTCGTCGCCTGGATTGGCCAGTTTGCCGGTCACAGGTTCGAAGGCCGCAAGCCGGCGTTCCTCGATGACGTCAAGTTCCTGCTGATCGGACCGGCGTGGGTGCTAGGCTTCGTGTTGCGGCGCATCCACCTGCGCTATTGAGCGCCGCACAACCCGGCTTTCCTACCGATGCTATCGACCACGCTGACGCCCAGTGCCATCGTGCGCGAGCTCGATGCGTACGTGATCGGACAGGACGACGCCAAAAAGGTGGTCGCCGTCGCCGTCTACACGCACTTTCGCAAGGTCGCGCGCGCGGCGGCGCGCGAGGCGGCCGTCACCAAGAGCAACGTGCTGATGATCGGGCCGTCGGGCACCGGCAAGACGCTGATGTGCGAGACACTGTCGCGCATCCTGGGCGTGCCGTTTGCCTCCGCCGAGGCCACGGCGCTCGCGCAGACGCGCTTCGTCAACGAGGAGATCGAGGCGGTGCTGCAGCGGCTCATCGAGCGTGCCGGCGGCGACATCGGCGCGGCCTCGCGCGGCATCGTCTTCATCGACGAGATCGACAAGCTCAAGGCGCCTGCGGGCCGCGAGGGGGGCAGCTCCGGCGAAAGCGTGCAGCATGCGCTGCTGAAGATCATGGAGGGTGCGCAGGTGCGGCTCGCCGACGGACGCTACCTCGACACCACGAGCATCCTGTTCGTCTGCGGCGGTGCTTTCGTCGGCCTCGACGACATCATCCGCTCGCAGACCCACGGCTACGGCTTCATCGCCACGTCGACCGGCGACAACCGGCGGATCCTCGACCGGCTCAACAGCCGCGTCAAGCCCACCGACCTCTTCACCTATGGCCTCATTCCGGAGTTCACCGGCCGCCTGCCCATCATCGCGCGCTTCTCGCCGCTGTCGCGCGCGCTCCTCGTGCGCATCATGACCGAGCCGCGCAACGCGATCTATCCGCAATTTCGCGACATTTTCGCGGCCGAGGGCGTGGATCTCGTGGTCGAGCCGCGCGTTTTCGAGCAGATCGCCGAGCTCGCGATCGAGTACAAGACCGGCGCGCGCAGCCTGCGCGGGCTGTTCGAGGAGCTGTTGACGCCGGTGCTGTTCGACGTGCCGGACGACAAGACCATCGCCAAAGTCGTGATGTCGTCGATGTTCAGCGACGCGGAATACGCCCGTCGCTGACCCGGGCTTGCGGTTCGGCAAGTTCCGCCGCCCGACTGACGGTGCCACGCACGGATTCGGCGACTCCTACGGCTTTCTGGCGACCAGGTCGATCAGCGCCGACATGCCGACGTGCGCGCTGCCTTCGCCGATCGCGGCGTCGTACGCGTCGAGGACGAGCACCTCCCAACCCGTGAACGTGCTTTCCAGCCACTCGCGCGTGTACATGTTCTCGCGGTCCGGCGGACCGCCAGTGCGATAGTCGACCTGCTCGGGGCGATAGCCTTCGAGCGCGAACACGCCGCCGGGCAGCACGGCCGACATCATTCCCGCGAATGCGGCTTCGCGACGGCGCTGCGCCATGAACTGGATGAACACCGCCACCAGCGCGTCGTATTGCCGCGCGGCCCATGGCCACGTGTCCATGTCGCCGAGTCGATGGTCGACGCTTGCGTTGCGCTGCCGGGCGAGACGCGTGGCCTTGGCCACCGCGTTCGGCGCGAAGTCGAACGCGGTGACGTCGAAGCCCTGCTCGGCGAGCCAGACGCTGTTGCGGCCCTCGCCGTCGGCAACGCAAAGCACCGAGCCGCCGGGCTTCAGCCAATGCGCATGCCTGCGCAGGAACGCATTCGGCGCCTCGCCGAACAGGTAATCGTCGCGCGCATAACGGGTATTCCAGGTCTCGCGCGCCTTGTCGAAGTCCGCCATGGCAACTCCTTTGCGCGAGCGTCAACCGACGACGCGGATCCCGGCATCGGCCAGCGCCTTCTCCAGCGCGGCGATATGCTCGCGGCCGGTCGTCTCGACCACGCACACGACCCGCACCTCCGACAGGTCGGGGCCGGCGAACGTGCGATCGTGCACGATCTCGCGCACCGACGCCCCGGTGGACGCGATCACCTCCGACAGGCGGGCCAGGCCGCCGGGGCGGTCGCTGATCGACACGCTGAAACGGCACATGCGACCGTCGGTGACGAGTCCGACCTCGATCACGCGATCGAGAATCGACAGGTCGATGTTGCCGCCGGTCAACGTCAGCACGACGTTGCGCCCCTTCAGGCGGTCGAGGCTGCCATTGAGGAACGCCGCCAGCGGCGTGGCGCCGGCGCCTTCGACCACGCTCTTCTCGAGTTCGATCAGGCGCAGGATGGCGAGCGCGATCGTCGCTTCGTCGACGGTGACGACGTCGTCGACCACCCGTTGCAAGATCGCGAACGGGATCGTTCCGATCCGTGGCACGGCGAGGCCGTCGGCGAGCGTCGACGTCAGCTTGACGTCGACGGGCGAGCCGTGCGCGCGCGCCGCGATCAGTGATGCCGCGCGCTCGGGCTCGACGCCGATCACCTCGACGTCGGGCCGCCGCGCCTTCATCACCGTGCCCACGCCCGACAACAGGCCGCCCCCGCCGACAGGCACGACGATCGCCTCGAGCGATGGTGCCTGCTCCAGCACCTCGAGTCCGAGCGTGCCTTGCCCTGCGATCACGTGCGCATTGTTGAACGGATGGATGAACGTCAGATCGCGCTCGCGCGAAAGTTCCTCCGCCATCTGCCGCGCTTCACCGAGGTCGGCGCCATGCAGCACGATGTCGGCGCCGAACTGGCGGCAGTTCGCCACCTTGACCAGCGCCGCGAAGCGCGGCATGACCACGGTCACCGGAATGCCCAGCATCGCGGCGTGATAGGCGATGCCTTGCGCGTGGTTGCCGGCGGAAGCGGCGATCACGCCGCGGCGCCGGCTGTCGGCGTCGAGTTGCAGCAGGGCGTTGCGCGCGCCGCGCTCCTTGAAGCTGCCGGTGCGCTGCAGGTAGTCGAGCTTGCAGAAGATGTGCGCGCCGGTGAGCTGCGACAGCGGGATCGACTCCACGCAGGGTGACTCGTAGATGCCGCCGCGAATGCGTTCGCGCGCAGCGACGATGTCGTCGTAGGTGACCGTCGTCATCGGCGTCAGAACGGGAGCACGACGCCCGGCAGCGCGCGGGCGAGCACGTCGCGGAACTCGCCCTGGATGCGCACCATCGCCGCGCGGTTGTCCGCCTCGAATCGCAGCACGATCACCGGCGTGGTGTTCGACGCGCGGGCGAGGCCGAAGCCGTCGGCGTACTCCACGCGCAGGCCGTCGATCGTGACGACGTCCTGCGCCGTCGCGAAGCGTGCCTCACGTTGCAGCTTGGCGATCAGCGCATGCTGCTCGCCCTCGGCCACGGCGATGTGCAGTTCGGGCGTCGACATCGCATCGGGCAGCGCGGTCAGCACGGCGCCGGGGTCGGCATGCCGCGACAGGATCTCGAGCAGGCGCGCACCTGCATACAACCCGTCGTCGAAGCCGTACCAGCGCTCGCCGAAGAACGTGTGGCCGCTCATCTCGCCCGCCAGCACCGCGCCCGTCTCCTTCATCTTCGCCTTGATCAGCGAATGTCCGGTCTTCCACATGAGCGGCTTGCCGTGGCGCGCGACGATCCACGGCTTCAGGTTGCGCGTGCTCTTGACGTCGTAGATCACCGTCCCGCCGGGCGCGCGCTCGAGCACGTCGGCGGCGAACAGCATCAGCTGGCGATCGGGATAGATCACCGTGCCTTCGCGCGTGACGACGCCCAGGCGATCGCCGTCGCCGTCGAACGCGAGGCCGAGCTCGCAGTCGCCTTGCGCGAGGCGCGTGACGAGATCGGCGAGGTTGCCCGGCTGCGACGGGTCCGGATGATGGTTGGGAAAGCGACCGTCGACCTCGCAGAAGAGCTCGACGACGTCGCAGCCCATCCGCCGATACAGGGCCGGCGCGTAGGCACCGGCAACGCCATTGCCGCAATCGACGGCGATGCGCATCGGCCGCGCGATGCGCACGTCGCCGGTGATGCGCTCGATGTAGGCCTCGGTGATGTCCGCCGTGCGATACGCGCCGTGGCCGCTGGCCACGCGTCCCGCCTCGATGCGCTCGCGCAGCGCGGCGATGTCGGCGCCCGACAACGTGGTGCCGGCGATCACCATCTTGAGGCCGTTGTAATCGGGCGGATTGTGGCTGCCGGTGACCATCGTGCTGCAATGCGTGCCGAGATGCTCGGCCGCGAAATAGGTCATCGGCGTCGTCACCCGGCCGATGTCGATGACGTCGGCGCCCGCAGCGCGAATGCCGTCGCCGAGCGCCTGCGAGAATGCGGGTCCCGACAATCGGCCGTCGCGACCGATGACGATGGCCTCGCAATCGCGTTCCAGCGCGAGCGTGCCGAGCGCGCGACCGACGGCGCCGACCACGTCCGCAGTCAGGTTGCGGTCGACGATGCCGCGGATGTCGTAGGCCTTGAAGATCTCGGCGGGAACGTGCATGGGGGAGGCGACCTGCGGGGACGCGGTCATTCGCCGCGGCGGAAGAATGATACCAAGCGTCGCGGCAGCCACGCGTGCGAGCCGGGAAACGGACCCACGGCAAAACCGGCGTGACCGCCGGTGCGCGGTCTTTCCAGCAGGACGCTCGGGCTCACCGCGCTCGCCTGCGGGAGCGAGCGCGTCGGGATGAAAGGGTCGTTGGTTGCATTGAGCACGAGCGTCGGCAACCGCACGCCGGTCAACCAGGGTTTCGACGAGCCGCGCGTCCAGTAGTCGCGGGTGCCGGCGAAACCGTGCAACGGTGCCGTGACGATATCGTCGAAATCCCACAACGAGCGTGTGCGGGCGATGCGGGCGGCGTCCAGCAGGCCGGGGAAGCGGGCCGCCATCGCCAGCGCCTTGGGCTTCAGGTCGCGCAGGAAGTGCCAGCTGTACACGCGATTCGCGCCCTGCGCGATCGCGAGGCCCGACGCCATCAGGTCGAGCGGCGCCGATACCGCGGCGGCCGACGCCAGCACGCGCGCGGCCCCGGCGCCTTCACGACCCAGCCAGTTCAGCAGCGCGCTGCCGCCGAGCGAGACGCCGGCGGCGTGCACCGTCGTCGCCGGGTCGACGCGCGCACGCACCGCATCGAGCATCGCGCCGATCTCGGCATGGTCGCCCGAGTGATAGGCCCGCGGCAGGCGATTGGGCTCGCCACCGCACCCGCGGAAATGCGGCACCACGCAGCGCCATCCGATCGCCTGCACGTGCAGCGCCAGCGCCCGCGCGTAGTGCGATTGCGAGCTGCCCTCGAGGCCGTGAAACAGGACGACCAGCGGCGCGTCGCGCTCCGCTCCGGTGTCGTGCCAATCGAAGAGCCAGAAATCGCCGTCGCCGATCTCCACGCGCTCGCGCCGCCAGGCGACACTCGGTCGCGCCAGCACGTAGGCACCGATCGTCTGCGCGTGCGCGCCGGCGAGCCATCGCGGTGCGCGATACGGCACCGCGGCGTCGGCGTCCGGCATCACCCGAGCACCTGGTCGAGGCGCTCGACGATCGTCTTCAGCACTTCGACGCGCGCGTGGCCCTTGTCGTCGGAGCCGATCAGGCTCCAGGGCGCGCGCGACGTCGACGTGCGCTCGACCATGTCGGCGACGGCCTGCTGGTAGTCGTCCCACCGCCGGCGGTTGCGCCAGTCGTCCGGCGTGATCTTGAAATGCTTGTACGGGGTGTGCTCGCGCGCGCGAAAGCGCGCCAGTTGCTCGGCCTTCGACACCTGCAGCCAGAACTTGCACAGGATGGCGTCGCCTTCGTACAGCTGCTCCTCGAACTGGCTGATCTCGCCATAGGCGCGCTGCCAGTCCGCCACGCTGCAGAACCCCTCCACGCGTTCGACGAGCACCCGGCCGTACCAGCTGCGGTCGAAGATGGTGATGCCGCCGCGCGCAGGCACATGGCGCCAGAATCGCCACAGCCACGGATAGCGGCGTTCCTCGTCGTCGGGAGCCGATACCGGCACGTTGACGTACTGGCGCGCGTCGAGCGCTCCGGTCACGCGCCTGATCGTCCCGCCCTTGCCGGCGGCGTCCGCACCTTCGAACACGAGGATCAGCGAGTGCCGGCCGAAGCGCTTGCGCCGGGTGTGACGCGCGAGCCGGTGCTGCCACATGGCCAGCGCCTCGCGATACTCGCCGTCCGGCATCCTGGGCGCAAGATCGATCGCGCGCAGCGCACCGGTGCGCGTGTCGACGTCGGCACGGTGTTGCACGCGGCGTGCCGGGCGGGCCCGATGCCCGACAGGCGGCGCGCTTGCGCGGCGCAGCGCGGTGAGCACCAGGCGGCCGATCGTCAGCTCGCGATACTGAGGGTCGAAGCCGTTCACGATGAACCAGGGTGCTGCGGCCGACGACGTTTCCCGCAGCAGGTCCTCCCACACCGCGCGCCGGCTGAAATACGTGTCGATGTGCCGCGACGCGCGGTCGACCGGCACCAGCCGCCACGCGTCCTCGCGCAGCGCCTCGATTCGCGTCGCGGCATCCTTCGGCGAAAGGTGGATCCAGAGCTTCAGCAGCAGCACGCGATCGCAGGCGAGCATCGTCTCGAAATCGCGGATGTCGCCCAGCATGCGTTCGAAGCGCGCGGCATGACCGTGCGCCTGTGCGCGCTGCGCGTCGTCGTACCAGGCCTCGGTCAGGATGCCGATCGTGCCGCGCGCCGGCAACGCCCGCCAATAGCGCCACGCCGGCGGATGCACGCGCTCTTCCGGCGTCGGCCGCGCGAATGCGACGGTGCGGATGTGCCGCGGATCCATCCACGCATTGAGCGTGTTGGCGGTCTCGCTGCGGCCGCCGCCCTCGATGCCGGCGAGCAGGATCAGGACCGCACCGCAGGCCTCGCGCGCGAGCGCGAACTGGGCGTTGAGCAATTCCTCGCGCAATCGCGGCAGCGCGCGCTCGAACCTGGATTTCGGCAGCCGCTGCCGCTGCTCGGCGAGTTCGAGCACGCGCGCGCCGGCTAGTCGACGGCGCGGCGGCGCCGCTCGCGCACGGCCGAGGCGAGCGTCTCGAGCGTCGCCACGGTATCGTCCCAGCCGATGCAGGCGTCGGTGATCGACACGCCGTAAGCGAGCGCCTGACCGGGCACGAGGTCCTGGCGCCCCGCGTTGAGGTGGCTTTCCAGCATCAGTCCGATGATGCGCGTGTCGCCTGCCGCAACCTGCGCGGCGACGTCCGCGGCGACCGCGATCTGCCGCATGTGCTGCTTGCGGCTGTTGGCGTGCGAGCAGTCGATCATCAGGCGGGCGGCGAGGCCGGCGCCGGCAAGCTCGCGCGACGTCGCGTCGACGCTCGCCGCATCGTAGTTCGGCTCGCGACCGCCGCGCAGGATGATGTGGCAATCCTCGTTGCCGGCCGTATGCACGATCGCCGAGTGGCCGCCCTTGGTCACCGACAGGAAATGATGCGGCGCGGACGCCGCCTTGATCGCGTCGACGGCGATGCGCACGTCGCCGTTGGTGCCGTTCTTGAAGCCGACAGGGCACGACAGCCCGGACGCCAGCTCGCGGTGGACCTGGCTCTCCGTCGTGCGCGCGCCGATCGCGCCCCAGGCGATCAGGTCGGCGATGTACTGCGGCGTGATCATGTCGAGGTATTCGGTGCCGGCCGGCAGCGCAAGCTCGTTGATCTCGAGCAGAATGCGGCGCGCGAGTCGCAGTCCCTCGTTGATCCGGTAGCTGTCGTCGAGCCGGGGATCGTTGATCAGGCCCTTCCAGCCGACCGTCGTGCGTGGCTTCTCGAAATACACGCGCATCACGACGACGAGCTCGTGCGCGAGCGACCGGTGCACGGCGGCGAGGCGCGCCGCATAGTCGAGCGCTGCGTCGTAGTCGTGGATCGAGCACGGACCCACGATCACCAGCAGACGGTCGTCGGCGCCGTGCAGCACGCGATGGATCGCCTGGCGGCCCTCGAACGTGGTCGTCGCCGCGCGTTCCGACAGCGGATACTCGCGGAGCAGATGCGACGGCGGCGCCAGTTCGGTGATTTCGGTGATCCGCGTATCGTCGATCCGCCGCGTGGGCGGGACCGGCGCCGGCTGGATGGCGGAGGCGGGGTGGGGGATCGGGTTGGCCAAGGCTAGCTCCGAGTGCTGGCTCCAAGCAAAACAAGGGGTTAAGGTGCCAAACCCCATCAGGTTTCCATTTTGCCACGGACCTTGTTGCGGCGCACGATGCGACCGCGCAACAACCCCGGCGCGGCACGGCGCGAAACGATTGCGGACGCGTCGGCGCCTACCTTAGACTGGCTTCAGGTCGCGGCCGCGCCGACCGGCGCGTGCCGACAGTTCGAAGGATCCTGTCTCCACTCATTCCGAGGAATTCCATGATCAAACGTATTCTGACCGTCGCGCTGATCGGCGCGTTCGCCGCCACCGCCACCCCCGCCTTCGCCGCCGACACGGCGGAGAAGCCGGTGAATGCGCAGCAGGAGCGGATGAAAACCTGCAACGCCAAGGCCGGCGACATGAAGGGCGACGCGCGCAAGACCTTCATGTCGAAATGCCTGTCGGACGAAAAGAAGGTCTACGACAGCAAGATGGGCGAGTGCAACGCGAAATCGAAGGGATTGAAGGGCGACGAGCACAAGAAATTCATGAGCGACTGCATGAAGAAGGCGGCGTGACGCCGGGCAGTCGACTCGACCGCATTCAGCTGCGTTTGCTGAACACGATGGATTGACCTCCTGTCCGGTCCATCGCAACTGCAAGGCCGTGGGCGCAATCCCACGGCCTTGTTTTTGGTGCGTGGCGCGGCGCCGGTGCGCCGCGGTCAGTGCTTGCGCAGCAGCAGCCCCTTCAAGTACTCGCCCTCGGGGAATTGCAGTGACAGCGGATGGTCGGCGGCGGCGCCGAGCGTGGCAACGATCGTCGCCACGCTGCGCGCGTCGGCCGCCGCGCCGGCGACGATCTTGCGGAACAGGGCGGCATCGATGCCGCCCGAGCACGAGAACGTCGCCAGCAGCCCGCCCGGCGCCAGCAGCTTCCACGCCAACAGGTTGATGTCCTTGTAGGCGCCCGCGGCGCGCGCCGCACTCGCGGCGGTCGGCGCGAACTTCGGCGGGTCGAGAACCACCAGGTCGAACATCTCGCCGGCATTGCGCAGCGCGCGCAACTCGCTGAACACGTCGGCGGTCCGCCAGCGCGCCGGCGAGCCTGCGATCGCCGCATTGGCCGCGAGATTGCTGCGGGCGAGCCCGATCGCGCCGGCCGCGCTGTCGATCGACAGGGTGTCGGTGGCACCGCCGGCCAGCGCGGCCAGCGTGAAGCCGCCGGTGTAGCAGAACGCGTTGAGCACGCGACGGCCGCGCGCGTGGCTGCGCACGATCCGGCGGTTGTCGCGCTGATCGAGATAGAAGCCCGTCTTCTGGCCGCCGATGACGTCGACGCGATACAAGAGGCCATCCTCGACGATCGTCACCTGTGCGGGCAGGCGGCCGGCGATGACGCCGGCGGCCGGCGCCAGTCCCTCCATTGCGCGCACCTCGGCATCGGAGCGTTCGACCACCGCCGTCGCGCCGCTGGCGGCGACCAGCGCGTCGACGATCGCTGCGCGATGGGCTTCGGCGCCCGCCGACAGGAGTTGCACGACGACGACGTCGCCGTAGCGATCGGCGATGACGCCGGGCAAGCCGTCCGCCTCGGCATTGACGACGCGCACCGCGGTGTTGGCGGCGTCGAGCAATGGCGCGCGCTGCGCCGCGGCGGCGGCGACGCGGTGGCCGAAGAATGCGGCATCCACGGCTTCGTCGCGATCGAACGTCCACACGCGCGCACGAATCTGCGAAGACGGCGAGAAGGCCGCGCGCGCGAGCCACGCGCCATCGTCGCCGACCACGTCGACGGTCGCGCCAGGCGCGGCATCCGGCATGCGTGCGATGGCGCCGGAGAAGATCCACGGATGACGCGCGACGAGCGATTTCTCG
>DATBOK010000193.1:0-13254 GCA_036553845.1 Casimicrobiaceae bacterium
CGTTCTCGCTGTCGATGGGCTGCGGCACCTGGGGGCGCAACAGCTTTTCGGACAACCTCAACTACCGCCACTACCTCAACATCACGCGGGTCGCGCGCGTGATTCCCGAGCGCGTGCCGCGCGAGGACGAGATCTTCGGCGAGTGGCACGCGCGCTATGGCCGCTGACGCGGCGGCGCGCGCATCCGCGCCGCGCACGCTGCGCGACGTGCTCGCCGCGCACCTCGCCGCGGCGCCCGACGCACCGTACCTCATCGCGCCGGAAACGGGGCGCACGATGCGCTATCGCGACGTCGCGGCGGAGACGCTCGCGCTCGAGGCGCTGTTCGCCACGCGCGGCATCGGCACCGGCGACATCGTCGGGATGCTGCTGCCCAACGGCTATCGCACCACGGCGCTCTTCCTCGGCACGATGCTCGCGGGGCGCGTGGTGGCGCCCTTCAACCTCCTCGCGCAGCAGTCGCAGCTCGCGCATTGCCTTGGCCACAGCGACTGCCGCATCGTGTTCACCACCGAAGCCGAGCGCGCGCGTCTCGACGCGGCGCTCGCCGCGCTGCCGCCGCAGCGACGCCAGGCGGTCGAGATCGTCGCGATCGATGTCGACCTGCCCGGCGCGGATGCGGCCGCGACCGCAGCGAGCCTCGACATCGGGGCGCCGCTCGACGCCGACGCGCCTGCGCTGCTCATGTACACGTCCGGCACCACGGGTCTGCCGAAGGGCGCGCTGCTGCACCACGGCAACCTCGTTGCCGCGGGCCGCGCCGTCGCCGGCTGGCACGGTCTCACGCGCGACGACCGCTGCCTGTCGTCGCTGCCGCTGTACCACATCAACGGCCAGTGCATCGCCACGATCACGCCGTTCGTATCCGGTGGCAGCGTGGTCGCGCCGCATCGCTTCAGCGCGTCGGCATGGTGGGGCCTCGTCGAGGCGCACCGCCCGACGTGGCTCAACGTGGTGCCGACGATCATCGCCTATCTGATCAATGCCGCGCGCGACGACGCGCAGGCGCGCTACGACTTCGTGCGCTTCGCGCGCTCGGCGTCGGCGCCGTTGCCGCCCGAGCAGCATCGCGCGTTCGAGGCGCGCTTCGGCATCGGCGTGGTCGAGGCGATGGGCATGACCGAATCGAGTTCGGTGGTGCTGTGCAATCCGCAGGATCCGGTTCGGCGCAAGATCGGATCGCCCGGATTGCCGTGCGGCGTCGAAGTCAAGGTGGTGCGCGCGGACGGCAGCGACGACACGCCACTGCCGTCCGGCGCGCCGGGCGAGCTCCTGCTGCGCGGTCCCAACGTCATGGCCGGCTACTACAAGGAGCCCGCGCTCACGACCGCGGCGATCACCGCCGACGGCTGGCTGCGCAGCGGCGACCTCGGCTATCGCGACGCCGACGGCATGTACTTCATCACCGGACGCCTGAAGGAGCTGATCATCAAAGGCGGCGAGAACATCGCGCCGCGCGAGATCGACGAGGCGCTGCTCGCGCACGGCGCGATCCTCGAGGCGGCGGCGGTGGGCATTCCCGACGCGCACTATGGCCAGGAAATCCTCGCCTGCGTGGTGCTGAAGGAGGGCCGCTGCCTCACCGAGGAGGAGATCCGCAGCCACTGCCTGCGCGAGCTCGGCCGCTACAAGACGCCGCGCATCATCCGCATCGTCAGCGACCTGCCGAAAGGCCCGTCCGGCAAGATCCAGCGCTTGAAGCTGCTCGACCTCGCCTAGCGTGCCGCGCGGCGCGCGACGGCGCTGCCCCGCTAGTGGTGGCCCAACACGCTCAGGTAGCGATGATGCGCGGTGTTGACGTAGCGCACGCGCGCGTCGACCGGCATGTCGCGGTGAGCGTAGGCGGTGCGCGCGATGCGCAGCACCGCGGCCGGTGCGGGCAGGCGCAACAGCGAGCGCACGCGCGCGTCGGCGAGCGCGGCGGTGATCGATTCCTCGATGCGCACGACGGTGATGTCGTAGCGCGACTGGTAGAGCGCGTAGATCGTGGTGTCGCGCTCGCTGAACACCTCCTTCGTCATGTCGGGGAACAGCGTGCCCGGCAGGCGGATGCGGTCGAAGATCACCGGCACGCCGTCGAGGTGCAGCAGCGCTTCGATCTGCAGCAGCGGCGCGCCGATGCGGATGCGCAGTGCCTGCGCGCTGCCGGCGTCCGCGGCGGCGCGGCGAAATGACAGCGTCCGGGAGAGTGGGAAGCGCTTGTTGCCTTCGCGATCGACGACGCGAAAGAAGCGCGTGAGCATCACGTCGCGCGTGTGGCTCGCGACGAACGTGCCGCTGCCCTGGCGGCGCACGAGGATGCCTTCGGCGACGAGCTCGCCGACCGCGCGCCGCAGCGTGCCGACGCTGGCGCCGAAGCGCTGCGCGAGCGCGGGCTCCGGCGGCAGAGCCTGGCCGTGGCGCCACACACCCTGGTGCAGCGCGTCGGCGAGGCGGCGCTTGACCTCCTTGTACAGCGGCAGCGGTGCGGCGGGCAAAGAACCTCCGATGGCCATCGATGCAGTTAATCATATACATGACATCGAGCGAATTCAATCGAAGCGGAGATTGACGCTTCGCATGCGGCGCGCGACACTATCGCGCAGAGAGATGTACATGAATTGCCCCCTCGAGGATCTCGTCCACCGGCTCGAGCGCCCATTTGCCGGCGCCGGCATGGGGCGCCTGTGCGGCACGCTGCGGTGATGCCATGGGCACCACGATGATCGACGAAGTGGGCGTGCATCTCCTCAACGTGCCGCTCACCGAGCCCTACCGGCTGGCTTTCGGGCCGGTCGACCATTACGACACGATCATCGTCGAGCTTCGTGCACGCGATGGCCGCCACGGCTTCGGCGAGGCGACGCTGCTCACCGGATACACCGACGAGACGCTGGCGCAAAGCTGGCCGCTGGCGCGCGAGCTCGCGCAGGCGCTCGCCGGCTGCGCGCGCGACGACTTCGCGGCGCGCATCGACGCGCTCGGCGCCAGCGCGCCCTTCGTCGCCACCGCCTTTCGCACGGCGCTCGACATGCTCGAAGGCCATCCGCTGCTCACGCTCGACATGCCGGTACGCGTGCCGATCCTAGGGCTCCTGCAGGGCGACGATGACGCCGCGCTCGACGCCGCGTTCGCGCGCCTTTTGGCCGCCGGCTATCGCACGGTGAAGGTCAAGGTGGGATTCGATGTCGAGGACGACCTCGCGCACGTCGGGCGCGTGCAGCGCGCCGTGGCCGGCCGCGCGGCGATTCGCGTCGACGCCAACCAGGCCTACGACGCCACGCAGGCGGTCGCGTTCATCACGCGCCTCGATCCCGCCGGCATCGAGCACTTCGAGCAGCCATGCGCGGCCGGCGACTGGACCGCGCACCGCCAGGCGGCGCAGGCGGCGGCGGGCACCGGGCTGCCGTTGATGCTCGACGAGTCGATCTACGGCCTCGCCGACATCGAGCGCGCCGCGCGCGAGCACGCATGCCGCAACCTCAAGGTGAAGCTGATGAAATTCGTCGGGCTCGACGCGCTCGCCGCGGCGATCGCACGCATTCGCGCGCTCGGCATGCGGCCGGTGCTCGGCAATGGCGTCGCCTGCGACGTGTCGTGCTGGATGGAAGCCTGCGTCGCCGCCCGCCACATCGACAATGCCGGCGAGATGAACGGCTTCCTGAAGGCGCCGCGGATGCTGCTCGACCCGCCCCTCGCGTTCGCCGACGGCCACATCGTGCTCGCGCCCGGACCCATGCCCGCGCTCGACACCGCGGCACTCGCCGCGCATGCGATCGATCGCGCCACGCATCGCCCGACCCTCGTCGCGGGCAACGTGGCGGCAGGAACATGAGCGCGGCAGGCGCCATCGGCAGCAACCGCTACACGCTCGTCACGGGTGTGATCGGCGCCGACACGCATATCGTGGGCAACCGCATCCTGTCGATGGCGCTCGAGGAAGCGGGCTATCGCGTGGTGTCGCTGGGCGCGCTCACGCCGGCCGGCGATTTCATCAGGGCGGCAGTGGAAACGGCGGCCGACGCGATCCTCGTGTCGTCGCTGTACGGGCAGGGCGAGCTCGACTGCCGAGGCTTTCGGGAACTGTGCGTCGAGGCCGGCCTCGACGACATCCTGCTCTACGTCGGCGGCAACCTCGTCGTCGGCAAGCAACCCTGGGACGAAGTCGAGCGGCGGTTCCTCGACATGGGCTTCGACCGGGCCTTCGCGCCCGGCACGCGCGTACCCGATGCGCTGGCGGCGCTGCGCGCGGATTTCGCGACGCGCGCGCCCAAGTCGGCGCGAGGCGACGCGGCGCCGGCCCGGCGCGCGGGCGACGACAACGCGACGGATTCGCCATGAGCCTGGCACTCCTGATCGACTTCGGCAGCACGTACACGAAGCTGCGGGCGCTCGACCTCGGCAGCGGCCGCGTCGCGGCGAGCGCGCAGGCGCCGTCGACGGTGACGAGCGACGTCAACGTCGGACTGGACGCCGCACTGTCGTCGCTGTCTCGCGCGCTCGGCGGTCTGCCGCGCTTCGCGCATCGACTCGCCTGCAGCAGCGCCGCGGGCGGTCTCAAGATGGTGACCGTCGGCCTCGTGCGCGAGCTGACCGCCGAAGCCGCGCGCCAGGCGGCACTCGGTGCGGGTGCGCGCCTCGTCGCGAGCTTCGCCTACCGGCTGACGCAGGGCGACGTCGCGCGGCTCGTCGACGCCGCGCCCGACATCCTGCTCCTGTGCGGCGGCACCGACGGCGGCAACAGCGCGGTCGTGCTGCACAACGCGCACGCGCTCGCCGCCAGCGCGCTCGCCTGTCCGGTCGTCGTCGCCTGCAACCGCGAGGCCACCGACGACGTGGTGGCGACGCTCGTCGCCGGCGGCAAGAGCGCGATCGCCACCGCCAACGTGCTGCCGGGCCTCGACACCCTCGACATCGAGCCGGCGCGCGGCGCCATTCGGGACGTGTTCATGCGCCGCATCGTCGCCGCGAAGGGCATCGAACGTGCGGCGGCGCGCTTCGACGCGGTGCTGATGCCGACACCTGCCGCGGTGCTCGAGGGCGCGCGCCTGCTCGCCGATGGTGTCGCGCCGCGTGGAGGCCACGGCCCGCTGATCGTGATCGATCCCGGCGGCGCGACCACGGACGTGCATTCGATCGGCACGGGCGAACCCTCGGAGCCCGGCGTGCTTCGCCACGGCTTGCCCGAACCCTACGCCAAGCGCACCGTGGAGGGCGACCTCGGTGTGCGCCACAACGCCGCCGCGATTGCCGCCGAAGTGGGCATCGAGGCGATTGCGGCCGACGCGGCGATGCCAGTGGCGGCGGCCGAGGCGGCGATTGCGGCGCTGCATCGCAACGTCGACGCGCTTCCCCGCGACGCGTCGCAATTCGCGCTCGATGCGGCACTCGTGCGCGCGGCAATCCGCGTCGCGGTCGCGCGTCATGCCGGCACTCGCGAGACCGTGTACACCGCGCAGGGGCCGGTGAGCGTGCAGCGCGGCAAGGACTTGCGCGACGTGGCGCTCGTCATCGGCACCGGCGGCGCGCTGGTGCACGCGCGCGATCCCGCGACGATTCTCGAGGTCGCCGCCGCCGACCCGGCGGCACCCGCCTCGCTGCGGCCGCGCGCGCCCCGCTTCGCGATCGACCGCCACTACCTGCTCTACGCCGCCGGGCTGCTGGCGCAGGTGGCTCCCCAAGCGGCATTCGACCTCGCGAGCGCGAATCTCGACTACCTCCCGGAGGGCGTGCCGGCATGAACGGGACGGACCGATCGACGCAAGGAGAATCCGCATGAACGACATTGCCCGGTCACGCACGCTTGCGCCCGCGCTGTCCGAAACCGCCATCGCACGCGACGAGTTCCTGGCGATGCGCGCGGCGAACCTCGCGCGCTGGCCGACCGGCGCCGCCGTCGACTTCGACGAGGCCGTGGCGTTCCACCACGCACAGCCCTCGCACAAGCAACTCGCCGCGGCGATGCGCCGGGCGCACGCCGAACGGCGCTGTCTTACCCAGCCGCGCGGCGGCTTCGGCACGCTGGCGATGCAGAAGGCGCTGATGATCGCGCTCGACCGCGACGGCCTCGCCGACATCGTGCCGACGACCACCGACAGCTACACGCGCAACGAGCAGTTCGCCGCGGCGCAAAAGGGAATCGACGAATCGGAGCGTCTCGGCCGCTCGCTGCTCAACGGCTTTCCGATCGTCAACTACGGCCTCGCCGCCGGACGGGAGCTGATCGCCGCGATCGACAAGCCCGCGATCATGCTCACCGGCACGTCGATGCCGAAGCTCACTGCCGAAATCGGGTTCGCCTCGGGCTACACCGGCTACCTCGGCTCGGGCATCGCCTACACGACGTCGTATATCAAGGAGCTGTCGATCGCGGACGGCATTCGCAACTATCAATATCTCGATCGCCTCGCCGCGCTGTACGCCGAGCACGGCGTCGAGCTGCACCGCCGCCAGCCGGGTTTCCTCACCGGCACCAACATACCGCCGTGCATCGCCATCGCCATCGCGGTGCTCGACTGCCTGCTCGCCGCGGCGCAGGGCGTACGACACTACGGCCTCGAGCTCGCGCAGACGCTGCACCTCGTACAGGACGCGGCGGCGATCGCCGCGTGCGAGACGCTGGCGCAGGAGTACCTCGCGCGCAAGGGTTACGCCGGCGTCTTCACGCCGGTGACGTCGCTGCACTGGATGGGCGCATGGCCGCGCGATGACGCCCAGGCGGCGACGCTGGTCAGCTATGGCGGCACGCTCGCCGCGATCGGCGGCGCGACCAGCGTCACCACCAAGTCGACGCATGAAGCGCACGGCATCCCCACGCCACAGGCCAACGCCGAAGGCCTGCGCATGACGCGGATGGCGATCTACCTTGCGCGCGACATCCGCCTCGACGGCCTTGCCGAGTACGAAGCCGAGAAAGCGCTGATCGGGCGCGAGGTGCGGGCGATCGTCGACAAGGTGCTGGAGATGGGCGACGGCGACGTCGCGCAGGGCACGGTGCGTGCATTCGAGGCCGGCGTGCTCGACGTGCCGTGGTCCCCGAATCGCCACGTCAGGAGCCGCGTGATGCCGGCGCGCGACGCGCGCGGTTACCTGCGCATCTTCGACCCCGGCGCGCTGCCGCTGCCCGCCGACGTGCTCGAGCTGCACCACGAGGGCTTGCGCGAGCGGGCGGCGCGGGAAGGCATCGCGTTCGACCGCGAGCTCGCGATCCGCAGCGTGTACGAACTGTCCGAGCCGCTCGCAACGCTGCGGCCGGACCGATAGGCGCCGCACGCGCAGCGACGCGGGCGCTTCCTGACGACGAGATGACGGACGCGAACCGCCCGCCGCGACGTCACCGTCCCATGCGCCGATCGTAGCTGTCGGACACCCGTTGCATGAGCGCGGGATCGGCAGCAGTGGCTCCCCGCGACGTGAACTTCACCTGGATGCGGCCGTCCGCCAGCGTCTCGACTGTTGCGGTAACCGCGACGCCGCCCCGCTCGCCCCGGATCACGCCGGCGCCGCGATCCTGCGACACGATCGTCAGGCCCTGATCGGACAACGCGCCCGCGGCGGCAGACCACGTTCGATCGAAGCGCTGTTGCGTGGTCGGTTGCGGATACATTGGGGCCGGCGCGTAGGGCGGTGGCGGCGGATAGACATAGCACCCGCTCAACGCCAGGAACCCCAGGACGTTGGCGAGCCGAAACAATTTGAGATTCATTGGTTGCGCTCCTCGGCCTCGTGCATCTTGCGGGCCCCGCTTCCCGACAACAGTCGCGACGCGATAAACATTCCGCCAGTATAGACCGCCCAAAACGACAGGAATTGCGCGCGGCACGAACGGTCCAACGCACTTGCGACGCGATCCGCATTCGTCGGCAGTACAAAATTCGTGACGGCCGGCGCCGCATCCATTGCAACGCAGCACGCAACCATGAATGCGGCGCGTTGCATTCGTTTCCTGCGTGATATAGTTTCCCGGCGCGATTGAATGACGGTGAACACATGAAGAGCTTCGGTTTCAGATCGATGATCGCAAGCGCGCTGTGTCTCTCTCTCGCGATGCCGGTGCCGGCGCAGGCGCCCCCATCAAGTCCTGCGCCATCTCCAGGCACGGCGGCGCCCTCCGCCACGAAATCGTTCTCGCAGGAAGAGCTCGACCAGCTGCTCGCACCGGTCGCGCTCTATCCGGACGAACTGCTGGCGCAGGTCCTGATGGCATCGACGTATCCGCTCGAGATCGTCACCGCGGAGCGTTGGGTGAAGGCGAACCCGAGCCTCAAGGGCAAGGCGCTCGAGGATGCGCTGCAGAGCCAGCCCTGGGATCCGGCGGTCAAGTCGCTGACTGTGTTTCCGCAGGTGCTGACGATGATGAGCGACAAGCTCGACTGGACGCAGAAGCTCGGCGACGCTTTTCTTGCGCAGCAGAAGGACGTGATGGCGACCGCGCAGGCGTTGCGCGCCAAGGCGGTGGCGCAAGGTTCGCTCAAGGATTCCAAGGAGCAGAAGGTCTCGACGGAAGTCGAGAACAACACCACGATCATCAAGATCGAGCCGACCAATCCGGAAGTCGTCTACGTGCCGACGTACAACCCGACGGTGGTGTACGGCGCGTGGCCGTATCCCGCGTATCCGCCGTATTACTGGTATCCGCCCGGTTACGTCTATCCCTACGGCGGGGCGCTGCTCGGCTTCACCGCCGGCGTAATCATCGGCGGTGCGCTCTGGGGCAACTGCAACTGGGGCGGCGGCAACGTCAACATCAACGTCAATCGCTACAACAACTTCAACCGCACCAACATCTCGAACGGCAACTGGAACCACAACGCCAGCCATCGCGGGGCGGTGCCGTATCGCGACAAGGGTGTCGCCCAGCAGTACGGGCGCGGACAATCGCGCGACGCCGCGTCGCGTGACGCGTTTCGCGGCCGCGCCGACGCCGGCCGCCAGTCGATCCAGCGCGGCGACGTGTCATCGCGCGATCTCGCGGGCCGCGATCTCGGCAGCCGCGATGCGGGCAGGGCGGGCGGCGCGGCGGGCAATCGTGATTTCGGCGGGAGCGACACGCGCGGGATGCGCTCGCCGACGGCGTTCGACACCGGCCGCGGTTCGCAGGCGCGCGACTACGGCAATCGCGGATCGTCGAGCATGGGGTCGGCGCGCTCGTCGGGCAACATCGGCGGCGGGGCGCGCGCCAGCGGCGGCGGTGGTGCCCGCGGCGGCGGCGGCGGTGGACGTGGCGGCGGCGGTCGCCGCTGATTGGCAGCGCCGTTTCGCGCGACGAGTGCATTGGAGACCCGGATGACAATTCGGAATACGCATAGGACAGTGCGCCAGGTGGCACGCGTGCTGACGATGGTTGTCTTCAGCGCGCTCGTCGTCAGCGCAGCAGGCGCCGCGGCGCCGGCGCAGAAGTCGTTCGCGACACCCGAGGACGCCGTGAACGCGCTCGTGCAGGCGGCACAGGCGCACGATCGCAGCGCGACGCTCGCGGTGCTGGGCGATGCCAGCGAGTGGATATCGTCGGGCGACGCTATCGCCGACAAGGCGAAGGTCGATGGTTTCCTATCGGACTACGCGGCGAAGCACGCCATCGCTCGCGACGGCGGCAAGGCGACGCTGACGATCGGCAACGATGACTTTCCGTTTGCGTTCCCGCTGGTGAAGAGCGGCGACCAATGGCGTTTCGACACCGCGACCGGCAAGGAAGAACTGCTGGCACGGCGCATCGGCGCCAACGAGCTGTCCGCGATGAAGGTGCTGCAGGCGATCGTCGATGCGGAACAGGATTACGCGGCGGCGGATCCACTCGGCGACGGCCTGCCCGCATACGCCCAGCGATTCATGAGTCGCCCCGGCAAGCGCGATGGGCTCTATTGGCCCACCAAGGCCGGAGAGCCGCAGAGCCCGCTCGGCGTGCTCGTGACACAGGCGGTGGACGAAGGCTACAAGCAGGGCGAAAAGCAGGGCGGCAAGACGCCGACGCCTTATCACGGTTACCTGTACCGGATGCTCAAGGGCCAGGGCAAGAATGCCGAGTCCGGCGCGTTCGACTACGTGGTGCACGGGCGAGGCATCGCGGGCTTTGCCGTCGTCGCCTACCCGGCGAGGTACGCCAATTCCGGCATCATGACGTTCATCGTCAACCAGGACGGCAAGATCTACCAGGCCGATCTCGGACCGGGAACGAAGACGAAGGCCGAAGGCATGCAGCGCTACGATCCGGGCAAGGGCTGGACCGTCGTCGAGCCCAAATAGTCGCGAAGGCCGCGTATCGGCTCGCCGTTCGGCCGAACGGATGAGCAACGTCTGAGCGCGCGCTTTGCTAGACTGGCCGCATTCGCCGTTGCGTGCCGGAGGCGCCCATGTTCAACAGCAAGACCCTCGACGACCTCGCGATGAAAATCGGCAAGGCCTTCGAAAACTCGCCTGCCAAGGACGTGGAGAAAAACGTCAAGGCGATGCTGCAAAGCGGCCTCGCCAAGCTCGACGTCGTCACGCGCCAGGAATTCGACGTGCAGAAGGAAGTGCTGGCACGCACGCGCGACAAAGTGGAAGCGCTGGAAGCGCGCGTCGCCGAGCTCGAGGCCGCGAAGCCGAAGTCCCCGCGCGCCGCGGCCAGCAAGGCCGACTGACGCCGCGACGCGCGGCGCTCCACGCGCCGCCGCCACGCGCATGCCGGTCGCGGTCATCCAGTCGCGGGCACTGCGCGGACTCGATGCGCCACCGGTCAGCGTCGAGGTCCATCTCGCCAACGGCCTGCCGGCGTTCAACATCGTCGGCCTTCCCGATACCGAGGTACGCGAGGCACGCGATCGCGTACGCGCGGCGATGCAGAACGCTCAGTTCGAGTTTCCGGCGCGGCGGGTCACGGTAAGCCTCGCCCCGGCCGACCTGCCCAAATCATCCGGACGTTTCGATTTGCCGATCGCGCTCGGCGTGCTCGCGGCCACCGCGCAGATCCCCGTCGACGCGCTCGCCGACTACGAGTTCGCCGGCGAGCTGGCACTGAACGGCGATTTGCGTGCGGTGCGCGGCGCGCTGGCGATGGTGGTCAGTGCACACCGCGATGCGCGCGCGTTCGTGTTGCCGGCGGCGAGCGCGCAGGAGGCTTCCTGGGTCGCCGGCGCGCGTGTCTACGCTGCCGAGTCGTTGCTTGCCGTGTGTGCTCACTTGCGCGGGCAGGCCACGCTCGTGCGCGTTCACCCGAACCGCGAACCTGGCGACACGCACGCCGACGACCTGGCCCGCGGCGACCTCGCGGACGTGCGGGGCCAGGCGCATGCCAAGCGAGCGCTGGAGATCGCGGCCGCCGGCGGCCATTCGCTGCTGATGGCGGGACCACCAGGGTCGGGCAAGTCGATGCTGGCGCAGCGGTTGCCGGGGCTCTTGCCGCCGCTCGACGAAGACGCGGCACTCGAGACGTCCGCGGTACTGTCGCTGGCCGGCCGCTTCGATCCCGCGCGCTGGCGCACGCCGCCGTATCGCGCGCCGCACCACACCGCGAGCGGCATCGCGCTGGTCGGTGGCGGCAGCGACCCGCGCCCTGGAGAAATCTCGCTGGCGCACAACGGCGTGCTGTTCCTCGACGAGCTCCCCGAATGGGACCGGCGCGTGCTGGAGGTGTTGCGCGAGCCGCTGGAGAATGGCGTCATCCACATCTCGCGCGCGGCGCGGCAGGCGAGCTTTCCGGCGCGCTTCCAGCTGGTTGCGGCGATGAATCCGTGCCCGTGCGGCTGGCTCGGCCACGCGCGCATGGCGTGCCGCTGCCCGCCGGATCGCGTCGCCCGCTATCGCGCACGCGTGTCGGGGCCGTTCCTCGATCGCATCGACATGACGATCGACGTGCCGGCGGTCGAGGCGGACGTGCTCGCCGCGGCGGCCGGCCCCGCGCCCGCCGACGAGCCGAGCGCCGCGGTGCGCGCGCGAGTCGGCGCGGCGCGCAGGCGCCAGGTGCTACGGCAAGGGGCACACAACGCGCGTCTCGACGTCGCCGGCATCGTGCGCCACTGCACGCCCGACGCCGATGGTGCGCGCCTTCTCGCCCGGGCGTTGGCAGCGCACATGCTCTCGGCGCGCGCCTATCACCGCGCGCTGCGCGTCGCGCGCACGATCGCCGACATGGCCGGGGCCGAGCGCATTGGCGCCATGCACGTCGGCGAGGCGATCGGGCTGCGGCGATCGCTGGAGTCCGTCTACCCGACGCGAGCACCCGCCGAGGCGATGCCGTAGTTCGCGCAACGCCGACGCTGGCACAGTGCGCGCGGTGTCACGCCAGGGCGGCCGCGAGAATGCGCTCGGCCGTCAAGCGCTCGTCTACGTCGAAGCCCGCGTCCTGTCCATCCAGCAGCGCGTGCAGTCGCGCGCGGCCATCGTCGCGCGCCGTCGCCGAGGACGCCTGCGCGAGCGCGATCGCGGCGCGCAGCGCGTGCAGCGTCGAACCTTGCTGGCGGGCGATGTCGTGCGCGTCGCGAAGCGCTTGCGTGCAGGCATCGGCATCGCCGGCCGCGGCGGCGGCCGCGGCAGCAAGCCGATGCAGCTCCGGCACGAACATGCCGACGCCGGGCTCGCTTACCGTCTCGAGGGAGGCGCGCGCGAGCGCGAGCGCCTCGGCCGCGCGGCTCGCCCGCAGGCGCGCATCGACGAGCAGCATGGCGTAGTAGCGGAACATCGGGCCGACGGCCGTCGCGCGGGGATACTCGCTTTCCATCGCGGCGAGGCCGCCATCGATATCGCCGGCGATCACGCGTGACCAGCTGCCGACGATGAGCGCATGCGCCCGAAATGGCGGTAGCGTGTACTTGTCCGCGAGCTCCAGCAACCGGCGCGTCAGGTCGGCGGTCGCCCGCAAGTCACCCGTCTGCTGCAGGCACACCGAGCGGTTCATCACCGCGTGCGCGAGCGACAGCGGATGGCGCAGCGCCTCGGCGAGCGCCAACCCGCGAAGCGATCGCTCCTCGGCGAGCGAGCGCCTGCCCGCCATCAGGTGCGCGAGGGAGGCGACGCAGAACGCGCAGACGCCCGGATCGTGGCCGCCGAACACCGGGCCCAGCCATTCGTGACTCGCGCGGTCGTAGCGCGTGGCACCGTCGTCGGCAAGGTCGCGCGCCATCGCGAACTCCCCGCGGAACATTGCCGTCGACCAGCGGCAATGAATGCTCTCGAGTGCGTAGCCGCTGTCGCCGATCCTCGTGGCGAGGTCGATGAGCGCGTCGGCGCGCTCGCGCGCGAGATCGAGACGGCGTCCGACCACGGTGTGATACCACAATCCCCACGTCGACTTGAAGAGTG
>DATBOK010000259.1:0-5793 GCA_036553845.1 Casimicrobiaceae bacterium
TCGTCAATCTGTTCAGCTCGATTCCGCTGATCGGCAACGACCTCGCGCTGTGGATCCGCGGCGACTACACGATCTCCGACGTCACGCTCAACCGCTTCTTCGCGTTCCACGTGATCGCGCTGCCGCTGGTGCTGCTGGGCCTGGTCGTCGCGCACCTGCTGGCGCTGCACGAGGTCGGCTCCAACAACCCGGACGGCGTCGAGATCAAGAAGTTCAAGGATCCCGCCACCGGCCATCCGCTCGATGGCATCCCGTTCCATCCGTACTACACGGTCAAGGACATGGTCGGCGTGGTGGTGTTCCTCGCCATATTCAGCATCATCGTGTTCTTCCTGCCCGAGGTGGGCGGCTACTTCCTCGAATCGAACAACTTCATCCCGGCCAACCCGCTGCAGACGCCCGAGCACATCGCGCCGGTGTGGTACTTCACGCCGTACTACGCGATGCTGCGCGCGGTGCCGTCGGCGATGGGCACGCAGGTGTGGGGCGTGATCGTCATGGGCATCTCGGTGCTGATCTTCTTCGCGCTGCCGTGGCTCGATCGCGGCAAGGTCCGGTCGATCCGCTACCGCGGCCCCACGTTCAAGATCTGGCTGGCGGTGTTCGTCGTGTGCTTCCTGATCCTCGGCTATCTCGGCGTGGTGCCGGTCACCGTGTGGGGGCAGTTCCCCGAGCGCTGGCCGATCCTCGGCGGCGCCGACCGCGCGACCGTGATCGCGCGCTTCCTCACGATCGGCTACTTCCTGTTCTTCCTGCTGATGCCGTGGTACACGGCGCGCGACAAGACGCTGCCCGAGCCGCAACGGGTGACCTTCAAATGAAGACGCTCGCACTCCTGCTCGCCATCGCCGCCGCGGCCGCCGCCGCGCCCGCCGCCCGCGCCGAGGGCCCCGACCTGATGATGGTGCCGGCACTCGGACATCGCCTCGACGACGAGTCGCTGCAGCGCGGCGCGCGCGACTTCGCCAACTACTGCCAGGGCTGCCACTCGGCGAAGTACATGCGCTACAACCGGCTCGCCGACATCGGCCTGACCGAGGACGACATCCGCAACAACCTCATCTTCGGCGAGGCCAAGATCGGCGACACGATGAACGTCGCGATGCGGCCGGCCGACGCCAAGGCGTGGTTCGGCAACCCACCGCCCGACCTGTCGGTCGAGGCGCGCGTGCGCGGCACGACTTGGCTCTTCAACTACCTGATCGGTTTCTACCGCGATCCCAAGTCGTCCACCGGCTGGAACAACCTCGTGTTCCCCAATGTCGGCATGCCGCACGTGCTGGCCGAGCTGCAGGGGCCGCGCAAGCTGGTCGAGACCGAGTACGAGGACCACGAGAAGGCGCTGGGCGCCGCGATCGCCGCCAAGACGCTGGTCGGCATCGAGCCGGCCGCTAACGGCAAGTGGACGGTGTCAACGCTCGAGAACGAGGCGCCCGGCACGATGACGCAGGTGGCGTACGAAGGCACCGTCGCCGACCTCGTCAACTATCTCGACTACATCGCCGAGCCGGCGAAGAACCAGCGCATCCGGCTCGGCATGATCGTGCTGCTGTTCCTCGGCGTGCTGTTCGTGCTGGTCTACGCGCTGAAGCGCGAATTCTGGCGCGACGTTCACTAGTCGCCACGCGACGCGCCGCCGCGCGCGACCGCGGCCAGGCACCGGGCGCATGCGCACCACCGCGCATCGCCGATCTTGCAAGTCCGCGCGCCCTCGTGCGCGCGAGAGGGGAGTAACACGATCATGATGACGCTCTACAGCGGTACCACCGACCCGTTCTCGCAGCGCTGCCGCATCGTGCTGCACGAGAAGGGCATGGACTTCCAGATCATCGACGTCGACCTGGACCACAAGCCCGAGGACCTCGCGGTGATGAACCCGTACAACCAGGTGCCGGTGCTGGTGGAGCGCGACCTCGTGCTGCACGAGTCCAACATCATCAACGAGTACATCGACGAGCGCTTCCCGCATCCGCAGCTGATGCCGGCCGATCCGGTGATGCGGGCGCGCGCGCGCCTGTTCCTGCACCGCTTCGAGAAGGAGCTGTTCATCCACATCGACGCGCTGGAAGGCAACAACCAGAAGAATGCCGAGAAGGCGCGCCACCTGGTGCGCGACTCGCTGATGCAGATCACGCCGGTTTTCGCCAAGCACAAGCACATGCTGGGCGACGAGTATTCGATGCTCGACGTCGCGATCACGCCGCTCCTGTGGCGGCTCGACTACTACGGCATCCAGATGCCGAAGCAGGCGGCGCCGCTGATGAAGTACGCCGAACGGCTGTTCTCGCGTCCGGCGTTCGCCGAGGCGCTGACGTCCGCCGAGCGGGGCATGCGCCGCTGATCGTCGGCTCGGGCAGCCCGTCTATTGACCGTCCGATCGGCGCGTAGCATCCTGTGGCGATGTCCGAGCAGTCCGCCAAGCCCTATCTCGTGCGCGCCATCTGCGAATGGTGCGCCGACAACGGCCTCACGCCGTACCTCGCGGTGAAGGTCAACGCCGAGACGCGCGTGCCGCAGTCGTTCGTCAAGAACGGCGAGATCGTGCTCAACATCTCGCACTCGGCGACGCGCAAGCTCACCGTCGACAACGATTTCATCCGCTTTACCGCGCGCTTCAACGGCGTATCGCAGGAGGTGCTGGTGCCGATGGCCACGGTCGCCGGCATCTTCGCCAAGGAAACGGGCTACGGCTTCGCGTTCACCGTCACCGGCGACCCGATCGCCACGCTGTCCGGCGGCGACGCCGACGCCGAGCCGGCGGCCGGCAAGTCCAAGTCGCGCCCGACGCATCTGCAGGTCATCAAGTAGCGGCGCCCCAGAGCCCGGTGAGCGCGCCAGCCACCGCCGTTGCCGCACCCGCGGAAGCGGCGCCGCGCGCGGGCGCTGCGATCGCCGTCGTCAGCGTCGCCACGCCGAGTCATCTGCATCGCGCGCGCTGCCTGTTCGAAAGCGTCGCGCGGCATCTGCCGGCGGCCGACCGCCATCTCGCGCTGGTCGCGCGCGACACGCGCGCGTGCGCGACCGGCGAGCCCTTTGCGGCGACCCCGCTCGCGGGATTCGGCCTGCCGGAATTCGAGGCGTTCGTGAGCCGCTACCGCGCGAGCGAGCTGTGCTTCGCCGCCAAGCCGTGGGCCATCGCCGAGATGTTCCGCCGCGGCTACGAGCGCGTCATCTACTTCGACACCGACATCGTCGCCTATTCGACGCTCGCACCCATCGTCGGCACCCTCGATCGCGCGGCGATCCTCCTCACGCCGCACCGCATCGAGGCGCGCGAGCGCGACACGCGAAGCGAGCTCGTCGTGCTGCAGGCCGGCGTCTACAACGCCGGCTTCGTCGCGCTGCGGCAAAGCCACGCGGCAGGCGCGTTCCTGCATTGGTGGCAGCGCAAGCTCGAGCACGATTGCGTGGTGGACGTCACGCGCGGGCTGTGCGGCGACCAGCGCTTCGTTGATCTCGTGCCGGCGCAGTTCGACGACGTCGCGATCGTGCGCGAGCCCGGCTGGAACGTCGGCGCCTGGAATCTCGACGAGCGTGCACTGGCGGTCGCCGCCGACGGCTACACGGCCAACGGCCGGCCGCTCGTGTTCTTCCACTTCTCCGGTCACGAGCGCGCACCGCCGGCGACACCCGCGCTGCGCGCGCTGGCTGCGGATTACGTCGGCGACCTCGCGCGCTGCGGGCAGGCGCGATGCGCGACGCTGCCCTACGACTTCGCGCAGCCGCGCGACGTCCCCGGACTGCGCGCGCTGCGCTTCGCCGGAGCGCACGCGCGCCGCTGGTTGCACAAGGTGACGACGACGAGCCTGCGCCGCCGCGTGCGCCTGCGCCTGCGTCCCCGCCCCTAGCCGGGACGCGGTGTCCGTCCGCTTCACGCGCGCAGAGTTGCGGCCCCTGTTGCAGGCTCGGCTCAATGGGTGAAGCGGCTCCTTTGCGTGCGCTGAGCCGCGATCCTAGGATGGGCAAATTCATCTGCGGAATCAAAAACGTACAGATGGCAGAGGTGATATTCTTGCCTCTCGACTGTCACCGAAGTGGAGCCTGACCATTGCCACTGGCGGGCCGGATTAGCTCAGGTGGTAGAGCAACCGCCTTGTAAGCGGTAGGTCGTCCGTTCGAGTCGGACATCCGGCACCACGCGATAGCGCCGGGGTGTGACCCCGGCTTCTTTGCGCAGGTCGATCGCAGCAGTCGCTAGCGCCGGCGCCGCAGGTAGAGCCCACCCAGTACCGCCAGCGCGAGCAGCGGGAGCACAAGCCCCAGCGGCGAAAGCGTCGGTACGCTTTCCACCGACGGGTTCGCTGCGGCCACAGCCAGCGGGGCGCTTGCCGCCGGTGCCGTTACGCTACCGGCTACGAGCGCACTCGTCACGTTCACCGCATTGCCTGGCGTCGACGACGTGACGGCGACGATGATCGTGCAGCCGCCCGGCGGTATCGATGAACCCGCCGGCAACGTGATCAGCGTGGTGGTGGTGCCGACTCCCACGCAGGTTCCGGTGTTCGCCGAAACGATGCTCATCCCGACCGGCATTGGATCGCTGAAGGGCGCCGTCAGAGTCAAGGGCCCTGCGCCGGCATTGCCAAGCGTGATGGTCATGGTGGCGCGCCCGCCGATCGAGATCACCGCCGGCACGATCGCCTTCGTGACCGAGCCAATGCCTCCTCCAGCGCCGGTCACCGTGATCGGGGCGCTGGCAGGCGGTGCGCTGCCGCCGCTGGTGCTCAGGGTGCCGGTGATGTTGGTGACCGTTCCCGTGCTCGACGAGGTGATCGTGACGACGATCGCGCAGCCTCCGGCCGGGATCGCGGCGCCACTCGCCATCGTGATCGTCGTCGCTGTCACCGCGACGTCCGCGCAAGTGCCCGCGTTGCCGCCGATCGTCGTCACGCCCGCCGGCATCGCATCGACGAACGGTGCAGCCAGCGTCAGCGGCCCGGCGTTCGCATTGGAGAGCGTGATCGTGAGCGCGGCCGTGCCGCCGACGTTGATCGTCGCGGGCGCGATCGCCTTCGTCATTGCCGGGCCGATCTGGGAAAGGCTGTCCGTATCCGAAGCGGTGGCGCTGGAGCCCGTGGGAATATCCGTGACGGTCACGATGTTCGTGATCGTCGCCGTCACCAGACCGGCAGCGAACGACACCGGCATGGTGTACGTGAGGGCGTTGCCCGCGCCCGCGCCAACGCGTGCGCCCGTCACCGTCAAATCGGGAACGCCCGAGATCACGCCGCAGCCCGCATTGCCGGCGGCATTGCAGGTGACGGGCCCGTTGAGCGTCACGCCCGTCGGCAACGCGTCGTTGACCGATACGTTGCCGGCATCCGAACTGCCCGTGTTCGTCACCACGATGGTGTACGTGCCGCTGCTACCCGGCACGTAGGTCGAAGTGCCATCGGTCTTCGTCACGGCGAGCACGACATTGGCCGACAGGGCATCGATGTCGGATGCGCTGACCGGAGGATGCACGCCGTCGCTCGCCACGGCGGTGTTGACGAGAGGATCCGTCGTCATGTCGGCGGTATACGCCACGGGTGCGGTGAACGTGAGCGAATCGCCGCCGCCAGCACCGATCGACGCGCCGTTCGTGCCGAAGTCCGTCTCCCCGGCGCCGCCCGTCACGGTGCCGCAATTCGCCGTGCCCGCCGGGACGCACAGCGCCGACGCGGTGAGCGTCACCCCGGCGGGCAGTGCATCGCTCACGGTCACGGAGAGTGCCGCAGATAGGCCGGTATTGGTCACGACTACGGTGTAAGTGCCCGTCCCGCCCGGAGCGTAGGTGTCGCTGCCGTCGGT
>DATBOK010000002.1:0-12053 GCA_036553845.1 Casimicrobiaceae bacterium
CCCGCGCCCGCGTACGCCATCACCTTCGGAATCGGCAGCCCCTCGATCGCGGCCTCGAGCGCCGACTCGAGGCCGACCTGCAGCGCGCCGCCCTTGGCCAGCGACTTCAGGTACACGTAGTCGGCCTTGCCGTCGGATTGCACGTACAGGCGATCGGCGCCGCGTTGCGCCGGCAACGGCATGTCGGCGAGGTCCGTACGTCCGATCGATGCGAGCTTCTTGCGGTAGGCGATGGTCGGCGTGCCATTGCCGTCGAACGCGACCTTGCGCGGCAGCAGCTTCTCCTCCACCGGCTGATCGGGCGCAACGCCGAGCGTGCGCGTGATGCGCACGGCGAGGCGTCGAGGCGTGGCATAACTCTCGACGACGGAGTCCGGCGTGAGGAAGTGATCGGATCGAAGCTGGCGCTCGATCGCGCCGGCGAACGCCTCGCCCAGCGCCTTCAGCGCCTTGGGCGGCAACTCCTCCGTGACGAGCTCGACGACGAGCGTGGCGGTGGTCATGACGCGTCCCGCGGCGATGGCCTCGCGCTTCGCTTGCAGCGTGCAGCGCCCTCGAGCGGCCCGATGTCGCTCATGCCGCCGCCCCGGCGGCGCGATAGGCGGCAGGCAACGTTGCCCGCAGCGCGTCGGGAACCATCGGAAAGCCGCGCGCGCGCCGCGATTCGACGTAAGTCGCCGCGACCTGGCGCGACAGCGCGCGAATCCGGCCGATATAGGCGGCACGCTCGGTGACCGAGATCGCGCCTCGCGCGTCGAGCAGGTTGAACGTGTGCGCCGCCTTGAGGATCATCTCGTAGCCCGGCAGCGGCAGCTGCGCATCGAGCAGCGACTTCGCCTGCTGCTCGTAGAACGCGAAGTGCTCGAGGAGTCCCTGCGCGTTCGAGCGCTCGAAGTTGTACGTCGACTGCTCGACCTCGTTCTGGTGATAGACGTCGCCGTACGTCAGAACGCGCTTGGCACCCGCGCCGTCGCGCTCGGTCCACACGAGGTCGAACACGTTGTCCTTACCCTGCAGGTACATCGTCAGGCGCTCGAGGCCATAGGTGATCTCGCCGGTGATCGGATTGCAGTCCTGGCCGCCGACCTGCTGGAAGTAGGTGAACTGCGTGACCTCCATGCCGTTGAGCCAGACCTCCCAGCCCAGGCCCCAGGCGCCGAGGGTCGGGTTCTCCCAGTCGTCCTCGACGAAGCGCACGTCGTTCGTCGCGAGGTCGAAGCCCAGGTGCGCCAGCGAGCCGAGGTAGAGCTCGAGGATGTCCGGCGGCGACGGCTTCAGCACGACCTGGAACTGGTAGTAGTGCTGCAGGCGGTTCGGGTTGTCGCCATAGCGACCGTCCTTCGGCCGCCGTGACGGCTGCACGTACGCGGCACGCCACGGCTCGGGACCCAGCGCACGCAGGAACGTCGCGGTGTGCGAAGTGCCGGCGCCCACCTCCATGTCGTAGGGCTGCAGCAGCGCGCAGCCCTTGCCGCTCCAATACGCCTGCAGCCGCAGGATCGCGTCCTGGAAGGTGATCATCGTCGGGGCCGGCCGCACGTCAAGCGCGGCCGAGTCGGTCGAAAGACCGTGATTTTAGCGGGTTCGCCGCGATTCACTGCCGTCGCGGCGCCGTGCCATCCAGCCGGCGGCGACGAGGACGGCGGCGAAGGCGAGCGGCAGCGCGTCGCCGAAGCGCAGGTAGGGCGTCGACCCGCTGCGGCCCTCGATGCGCACTTCGAGGATGCCGCGCGTGTACCACGGCAGGCTCGCGATCTCGCGGCCGTCGGCGCCGAACGCCGCAGTGACGCCGGTATTGGTCGCGCGCAGCAGCGGCCTGCCGGACTCCAGCGCGCGCATCGCCGCGATCTGGTTGTGCTGCCACGCCGCGATCGAATGGCCATACCAGGCGTCGTTGGTGACGTTGACGAGCAGCGTCGCCTCGCCCGCGGCGTGACGCAGCTCGGCGCCATAGGCATCCTCGTAGCAGATGTCCACGGCCACCTTCTCGCCGGCGACGTCGAGCGGCGGCGCGTTGGCCGGTCCCGGCGTCTGGTCGGCGAGCGGGATCGACAGGATGTCGTTGATGATGAAGCCGAGCACCGGTTTGAGCGGGATCGTCTCGCCGAACGGCACGAGATGGTGCTTGCGATAGATCTGCGAGCGGCTGGCGCCGACGGTGATGACGCTGTTGTGGATGCCGGGCTCGTCGCCTTCCCTGGCGGGCGGCGACAGAGTGAACAGGCCGATCAGCGCGTCGCCGTCGCGCGCATCCGCGGCGCGGCCGATGCGCTCGAAGATCGCGTCGGGCACGTCGTGCGCGAACACCGGCATCGCGCTCTCCGGGAATACGATCAGCCGGCCGTGGCTCTGCTCGGCCATGAACGCGTAGAGGTCGAAGTTGCGATCGCGGAATGCCGGGTCGAACTTCTCGCGCAGCGCGACATTGCCCTGGATCAGCGACGCCGCGAGCGTGTGGCCGCTGGGCACGGTCCAGGGGATGCGCCATGCCGCGGCGCCGACCAGGAACAGCGCGAGGATGCCGGCAGACGCGCCCAGCGCGCGGCGCGGCGCGGCGCGCGCGACGGCGTCGATCGCCAGTGCTGCGAGCGCCGCCGTGGCGGCCACGCCGAGCGTCACCATGGTCGTGCCGCCGAGCGGCGCGAAGCCTGCCAGCGTGCTGCCGGGAAGTTGCGAGCTGCCGAGCGCGAGCCAGGGGAAGCCGGTGAAGACGATGCCGCGCAGCCACTCGGTGATCGCCCACGCCCCGGCGATGGCCGCCGCGCGCGCCGGCGTGCCGGCCATGGTCAGGCGCACCGCGGCGTAGCCCGCCAGCGCCGGCCACAGCGCGAGCCAGGCCACGAACGCGAAGGTGGCGAGCACCGCCACGGCGACCGGCATGCCACCGAACGTCTGCAGCGCGATGTACACCCACGACGCGCCGGCGCCGAAGAGGCCGAGGCCGAATGCGAACCCCGCCTGTGCGGCGTCGCGCGCGCGCGACGTCTCCAGCCACATCGAGAACAGCGCCGTCGCGCATGCGATGGCAAGCAGGGGCATCGCGAACGGCGCGAAGGCCAGCACGCACAGCGCGCCGAGCGCGAGGGCGCCGACGTTGGCGAGGACCGGATGGCGCTGCATGGCGGCTCGCGGCCTGCGCGTCGCGGCGCCGGCGTCAGCCGGCGTCGGACGGCGCGGCGGCGGGCGCCACGCGTTCGACGTTGAGCGTGTGGATGCGCCGGCTGTCGGCGCGCGCGACACGGAATCGCAGGCCGTCGATGACCACGGTCTCGCCGCGCTTGGGCAGGCGCCCGAACGCGCGCAGCACGATGCCGCCGACGGTGTCGACGTCGTCGTCGTCGAACGTCGTGCCGAACTGCGAGTTGAAATCGTCGATCTCGGTCTGCGCCTTGACGCGGAAGCGGCCGTTGCCTTCGGCGATGATGTTGTCCTCGCTCTCGTCGAAGTCGTATTCGTCCTCGATGTCGCCGACGATCTGCTCCAGCACGTCCTCGATCGTCACCAGGCCCGAAACGCCGCCGTACTCGTCGACGACGATGGCGATGTGGTTGCGATTGGCGCGGAATTCGCGCAGCAGCACGTTGAGGCGCTTCGACTCCGGCACGAACACCGCGGGACGCAGGCGGTCGCGCAGGTTGAACGACTCCGGATCGGCGTAATAGTTGAGCAGCTCCTTGGCGAGCAGGATGCCGATCACGTCGTCCTTGCTCTCGCCGATGACCGGAAAGCGCGAGTGGCGCGTCTCGAGCACCAGCGGGATGAACTCGGGCGGATCGTCATCGATCGACACGCAGTCCATCTGCGCGCGCGGGATCACGATGTCGCGAACCGTCGATTCCGACACCGACAGCACGCCCTCGATCATCGCCAGCGCGTCGGCGTCGATCAGCTTGCGCTCGAACGCGCCGCGCAGCTGCTCGCGCAGCTCGTCGCGGTTCTCGGGCTCGCGCGTGAGGAGCGCCGTCAGGCGCTCGAAGAGGCCCGGCTTGTCGTCGTCCTGACTGTGGCGGTCGCTCACGGCGCGTACGGGTTGGCGAATCCCAGCGTCGCCAGCAGCGCGACCTCGCGCCGCTCCATGCGGGCGGCATCGGCGGCGCGCTCGTGATCGTAGCCCTGCAGGTGCAGGAAGCCATGCACCAGAAGGTGCGTGCAGTGCGCGATCACGCTTTTCCCCTGCGATTTCGCCTCGCGACGCAGGACCGGCACGCACAGCACCAGGTCCCCCGTCAAATCCCCGTCGTCATCGTACACGAACGTCAGCACGTTGGTGGGGTAGTCCTTGCCGCGGAACAGCGCGTTGAGCGTGCGGCCTTCGCGCGCGCCGACGAAGCGCACCGTCGCCGCGAACGCGCGCTCGGCGGCGAGAGCGCCGATCCGGCGCACCGCCACGGCCGGCGGCAGGCCGCGCCGCGCCGCCGCGTATTGCACGCTCGTGCGTACCGCGTCGGCCGCGCGAGGCCGCGCGCGGCGCGCGGCGGGCCGCCTGACGCGGGTGGCGGGGCCGCTGCGCGGCGCCGCGCTCATGGCGACGCGTCGCGATCGTAGGCGTCGATGATCTTCTGCACCAGCGGATGGCGCACGACGTCGGCGCTGGTGAACTTGCAGAACGCGATGCCACGAACGTGGCGCAGCACGCGCTCCGCCTCGATCAGGCCGCTCTTCTGGCCGCGCGCGAGGTCGATCTGCGTGACGTCGCCGGTGATGACCGCCTTGCTCGAGAATCCGGTGCGCGTGAGGAACATCTTCATCTGCTCGGGCGTCGTGTTCTGCGCCTCGTCGAGGATGATGAAGCTGTGGTTCAGCGTGCGTCCGCGCATGTAGGCGAGGGGCGCCAGCTCGATCGTCTGGCGCTCGAGGAGCTTCGCCGTCTTGTCGAAGCCCATCAGGTCGTACATGGCATCGTATAGCGGCCGCAGGTACGGGTCGACCTTCTGCGCGAGGTCGCCCGGCAGGAATCCCAGTCGCTCGCCGGCCTCGACCGCCGGGCGCACCAGCACGATGCGCTTGACCGCATCGCGCTCCAGCGCATCGACGGCGCAGGCCACTGCGAGGTACGTCTTGCCGGTGCCCGCGGGACCGATGCCGAACGTGATGTCGTGCGAGGTGATCGCCTTGAGGTACGCCACCTGGTTGGGCGAGCGGCCGTGCAGGTCGGCGCGCCGCGTGTGCAGCACCGGGGCGTCGTCGTCGGCCTCACTGCGCGTCGAGCTGAGCGCCGAAGGGCCGCCCCGAGGCGCTCGCCCCCCCGAGGGGGGAGGCGAGCGAAGCGCGCTTCGGGGGGAGGCATCCTGAGCGTGCACGACCTCGACCAGGCCGAGCTGGATGTCCTCCACCGACAGCGGCGCCTCGGCCTCGGCGTAGAAGCGCTCGATCGCCGCCGCGGCGTTCCCCGCGTCGCGCGCGGTGCCCTCGATGTCGAACGTACCGCCGCGGCGCGCGATGGTCACGTCCAGCGCCGCCTCGATCTGGCGCAGGTTCGCGTCGAGCGGCCCTGTCAGGTTGGCGAGCGCGCGGTTGTCGAGCGGCGCGAGCGTGAGCTGGCGGCGCGTCGTCATCGCAATCGCACGCGCGGCCCGCGCGCCGCCGCCCTCAAGTCGGCGCTCACAGCGTGCCGCGCACCACCGGTGCCTTCAGCGCCTCGTCCAGCGTCTCGATCGACTCGGCGAGGTGCGCCCGCGCCTCCGCGGAATACCCGCTCCTGTTCATGGCCGACGCCATCTCGCGGCGCAGCGCGCGTGCATCGGCGCGCGCGATCGCCCGCGCATCGGCCGGCATCGACGCCACCGGGCGCAGGATCTGCCGTGTCAGGTGCGACAGGTACTCGCGCTGCAGATTGCGGCGGAGCAACGTGATGTCGCGGCCGGTCTTGAGCTCGCTGAAGATCGATGCGTGCAGCGAACCGTACACCTCCGACAGCTTGAGGGCGTCGGCCGGGTGGTCGACCGCCGATTCGCTGTCGAGCAGGCGTTGCGCGACGCTGTCCGACATCACCTGATTCAGCACCGCGCGCTGCACGATCAGCACCTGGTTCGGCAGCGAATATTCGAAGCCCGGCGTCGTGAGGCCGACATCGAAGGTGTCGCCGCGATCGAGCCAGTCGGTCGACAGCTTGCGCAGGAACGACGGGTGGAAGCGGAAGTCGTCGGCGCTGAAGATGCCGGTTTCGATGAGCTTCAATGCCTCGCGCTGCCGCTTCGGGGGCACCGGATTGAGCGGCGTGCGCCCCGAGCCCGCGGCATCGCGCAGGATGGACAGGCCGCCGATGTAGCGCGCCGCGGCGAGCCCCGCCTGGCGCACCGATTCGAGGCCGCGCGTCATGTTGCGCCGGTAGCGCGACAGGCTGTCGCCGGCGGGCAGGTCGCGTTCCTGCCAGCGGTCCCACAGCTCGTCGGCGAGCGCGATGCGGCGGTGCGCGAAATCGAGGGGATCGTTGGACAGGTCGCTGACGTTGGCGTCGGGATCGTAGCCGAGCGCCGATTCCTCGTCGAACGCGTAGGCGAGCAGCGGCTCCGTGCTGCGTGCGGCGATCTTTGCCAGCGTCGCCTTTTCCTCGGCGGGCGGGATCTCGCGATAGCCGTAGTCGATCGCCCAGTAATCGTAGGGACCGATGGTCGCCATCGAGTAGTTGCCCTGGCGCTCGCCGGGCAGCGCGATGTTGATCGCGTTGTATTCCATCACCGATCCGGCGATGCCGTGGGTGCGGGTGAAATCAGGGTCGTCGAGCTGCGCGCGCGTGTAGATCGTCGACGCGCGGAAGTTGTGGGTCAGGCCCAGCGTGTGGCCGACCTCGTGCATCACCACGTCCTTCAGGTCGTCGAGGATGAACTGCTGCTCGGCCGGGCTGCCGGGCTCGATGTCGCCGCGCGCCTCGAGGAGGTCGAGCGCGAAGCCCTCCTCCTGCGCGGCGACGTCCTGCACCATGCACAGGTAGGTCTGCGGGAACAGCGTTTCCGTGGCGGCCGGGCCGGGCTCGCGCAGGAGATCGGCGTGCGAGGCGCGCCGGTTGCGGATGCGCACGGGATCGATCGAGATGTCGGCGTCGAGGATTTCGCCGGTGCGAGGGTCGACCTGCGTGGGCCCGATGCCGCCGAAGATCGGGCGCGCGGTGGCGATCCAGCGGATCGACGCGTGGCGCGCGTCGAGCGTGTCGAAGTCGGCATCGTCCGGCTGGATGCGGACCTCGATCGCGTTCTTGAAGCCGAGCTTCTCGAATGCCTTGTTCCACTCGAGCACGCCGGCCATCACCGTCGGCCGGTATTCCACCGGAATGTTGCGGTCGAGCCAGTACACGATCGGATGCTTCGGCTCGGACATCGCCGCCGACGGGTCCTTCTTCTCCAGGCGCCAGCGGCGGATGTAGTTCTGGCGCGGCGTCAGCGGGTTGTCGTTGCTGTAGTCGTAGCGCGTCGTCGTGAAGTAGCCGATGCGCGGATCGGCGACGCGCGCGTGCATCGGCTCGTCCGGCAGCTTGGCGATGTTGTAGTAGTAACCGAGGAACAGGCTGCGGATGTCCGGCAGCGTGGCGGGCGGCGGCGTGTAGGGCGCGGTCGACGGCGGCGGCGGTGGCTGCACCACGTGCGCCAGCGCGTAATGGGCGTCGACGGCGATGCCGAGCGCGTCGTCGGTGACGTGGGTGCGCGTCACCGCGGAGTTGCGCGCGTCGAATGCGTAGGGCTGGCGGTACACCCGCTCGAGGAAGCCGTTGGCGCCGGGGATGTCGTTGAGCAGCAGCGCGGACAGTTCGATCAGCACGCCGTGCGTTTCCGGCTCCGGTTGCGAAGCGACCGGGGTCGCTGCGAGCAGGCTGTCGGAGAACGAATCGGCGACCGAGCGCGCCTCGGGCGTCAGCGGCTTGGCGAAATAGCGCTCGTTGAGCGCGACGAGCTGCACGTTGGCGCCGACCTTGCGGAACGTCGCGATCTGCGATTGGCCGACGAAGCCCCCGAAACCCATCATGCCGCCGAACAGGAAGTTCTCGCCGATGCCCTTGGCGAGGTTCGCCGAGAAGAAGAATGGCCGGTCGAAATCGGCCGGCGCGAGCTCGAGCCAGACCTTTTCGTCCTTGGTGTAGACCGTGTACAGCCCGCGATGCACGGTTGCGCCCTTGATCACTTCGGCGAACGGCTTGGCGGCGGCGACCGCCGCGGCCGCCGCCGCGGCGCCGGCGGCGGCCGCGGAGGCAGTGGCCGAACCGGGGGCCGCGCCGGGCGCGCTCGCCGCGGGCGGCGTGCGATTGACCGCGGCGGCGGCGCCGGCGGCCGCCGCCGAGGCGACGACGCTCGCGTCCGCAGGCTTCGCATCCGCGGGCGCGGCGGCGGTGTCGGGCGGCGCGACCGTCGCGCAGCCGGCGAAAACGACGAGCGATGCGAACGCGGCGACGGCGGCGCCGCGCGTCAGGGCGGGGTTGGGCATGATGGCGTGAACCTCGGAATCGATGGTCGAGCGCGCGAGCCAGATGCTCAGCACGCGATCTTGGCGCGCAGCGAATGCGGCAGCGCGCGGGTGATGACGACGTCGACGTAGTTTCCGATGTCGTCCGCGTCGCCGGCGAAATTGACGACGCGATTGTTGTCGGTGCGCGCGGCGAGCTCGCGCGCGTCCTTCGCCGCGTGACCGGTCACCAGCACGCGCTGGCGGCTGCCGACCATCGCCTCGCTCGCGGCGCGGTATTGCGCGTCGAGCAGTGTCTGCAGCCGCGCGAGGCGCACCTTCTTGACGTCGTCGGCGACCGGGTCGTCCAAGTCGGCGGCAGGCGTGCCCGGCCGCGGGCTGTAGACAAAGCTGAAGCTGCCGTCGAAGCCGATGTCGGTGACGAGCTTCAGCGTCGCCTCGAAATCGGCATCGGTCTCGCCGGGAAATCCGACGATGAAGTCGGAGCTCAGCGACAGCCCCGGCCGCGCGGCGCGCAGCCTGCGCACGATCGACTTGTACTCGAGCGCGGTATAGCCGCGCTTCATCGCCGACAGCACGCGGTCGCTGCCGGACTGCACCGGCAGGTGCAGCTGCGACACGAGCTTCGGCAGCGTGCGGTAGGCGGCGACGAGGCGAGCCGTCATTTCCTTCGGATGCGATGTCGTGTAGCGGATGCGCTCGACGCCCGGCACCAGCGACAGGTACTCGAGCAGCGTCGCGAAATCGGCGACGCCGTCCGCGCCCTCATCGGCACCGCACGCGCCGCGCCAGGCATTGACGTTCTGGCCGAGCAGCGTGATCTCGCGCACGCCCTGGTCGGCCAGGTCGGCGACCTCGGTCAGCACGTCGTCGAGCGGCCGGCTCACCTCCTCGCCCCGCGTGTACGGCACCACGCAGAACGAGCAGTACTTGCTGCAGCCTTCCATGATCGACACGAACGCCGTCGGCCCCTCGACCCGCGGCGGCGGCAGGTGGTCGAACTTCTCGATCTCGGGAAACGAGATGTCGACCTGCGCGCGGCCGCTGTCGCGGCACGCGCGGATCAGCTGCGGCAGCCGGTGCAGTGTCTGCGGCCCGAACACGACGTCGACGTACGGTGCGCGGGCGACGATGGCCGCGCCCTCCTGCGAGGCGACGCAGCCGCCGACACCGATGATCACGTCGGGATTGGCCACCTTGCGCGCGCGCACCCGGCCGAGGTCATGGAACACGCGCTCCTGAGCCTTCTCGCGCACGGAACAGGTGTTGAACAGGATGACGTCGGCGTCGTCGGGCGTGTCGGTCAGCGCGAGGCCGTCGCTGGCGGCGAGCACGTCGGCCATCTTGGCCGAGTCGTACTCGTTCATCTGGCATCCGAACGTGCGGATGTAAAGCTTCTTTGCCACAGCGGTTGCGCGCCCCGGGGCCGCTGTGCAATCGGTGGAGGCGCGGCAGAGTGCCGAAAGGGCGCGAATTATAACAGTGCGCGCCCGCCGCCGCCGCTGCCGGGGCGAGAAGGCCCGCGCCGCATGCGAGGGGCCGCGCCGCGCGGTAGAATCCCGGCCGCAGGTGTCCGCCGCGGCTTCTTCGCGGCAGATGAAACGGGAACGCGGTGACGCGCGCAACACGCGCCAGGCCGCGGCTGCCCCCGCAACGGTAAGTCGGTGCGGGTCGTTCGACGAAGCCACTGTCATGCGACGGGAAGGCGAACGACCAAGACCGGCGAGCCCGGAGACCGGCCTGCGAATGCCGTGCGCGCATCGTCGTCGCAGACGGTGCGTGAACCGGCGAAGCGCGGTGCGGGAGGCGTCGCGGCGGTCGCCGTCGTCGTCGCATTCGCGCGCCCGTCGTCCACCTTTCATGCCGCAATCCTCGATGGCACGGCCATGCGGGTCGGCATGGCATGAAAGGAACGACACGATGCGATATCCAGGGAACCGTCGCGCGCGACGATGCGTTGCGCGCTGGGCCATGTTCGCCGGCGCCTGCGGCGCCACCCACGCGCTGGCTGCCGCCGGTGACACCATCGACAGCCGCGACGCCAGCGTCACGATGCCTTCGATGTTCGTCACCGCGGCGCGCATGCCGCAACCGTTCGCGACGCTGCTGGCCGACGTCACGGTGATCGACGCCGACGAGATCGCGCGCAGCGGTGCCGACAGCCTGGCGACGCTGCTGCAGCGCCAGCCGGGAATCGAGATCGTGCAGAACGGCGGTCCGGGGGCCACTTCGGGCATCTTCGTGCGCGGCACCAACACCAACCAGGTCGTCGTGCTGGTGGATGGACTGCGCGTGTCGTCGTCGAGCACGGGCACCACCGCGCTGGAGGCAATCCCGCTGGGCGCGATCGACCACATCGAGATACTGCGCGGGCCGGCCTCGTCGCTGTACGGCAGCGATGCCATCGGCGGCGTGGTCCAGGTGTTCACGCGCAATGGAAGCGACGGGTTCCATGCCAACGCCAGCGTCGGCTACGGCCGATACGACACCCTCGACAGCGGCGCCGGCGTGTCGGGCGGTCAGGGCGCATGGCACGGCGCGGTGCAGGTGAGCGGCGCGCGCAGCACCGGCTTCAATGCCATCGTCAACCCGGCCAACTTCAGCTACGACCCTGACACCGACGGCTACCACGGCGGCAGCGCCAGCGCCAATGGCCGCTTCGACTGGGCGGCCGGCCAAGCGCTGAAGGCACAGTACTTCCGCAGCCGCATGAACGCGCAGTTCGATGGCGGCGACGCATTCGACGATCGCACGATCACCACGCTGGAGAGCTACGGACTGGCGAGCGACAATGCGGTGACGGCGCACTGGAGGTCGCGGCTCACGGCGGGCGAAGGCAGCGACGATTCGGTGTCGAAGCTCGGCTCCGGCGACTTTCCGTTCCGCACGCGCCAGCGCCAGTACGCGTGGCAGAACGAGCTCGACCTGCGCGACGCCCTTGCGCCCTGGTCGGTGACGCGTGCCGTGGCCACCATAGGTGTCGAGCGCCGCGAGGAGCGGGTCGACACGAGCGATCCGTTCGCCGTGACGTCGCGCGACACCAACGCGGTATTCGGCGCCTGGCAGATGGGCGTGGGCGCCAACGCGTTGCAGGCCAACCTGCGGCACGACGATTCGTCGCAGTTCGGCAGCCGCACGACGGGCGCCATCGCCTGGGGCTACCGACTGTCGCCCGCCTGGCGCGTCACCGCGAGCTACGGCACCGCGTTCAAGGCGCCGACGTTCAACGACCTGTATTTTCCCGGGTTCTCGAATCCGGCTCTCGTGCCCGAGCGCTCGAAGAACGTCGAAGGCGGGCTGTACTGGACGGGCGCCTACGACGTTGCGCGACTCGAGGCCAGCATCGTCGGCTATCGCGATCGACTCGACGACATGATCCTGTTCGTGTGCGACGCCGACTTCAACTGCGCGCCGCAGAACGTCGAGCACGCGACGGTCACCGGCGCGACGCTGGCGGCGAGCGCGGCGTTCGGCGACACCACGCTGCGCGCCTCGCTCGACCTCGCGTCGCCGCGCGACGACGACACCGGCAACCTGCTGCCGCGACGCGCACACACGCACGCGAGCATCGCCGCGCTGCAACGCATCGGCGCCTGGCAGTTCGGCGCCGAAGTCGTGGCGTCGACGCAGCGCTTCGACGACGCCGCGAACACGATCCGGAT
>DATBOK010000027.1:0-8931 GCA_036553845.1 Casimicrobiaceae bacterium
AGCGGACGGTCGGTGGCAAGGCGATCAGCGCCGCGGACTACATCGACGAGCTTGCACTGCGCAAGCGCACCGCCGCGGCCTTCGCCGGGTGGATGCGCGGACGCGACGCGCTGCTGACGCCGACCTTGCCGATCACCGCGACCGCGCTCGTCGAAGTCGACGAGGTGGCGACGCCGCTGGCCACGTTCACTCGCGTCGCCAATTACCTGGGCATCTGCGGGTTGTCGCTGCCGGCGGGCCTGTCGGCGGACGGATTGCCGGTCGCGGTGCAACTGCTCGCTGCGCCGTTCGCCGAGGCGACGCTGGTCCGCGCCGGGCGGGCGTTCCAGCAGGCCACCGACTGGCACCTGCGGCGCCCGGATCTCTCGTCGTGGGACACCGCGGCGCACGGCTCGCGGCGGTGAGCGGCGATCGCGGCGCGCGCATGAGCCACGACCCGGTGGGGCTGCTGCTCAAGGCGGTCGCGTTCGCCGCCGAAAAGCATCGCGACCAGCGGCGCAAGGATGCCGACGCGTCGCCGTACATCAATCACCCGATCGAGCTCGCGAGCCTGCTCAAGCAGCAGGGAATCGCCGACATCACGGTGCTCTGCGCGGCCCTGCTGCACGACACCATCGAGGACACCAACACGACCGACGACGAGCTGCAGCGCGAGTTCGGCGATTCGATCACCGCTGTCGTGCGCGAAGTGACCGATGACAAGACGCTGCACAAGTCCGACCGGAAGCGGCTGCAGATCGAGCGTGCCCGGTCGCTTTCGAACCGCGCGCGGCTGGTGAAGCTCGCCGACAAGATCTGCAATCTGCGCGACATCGTCGCGTCGCCGCCGGCGAACTGGCCGCGCCAGCGCAAGGAAGAATATTTCGCCTGGGCGAAGAATGTGATCGACGGCCTGCGCGGCGCGCACCAAGGCCTGGAGGCCCTGTTCGACGCGGTGCATGCGGACGGTTTGGCGACGGTGCGGAAGCTGCCTGAGGCATAAGCGGGCGGCGCCGGAAACCCAACGTCGCGGCAATTCACCACTCCCAGGCAATTCACCGTCATCCCGACAATTCACCGTCATCCCGGCGTCGGCCGGGATCCAAGTTACGGCGCCAAGCATCCAAGCATCGCTGCTTGGGCCCCGGCCGGAGCCCTGCCCCCGAATGCTTGAATCGGGGGCCGGGGCGACGCACCAAGTTGCGATCGCTCGCGTCCGGATATCGCTGCTTCGGCCCCGGCCTGCGCCGGAGCGGCACCTGCGCCGGAGCGGCACGATCGTCGATCATCCCGGCGACGGCTACGCCGCCTCACAGGCCGTTCAGAGTGCCAGCGCTACCCGCGTGCCCTGATCGATCGCGCGCTTGGCATCGAGCTCGAGCGCGACGTCGGCGCCGCCGATCAGCCTGGGACGGATGCCTGCTGCCTCGAGGTCGGCGACCAGCTCGCGCCGCGGCTCCTGTCCCGCGCAGATGACGACGGTGTCGACGTCCAGCGTTTGCGGCTCGCCGTCGACGCTGATGTGCAACCCGGCGTCGTCGATCCGGTCGTACTCGACGCCGGCGATCATGACCACGCCGCGGCGCTTGAGCAGCGTACGCCGGATCCACCCGGTGGTCTTGGCCAGTCCCGCGCCTACCTTGGACTCCTTGCGCTGCAGCAGCCACACCTGCCGGGGCGGCAGCGGTTCGTGCGCGGGCTTCAGGCCCCCGCGCGCGGCGTAGCCCGCGTCGATTCCCCATTCGTCGCGAAACGCCGCGATCGCCGGATCGTCGGCGCGACCGTCGCTCAAATGGCCGTCGGCCGGATCGCCCGCCGTGAGGAATTCGGCGAGGTCGAAACCGATGCCTCCGGCACCGACGATGGCCACACGCCGGCCGGCGCGCTTGCGCCCTTCGACGATGTCGACGTAGCTCGCGACCTTGGCGTGCGCGATGCCCGGAATCGCCGGTGTGCGCGGCACGATGCCCGAGGCGAGAACCACCTCGTCGTACCCGCGCAGGTCCTGCGCGCCGGCATGGTGATCGAGTCGCACGTCGACGCCGAGCTGCGCAAGCCGCACGCGAAAATAGCGCAGGGTCTCGGCAAATTCCTCCTTGCCCGGAATGCGGCGCGCGAGATTGAACTGGCCGCCGATCTCGGCGGCGGCATCGAACAGGCTCACCGCATGGCCGCGCTCGGCTGCCGTCAGCGCGCAAGCCATGCCGGCGGGCCCGGCGCCGACGACCGCCACTTTTCTCTTCACCGGCGCGCGCGTGAATACGAGCTCGGTCTCGCGGCAGGCATACGGGTTGACCAGGCAGGTCGCCGTCTGCCGCTCGAAAATCTGATCGAGACAGGCCTGGTTGCAGGCGATGCAGGTATTGATTTCCTCGGCCCGGCCCTGTGCGGCCTTGGCCATGAAATCGGCGTCGGCCAGGAACGGCCGCGCCATCGACACCATGTCCGCGTCGCCGCGCGCGAGCACGGCTTCGGCGGTCGCCGGGTCGTTGATGCGATTGGTCGCGATCAGAGGAATCCTGACCTCGCCCTTCAGGCGCCGTGTCACCCAGGTGAACGCCGCGCGCGGCACCATCGTCGCGATCGTCGGGATGCGCGCCTCGTGCCAGCCGATGCCGGTGTTGATGATCGTCGCGCCGGCGGCTTCGACCGCCTGCGCCAGCGCGACGACCTCGTCCCACGAGCTGCCGCCCTCGACCAGGTCGAGCATCGACAGGCGGTAGATGATGATGAAGTCCGGGCCGACCGCCGCGCGCGTCGCGCGCACGATCGCCACCGGAAAGCGGATGCGGTGCAGGAACGAGCCGCCCCAATCGTCGTCGCGCAGGTTCGTCTGCGGCGCGACGAACTGGTTGATCAGGTAGCCCTCGGAACCCATGACCTCGACACCGTCGTAGCCGGCGCGCCGGGCGAGCACGGCGCAGCGCGCGTAAGCCCCGATCGTCCGACGCACGCCCCAATTGGTGAGGGCGCGCGGGCGAAACGGCGTGATCGGCGACTTCAGCGCCGACGGCGCGACCGCCAGCGGATGGTAGGCGTAGCGCCCGCCATGCAGGATCTGCATTGCGATCCTGCCGCCGGCGGCGTGCACGGCATCGGTGACCACGCGGTGCTTGGCCACCTGCCAGCCAAACGAGAGCTGCGAGGCGCGCGGCTCGATCCGCCCGCTGAAATTCGGCGCGATACCGCCGGTGACGATCAGTCCGACGCCGCCCCTTGCGCGCGCAGCGTAAAAGGCGGCCAGCTTGGCGAAGCCATTCGGCGCCTCTTCGAGCCCGGTGTGCATCGAGCCCATCAGCATGCGGTTCTTCAGCGTCGTGAAGCCGAGCGGAAGCGGGGCGAGGAGGTGCGGGTAGGGAGCCATCGATCGTCGGTCCCGAGGCGCCGTGCACGCCATCAAGGCCGACAGGGTAATGCATTACCTGCGGCTTGCGAAACGAAGCCGCTTTGCGCCAATGCGTTGCAACGAACTTGTCGTCATCCCGGCGTAGGCCGGGATCCAGGTTGCGGTAGCTCCCGGCAGGGCATCGCTGCTTGGGCGCCGGCCTGCGCCTGCCCCCGAATGCTTGAATCGGGGGCCGGGGCGACGCTTGCGCCGCGGCGACGCCTTCGCTGCGGCGACGGCTACACCACTCGGCGCAGCAGCCCCGGGTCGCGCGCGGCGCGTGTCCAGACCGAGCCGCGCATCCAGGCGGCGATGTCCTCCGCGGCGATCGGACGGCTCAGGAGGTAACCCTGCACCATGTCGCAGCTCAAGCCCCGCAGGCGCTCGACCGTCGCCTCGTCCTCGACGCCTTCGGCGACGACCATGAGGCCCATGTGGTGCGCGAGGTCGATGGTCGAACGCACGATCACCGCGTCGCTCGAGTCGCGCGCCATGCCGAGAATGAACGTCTTGTCGATCTTGAGCTCATGCACCGGCAGGCGGCGAAGGTAGGCGAGCGACGAGTAGCCGGTCCCGTAGTCGTCGATCGCGAGGCGGCAACCCAGCGAGTGCAGCCGCCGCAGATTGTCGATCGCGTGATCGGGGTCGTCGAGAATCGCGCTCTCGGTGATTTCCAGCGTGATCCATTGCGCGGCGCAGCCGTATTTCCGCAACAGCGATTCGACCCGCTCCGGCAGCTCGAGATCCACCAGGTCGCGCGCCGAGATGTTGATCGACACGTTCATCGCCAGGTCGTCGCTGCGCCAGGCGGCGCACTGCGCGATCGCGTGTGCCATCACCCATTGCGTGATCGCGCGGATGTATCCGGTCTGCTCGGCGAAGGCGATGAACTCGACGGGCGCGACCAGTCCGCGGGTCGGATGCCGCCAGCGCACCAGGGCCTCGGCGTGCAATTCGCTCCCGCCGCGCAACGCGACCTTGGGCTGGTAGAAAAGGACGAGCTCGTCTTCGTCGACCGCCTTGCGCAAGCCGCTCATCAGCGACAGGCGCTCCTTGCTGTGCTCGTCGTAGCGATCGTCCCAGAGCGCGATGCCCAGGTTCTTGCGCTTGGCCGCGTACATCGCGGCGTCGGCATGGCGGAGCAGGGTCGAGCGCTCGCTGCCGTGCTCGGGATAGACGGCGATGCCGATGCTGGCGCGCACGTCGACGACGTGGCCTTCCGGTGTCATCGGCATTTCCAGCGCGTGAAGGACGCTCTTGGCCAGGCGTTCGGCCTTGATCGCGTCGGCGCCCGGCATCAGGATCGCGAACTCGTCGCCGCCAAGCCGCGCGACGGTGTCGGTCGGACGCTTGAGCAGGAGCTCGAGCCGCGACGAGACCGCACGCAGGATCAGGTCGCCGATCGGATGGCCAAGGGTGTCGTTCACGTCCTTGAAGTGATCGAGGTCCATCAGCAGCACCGCGACCGGCATGCCTTTGGCGGCCGCCACGGCCAGCGCCGCGTCGAGACGGGCGCTGTACAGCGCCCGGTTCGGCAGTTGCGTCAGGCTGTCGCGGTAGGCGAGATCCATGATGCGCGACTCGCGGCTGGCGATGTCCTGCTGCATGTTGCGAAATGCGTTGGCGAGGTCGCCGATTTCGTCGGTGCGCGACACCGGCGGCGCGGTCGAATAGTCGCCGGCCGCGATGCGCAATGCGACGCCGGCGAGATCGCGCACCGGCCGCGCAACGCCGCGGGCGATGAAGATGCTGGCGAACACCGAGATGATCACGCCCAGCAGCGAGATCAGCGCCATCTGCCGCTGCAGGCGCCGGAACGGCTCGAGGGCAGAGTAAACCGGCTCCTGCAGCACGGCGACCACGCTCGCCTCGGCCTGCGTCGGCAGTTCGATGATACGGGTGATCGCTCCGTCGCTGTAGATCGCGTTGCCGTCGGGGTCGCTGTCGGCCAAGCGTTCGGAAGCCATGTCGGCGAGGAGCGTCTCGCGATCAGGCGCCGGCAGCGTGCTCGCCTGCAGCTTCCAGCCGTCGTTCGCCCGCCGGCTGAAGAAGGTCACGTCGAGCCGCGTCAGGCGAAGCAAATCCTGGGTAAGCGCATCGTCGACGCGCTGCCCTACCACCGCCCACGCGATCGGTACCGGCGCCAGCACCGGCACGAGAACGAGCTGATAAAGCTGGCCGCGCAGGACGACCATGGCGGCGGCCTCGCCCGAGCCTTCCGCCCGCTCGAACAGCCGCGGCAGCGCGAACGGCTTGCCCGCGTCGCTGTCCAGCGTGTCGCCGAGAACCGTTTGATCGAGGCTGACGATCATCACCAGCGGCGCCTCGATGCGCTTGCCGTAGTTCACGAGCACCGATCCGATGGTGTCGTGATCACCGGTCGCGATGACCTCGCGGAACGCGTAGTCGGCGGCCATCAAGCGCGCGCCCTGCACCAGGCGCTGCGCGTCCTGCTCGAGCAGGCGGTCGAACACGCGCGCGCCGGCGACGACTTCGCCGCCGACCGTGCTGCGCGCGGCCTTGCCGCCCACGGTGTTGATCAGCACGAAGCCGCCGACCTGGACGACGAAGATCAGCAGCAGGAACAGCGCGAGTATGCGCGTCTGGAGGCTGCGCATCGGTATGGAGCGAAGCTTGTTGAGCGTCGTTGTCATGGTGCGGCGGGTGCGATCCTGCTGATCCGGTCGACAGGCCCCGGGTTTCGCCTTGCCCGTTCGATCCGTTCCACCGCTCCAGGCCTGTCGGCTCGGGCGCCCCGCGGCCGCGCCGTTACGCGCCGGAACAGCGGATGCGTATCACCCGTTGGCGGCGATGCGGTGGCAGCCGGACCACTGCCGCTCGCCGGCACATCGACGACCAACCCCGCCGCGGCGGGGTCGCCGAAAATGCGCGCCGTCCGTTCTTCCCCTTCGGTTCGCCCGCCGACCATGCGAGTTAACTTCATATTATTCAATAAGTTATTGATACCAATCCCAGTCGTTCAGCCTTCTGGCATCCCGCTCGCATCAAAAATGCTTGTGCACCACGCGTTGCGAGCCCACGACCAAGCAAGTTCCCTGCCGCTACTCTCGATGAAGTCGATGCCGAGTTCCAATCCGACTTGCCCCAGCGCGCGCCCCCGGGCCTGGATCGCGAGCGCATGGTTGTCGGCGGTGTTGCTCGCCGCGCCAGGGACATCGCGCGCCGAATGGTTCCATGAGGTCGGCCCGGGAGCTTTTTACGACGACAACCTGACTCGCGCCCAGCAACCGGCCGACGTGCGGGGCGACGGCGCCGCGAGCCTCGCGGCAGCGGCGGGATGGTTCTGCGCACCGTCCGGCGCCGATGGCATCACGCTCACGCTCGAAGCGAATACCGAAGCGTATGCGCGCTTTCACGGCCTGAACCTGCTCTCGATCGGGGTCGGCGCCGAGTATCGCCATAAGTTCGGCCTGGGTCGTGCGGCCCCCTGGGTATCGCTCGCCGTCAGCGCTGCGCGCGACGATTACCGCGGCGATATCCGCGACGGCCACCGTCTCGAGGCACGCCTGGAATTCGGCCAGCGCTTCAGCGAGAGCTTCGACGCGTCGCTTGGCCTGACATTCGATCGGCGGTTCGCGAAGAATGACGAACCGGTCGTGCCCGGCATCTCCGGCAAGGTGTTCGACCTGCGCGGCCAGAGCGCATTCGCGCGCGCCGCTTATGACCTCACCGAGCGGCTGCAACTCGGCGGACGGGTTTCGGTGCGGCGCGGCGACGTCGAATCGACCACCCGGCAGAACCTCGATATCTTTCTGGCATCCGACGCCATCGCGGCTGACCCCACCTTCGGCAACGACTTTTTCGCCTACCGGCTGCGCGGCACGACGACGAGCGCCAGCGCGAGCCTGAGCTGGGCGCTGTCGGAACGCGCCTCGCTCAACTTCATCTATGCGGCGGCACGAACCAGCGCCTACGACGGCCTGGGCTACCGGAACCGGGTCGGCACCATCGCGCTGGCTTTCCGCTACTGAACTAACGACGGAGAACTCAGACATGCGAATTTACCTCGGCCTGGCCGTGCTCGCGCTCGCCGCGAACGCCGCGCTGGCGCAGAACGAGATCGTCGCGACCGTTATCGACGACAAGGGCAAGCCCGTGGCCGACGCCGTCGTGATCGCGGTGCCGGCCGACGGCGCGATGCGCCTGCCGGTGCGGCGGGACGCCGTCATCGACCAGGTCGACAAGGAGTTCACGCCGAAGGTCAATGCGATCCTGGTCGGCACGCCGATAGTGTTTCCCAACCACGACAACGTTCGCCACCAGGTCTATTCGTTCTCACCGGCCAAGCGCTTCGAGCTGCCGCTCTACGCGGGCGTGCCCGCCCAGCCGGTGGTGTTCGACACGCCGGGCGTCGTCGTCCTCGGCTGCAACATCCACGATTGGATGGTCGGCTACGTCTACGTGTCGGAATCGCCGTATTTCGCCAAGACCCGGACCGACGGCAAGGCGGTGCTCGCCGATCTGCCGGCGCGCGCGTACGTCGTGCGGGTCTGGCACCCGCAGCTCGAAGGCGCCGAATCGGCGACGCGCAAGAGCGTCGACCTCACCCACGCGCGCCGCGTCGATGTCGACTGGACCCTGAAGCTCAAGCCCGAAGTGCGCGTGCGCCGGTCGCCGGTCGGCGAGCACAACGGCCACTATTGACATGAAAGCGCACAGATACCAAACTCGCGCCCCGATGAAATGCAGGAACACGAAAGGTTGAGGATGGACCGCAGGAACGACTGGATCGCCTGGAACGGCGTGCTCGCCGCCGCGCTGTATTGCGCCATTGTCGCGCAGGTGGGATGGGTTCACTACGCGATTGCGGCGTTCACGTGGTGGATGCTGGCGAATTGCGTGAGCGCGCTGCTCGGCGGCCTGGGCTCGCGGCCGCTCAGCCTGCCGACGGCGCCCCATGCACCGGCGATGATCTTCGATCTTGCGGTTCTCGCGGTGATGTTCGCCGCGCATTGGTACTGGACCGCGTGCGCCTATGCCGCGATGTCGGGATGCGCGGTGCTGGTCCGGGAGCGCGCGACTGGCAAGCGCTAACCGCGACGGCACGGCGCGTCGCCGCGCGTCCCTCGTCACGCGCCGTCGTGACGCCCCGCCATTGACGCGGGAGGCGCCAAGGGAAACAATCGCGGTTCCGGCAAGTCGCTGCCGGATCATCCCGAGGAATTCCCGATGTCGTTGACCACGCCGGCCGCCCGTCGCGACCAGTCGTTCCATCTGCACCCTTCGACCAACCTGCGCACGGTGCTGAACGAGGGGCCGCTGGTCATCACGCGCGGCGAGGGCGTCTATGTCTATGACGACGAGGGGCGCCGCTATCTCGAAGGCATGGCAGGACTGTGGTGTGCGTCGCTCGGCTTTTCCGAGCGGCGGCTTGCCGACGCAGCCTACCGGCAGATGTGCGAACTGCCGTTTTATCACAGCTTCGGGGGCAAGGTTCCGGCGATCAGCACCGAGCTCGCCGAACGGCTGATCGGTGTGGCGCCGGCCGGGATGGGCAAGGTATTGTTCGCGAATTCGGGTTCCGAGGCGAACGACACGGCGATAAA
>DATBOK010000058.1:0-9014 GCA_036553845.1 Casimicrobiaceae bacterium
TTGATCGCGACGACATTGCCGGCGCCGTTCAGGGTGAACGGATTGGCTGCCGCGTCGACAGACGCGAGCTCGAGCGTGTAGACGTCGGAGCCGATCACGTAGTTGCGACCCGTATCGACGATGGGTCCGAGATCGAGGTCCTCGGTGGCCATGTACACGAACGGCGCGCCAGGCACGGCGAATCCCTGCGGAAACTCGGGCACCTTCGGGAATTGCAGGTCGGCAGGCGCGGTGCGCGCGACCAGCACGCGGCCGCTGAGATTGTCGGCGAGGAACGTCGGCGGCGCGACGAGGCGCTGCGGCGGGCCACCAGGGGGCACGAAGAAATATTCGCGCAGGCCGAATTCGGCATTGCCGTACGGCGTGTCCGCGGCGACGCGGCCGTCGAGCACGCCGCAATACGACCCGGGCGGGAACGGCGGCGAGGTCGGCGTCTCGCGGCATTCGTCGGCGACGCATTCCTGCAGCACGAAGTGCGTGCCGCGGATGCCGATCGTCGCCTGCGTTGTGACGACGCTGTAGCGGTCGTGGTCGACCTTGCCGATCTGCCCGGTGACCGTGCGAAAGCCGCCGCGCACGAGGCGGAACACCGCGCGCTCGCTGCCGTCGACGCTGCCGTTGTAGACGTACTGCTCGATGCGGAACTCGGAGTCGGGCTTCAGCGCCACGAGGCCGTCGTCGGTGAAGCGGATCTGCGCATGGCTCGCCGCACCCGTGACCACGGCGTCGCCGGCGTTGACGTTCGCGCCGGAGGAGAGCTTGATGCGGTCGCTGCCGCGCACCGCGGCGACGTCGCCCACCGCGAGCACCACGCGCCCGACCTGCGCCAGTGCGGCGGACGACGCCAGCGCCAGCACGAGCGCCAGGACGCGGAGGCAGGCTGAAGGGCGTGGCATCACGGTCGTTCCCCGCTATTTGAACTCATAGCGCACCTTGACCATCACGACGTTGCGCGAATACTCGTAGAGCTCGATGTTCGAAAGGTTGCGCTGGTACTGGTACTCGACGCGCGCGCTCCAGTTGCGGTCGATCAGGTACAGCGCACCCAGCGACGCCACGTAGTTGTCGTCGTGGCGCGTCGTCGCCAGCAGCGGCGTCTCGCCGTCGTAGTTGCTGCGCAGGTAGGCGAAGCCCGCGTTGAGCGCCCAGAACGGCGACGGCGACACGGTGACGTCGGCATTGGCGCCGTAGATGTCGCGGCCGAGATCGGGCCGGTCGCGGCGGTCGCGCTCCTGGCCGCCGTAGACGCTGGCGTTGAGCACCGGTTGCCAGCTGCCGAGCCACACGTGCCGCATGCCGGCGCCGATCGCATAGAAGTCGGAATCACGCACGTCGTTGTCGCCGGAATAGTCGATGCGCGCGTACTGCGGCGTGACGCTGAACGTGGTGGTCGGATCGACCTGGCGCCGCCATTCGAGCGCGACGCCGTTGCTGCTGCGGAAGTTGTCGTTGTCGAGCAGGATCTCGCCATAGGCGTAGGTGAGCGCGAACGTGTCGCGGTCGCGGCGGTACGTGCCACCCGCATTGAGTGCCACCTGCGCGAGATTGAACTCGCTGTCGCTGAAATAGAAGTTGCCGGTGCCCGCGGCGCCGGCGAAGAGCGCGGCACCCGGCGCCACCGGATGCGTGTACTGCACCGAGCCGGCAAGCAGCCCGAAGCCGTCGCCCTTCTGCACGCCGACGTCAGCCACCGTGACGCGCCCGAGCACCGGCAGCGCGATGTCGGCCTGCGCCACGCCCGCGTTGACGTTGCTGTCGTAGCCGACGCCCGCCTCGATGAACGCGCTGAGATGGGGCAGGTACTGCGATTCGCGCGAGGTCAGCGCGTCGAGGTAGCGCTGGATGCCCGCGCGCACGTCGGCCGGCGGGTCGAGGGCGCGCACCGTTTCGAACTCCTCGCGCGAGCGGCGGTCGTCGCCGGCATAGAAATAGGCGCGCGCGAGCTCGAGGCGTCCGCGTGCGTCATTGGGATTGAGCAGCGAGAAGCGCTCGAGCGCCAGCACGCCTTCGCCGACGTGCCCGGTGTCCACCGCGGCGATGCCGCACCACAGGTCGGCTGCGGGTGTCGAGTCACGGTCGATGGCCGCGCACAGCGTCCACGCATCGGCCGAATGATTGGATTCCACCGCGCTGCGGACGTCGTCGATGGCCACGGCGCGCACCGGTCCGGCGCAGAGCGCCGCCGACAGAATCGCCAATGAGATCGACGTCGCCCGACGCTGCATCCCCGCTCCCTGAAAAACCGCGGGCATCATAGCATCGAATCAAGGATTTACGGCGTCGATCCGGACGTGAATATTCGTGGTTCCGGGAGCGACAGGCGCCGACTTGCCGACGAGGTCGCCGCTCACCGGCGTCGCGCTGCCGTGCTTCGACACGCGCGCCTCGACCACCACTTCCTTCGCCGAGGACAGGGTCGCACCGGGTGCCATTGCCATCGTGTCGTCGAGCACGAATTCGCGCGGCAGCTCGCGCACCGTGGTGCGCAGCACCGCGAGCGGCATGCGCGGGCCGTCGACAGCGCGCGCGAAGATGAACACCGTGTCGTCGGGCGCCGCGCGCGCCGCGAGCTCGGGCGCGAGCGACACGTCGCCGGTGATGCGTGTGGCAGGCGCTGTCGGTGACGCGGGTGCGGCCTTGGAGGGGCCATTCACGGCATCGGGATTCGTGGCGGACGACGCGCCGGCAGCTTTCGCGGCCAACGCACCTGCCGCGGGCGCGTTCGCGGCAACGCGCTGCTTCTCCACATCCGCGATCACCTGCGCCACTTCGCGCGCGGTGTCGCTGTCGGGCGGCAGCACTGCGGCGAGCGCGCGCCAGCGGGCAAGCGCGGTGTCGAAGTCGCGCCGCTCGCTGGCGGCGGCGGCGCCGAGCGCCAGCGCCTTGCGGTTGTGCGGATCGATCGCCAGCGCGCGCTCGACGAGCTCGCCGGGCTTGCCCTGCAGCGTCCCTTGCCCCATCGACAGCACGTCGGCGTAGTCGGCGAGGATCGACGCATCGTCGGGCGCGCGTGTCGCGGCTTCGGCATAGGCGCGCACCGCGTCGTCGTAGCGACCGAGCGCCGCGTACGAATGCCCGAGCAGCGCCCACCCACGCGGATCGGCGGGATCCTCGCGCATTCGCCGCGCGAGCGTGTCGATCATCGCCACCACCTGCGCCTGCGTCTCGGGTCGCTCGCCGGGCCGCGGTGCCGCGACGAAGCTCGCCGGCTGGCCGAGCGCGAGATAAATGCCGGCCGCGGCAGCGGGCAGCAGCACGGCGAGCACGATGGCGGTGACGATCGTCGCGAGACGCGACGTCGCGGGCGCCGCCGTCGCCGCGGGCGGCATCGCCCCGACCTCGTGGCCGAGCCGGCCCGCGAGCTCGTCGACGAGGCGCGCATGGTCGGCGGCATTCAGCACGCCGTTGGCGAGGTCGTCGTCGAGCTGGCGCTTCTGGTCGCGGAAGATCGCGATCGATGCGCGATCGGGCGCCGGAGCCGCGTCGCCCGCGCGGCGCACGAGCAGCGCGCGCAGCAGCACGCCGAGCGTGACGAGCACGATCAGCGCGGCGACGAGCCAGAAGACGACGGCGGAGGGCATCGCGTTGGAAGTCGAAGGGGAGGGCGGACGCCGGCCGGGCCGCGCGAGGCAACGCCGCCATTATATCGGCGCCCCGCGGCGTAACCGGGCCGTCAGCCTTTCTCGGCTATCATTGGCCGAAACCCCCGCCGCGGTGGTTCCGTCCCCATGTCCGACAAAGATATCCGCGAAGCCTCGCTCGAGTATCACCGCAAGGCGCCGGCCGGCAAGATCTCGATCGCGCCGACCAAGAAGCTGACCAACCAGCGCGACCTCGCGCTCGCGTACACGCCGGGCGTGGCCGCGGCGTGCGACGCGATCGTCGCCGACCCCGCGGAAGCGCGCAACCTGACCGCGCGCGGCAACCTCATCGGCGTGATCACCAACGGCACGGCGGTGCTCGGCCTCGGCGCCATCGGCCCGCTCGCCGGCAAGCCGGTGATGGAAGGCAAGTCGGTGCTGTTCAAGAAGTTTGCCGGCATCGACTGCTTCGACATCGAGATCGAGGAGCGCGACCCCGACAAGCTGGTCGACATCATCTGCGCGCTGGAGCCGACGTTCGGCGGCATCAACCTCGAGGACATCAAGGCGCCCGAGTGCTTCATCGTCGAGCGGAAATGCCGCGAGCGCATGCGCATCCCGGTGTTCCACGACGACCAGCACGGCACGGCGATCATCGTCGGCGCAGCGATCCTCAACGGCCTGCGCGTGGTCGGCAAGGAGCTGGCCGACGTCAAGCTCGTCTGCTCCGGCGCGGGCGCGGCCGCGCTGGCGTGCCTCGACCTGCTCGTGTCGCTCGGCATCCGCCGCGAGAACATCTGGGTGGCGGACATCGCCGGCGTGGTCTATGCCGGCCGCACCGAGCTGATGGACGACCACAAGTCGATCTACGCGCAGCCGACGCCGCATCGCAAGCTCGCGCAGATCCTCGACGGCGCCGACATCTTCCTCGGCCTGTCCGCCGGCGGCGTGCTGAAGCCGGAGTTCCTGGCGACGATGGCGCAGAAGCCGCTGATCATGGCGCTCGCCAACCCCGAGCCCGAGATCATGCCGGACCTCGCCAAGCAAGTGCGGCCCGACGCGGTGATCGCCACCGGCCGCTCGGACTTTCCCAACCAGGTCAACAACGTCCTCTGCTTCCCGTTCATCTTCCGCGGCGCGCTCGACGTGGGCGCGACGCAGATCAACGAGGCGATGAAGCTCGCCTGCGTGCGCGCGCTGGCCGACCTGGCGATGGCCGAGCAATCGGACATCGTCGCCACGGCCTACCAGATCGAGAACCTGCGCTTCGGCGCCGATTACCTCATTCCGAAGCCGTTCGACCCGCGGCTCATCGTGCAGATCGCGCCCGCGGTGGCGAAGGCGGCGATGGATTCGGGCGTGGCGACGCGCCCGATCACCGATTTCGGCGCCTATCGCGACAAGCTGCAGCAGCTTGTCTATCACTCGGGCCTGCTGATGAAGCCGATCTTCGACGCGGCGAAGAAGGTGTCGAAGCGTATCGTCTTCGCCGAAGGCGAGGACGAGCGCGTGCTGCGCGCGGTACAGGTGATCGTCGACGAGAAGATCGCCAGGCCGATTCTTGTGGGCCGGCCGGCGGTGCTGGAGCAGCGCATCGAGCGCTACGGGCTGCGCCTCGAGGCGGGCGTCGACTTCGAGATGATCAATCCCGAGTTCGACGAGCGCTATCGCGAATACTGGAGCGAGTATTACCGGCTGACGGCGCGCCGCGGCGTGTCGCAGCAGTACGCCAAGATCGAGATGCGGCGACGACATTCGCTGATCGGCGCGATGATGATCCACCTCGGGCAGGCCGACGGCATGATCTGCGGCACGTTCGGCACGCACGCGCTGCATCGCTATTTCGTCGACCAGGTGATCGGCAAGCGCGTCGGTGTGCGCACGTACGCGGCGATGAACGCGGTGATGCTGCCCAACCGCACGCTGTTCATCGCCGACACCTACGTCAATCCCGATCCCACCGCCGAGGAGCTCGCCGAGATCACGCTGCTCGCCGCCGACGAGATCCGCCGCTTCGGCATCGTGCCCAAGGTGGCGCTGCTGTCGCATTCGAGCTTCGGCACCAGCGACCATCCGTCGGCGCGCAAGATGCAGATGGCGCTGGGCCTCATCAGCGCGCTCGATCCCGAGCTCGAGATCGAAGGCGAGATGCACGGCGACGCGGCGCTCGACGAGGAAGTGCGGCTGAAGACGTTTCCCGGCTCGCGGCTGAAAGGGATTGCCAACCTCCTCATCATGCCAACGCTGGACGCCGCCAATATCGCCTTCAACCTGCTCAAGACGGCCGTCGGCAGCGGCGTGACGCTCGGCCCGATGCTGCTCGGTGTCGCCAAGCCGGTGCACATCCTCACGCCGTCTGCCACGGTGCGCCGGATCGTCAACATGACCGCGCTGGCGGTGGTGGACGCGATCGACGAGCGCCAGGAACGGCTGCTGTAGGACAAGCTTCCCGCGACCGCGGGAAATTGCCCTCAGTCGAACTGTTCCTACACATTCGTCGGCATTTGGCCGACAGCGTTGGCACCGAGGCCGGCGCACGATGCGAACACACCATCGTGGGGCCCACATGACCGCAGAACTTGCCATGACGCCCGAGCGCAAGAGCGCCTGGGAACACATCGAGCACACCCGCATCGCCTTCTTCGCGACGCTGTCGGAGGCCAACGGCTTTCGCGCGCGCCCGCTGACCACGCAGAAGGTGGAGTCCGAATCGCGGCTGTGGTTCTTCATCGCCCGCGACGGCGACCTCGCGCAGGAGATCGCGTCCAACCCGCGCGTGATGGTGACGTACACCAACGAGGACGACGGCTTCTACGCCGCGCTCACCGGCACCGCGAAGATCGTCGTCGACGCCGACAAGGCGCGCACGATGTGGTCGGCGCTCGACGAGGCCTGGTTCCCCGGCGGCCCGGACGATTCCAATCTCGCGCTGGTGCGCGTCGACGTCGACCATGGCGAGATGTGGGAGCCGACGACCAACAAGATGATCCAGTTCCTGTCGATCGCCGCGGCGGCGGTCACGCACACGACGCCGAAAGCGGAAGGCGTCCACCGCACGCTGATGTGACGCGCGGGGAGCGCGACGCCATGTTCTTCATCTGACCCGCATCGCTTCGCGGCTGCCGTAGCCGGCGCCTGGCGCCCGGCAGAGGCTTGTCGCGACCCACGCGCGCGGCGGGTATACTCGCGCGGCCCCGGGCGCGTCCGTCCGCATTTTCGCTTTCGTCGATCCCGATCGTCGAGACCGGTGCGGCGGGCCTGCGCGCCCGCGGACGCACGAATCCGCCCCCCGATCGACGACCATGTTCTCGCTGCGCAAATACCTGCTGAATCACCTCGGGCCCGGCCTCATCACCGGCGCGGCCGACGACGACCCGAGCGGCATCGCCACCTATTCGCAGGCCGGCGCGCAGTTCGGCTACGCGATGCTGTGGAGCGTGTTCCTCACCACGCCCTTGATGGTGGGCATCCAGGTGGTGTCGGCGCGCATCGGCCGCGTCACCGGGCACGGCCTCGCCGCGAACCTGCGCGAATACTATCCGCGGCCGCTGCTGGTGTTCGTGGTGTCGCTGCTGCTCGTCGCGAATACGATCAACATCGCCGCCGACATCGGCGCGATGGGCGAGGCGCTGCAGCTCGTGGTCGGCGGCCCTGCGCACGGCCACGCGATCATCTTCGGCGTGCTCGCGGTGCTGATGCAGCTGTTCCTGCCCTATTCGCGGCTGGCGCCTGTGCTGAAGTGGCTGACGCTGGCGCTGTTCGCCTACGTCCTCGTCCTTTTCACGATCAACGTCGACTGGCTGCCGCTGCTCAAGGGCACGCTGCTGCCGCCGCTCAAGTTGTCGGGGGACTACCTGATGCTGCTGGTCGCCGTGCTCGGCACGACGATCAGTCCGTACCTGTTCTTCTGGCAGGCGTCGCAGGAGGTGGAGGACCAGCGCGCGACCGACGGCGACGAGCCGCTGAAGGACGCGCCGAAGCAGGTACACCGTCACCTGCGGCGCATCAAGATCGACACCTGGGTGGGGATGGCGTTCTCCAACGCCATCGCGTTCTGCATCATGCTCACCACGGCGGCCACGCTGCACGAAGCCGGCATCACCAACATCCAGACGTCGGCACAGGCGGCCGAAGCGCTGCGGCCGATCGCGGGCAACTCGGCGTTCCTGCTGTTCGCGCTCGGCATCATCGGCACAGGCCTGCTGGCGATTCCCGTGCTCGCGGGCTCGGCCGCCTATGCGGTCGCCGAAGCCTTCAAATGGCCGATCGGCCACGCCAAGTCGCTGTCGGACGCGAAAGGCTTCTATTTCATCATCACCGTGGCGACGCTGATCGGCGTCAGCATCGACTTCACGTCGATCGATCCCATCAAGGCGCTGCTGTGGTCGGCGGTGGTCAACGGCGTGATCTCCGTGCCCATCATGGCGGTGATGATGCGCATGGCGGTGCGGCCCGAGATCATGGGCACGCTCACCATCCGCCCGCGGCTGCAACGGCTGGGATGGTTCGCCACCGGACTCATGGCGCTGGCCGTGGTGGCGATGTTCGGGTCGATGATGTTCTGACGGTCGGGCGCGACCGCCTGAGTCACGGCGTCCAGCGCACGGTGGCATGGTCGGGCGAGACCAGCGCCGTGGCCACGCCGTCATGTGACTGCATGACGACGATGCCGCGGTGCGACGGGTCGATCGCGAAGAAGAGGCCGTAGTCGAACGTCAGCGCCTTCGCCTTGCCCGTGCACGCGATGTCGAACAGCATCGCCGCATACGCGCCGTCGGCGTGCTGGTCGATCTTCTGCGCGGTGGGCACGATCCGGCAGTTCGCCGCGTCGCCGTGCACCTTGAGTCCCGCGTACACGTAGCGCGCGATCGCCGCCTGCTGCGCGCGCACCTCGTTCCACGTGATGCTGCCGTCGCCGTCGGCGTCGAGGGCGAGCACGAAATCGAGGTCGCGAAGCGCGACGTCCCATTGCGCATGGACGAGCGTCGTGCCCGGCGCCGCATGGCGCTCGGTGGCGAGCGTCAGGTAGGCATCGCTCGCGGAGTGGGCCCAGACCGGCGTCGCACATAGACTCGCCATGGCTGTAGCGAAGACTGCTAGCGAGCGACCGCAGGCAAGAAGCCGCGCGGCGCGAGGAGTCGCGGCTGTGGGGGCGTCGGCGCGGGGTCTCATCGCCGGGCCTCGCGGATCGCGGCCATCCGCGCACGCAGCTCGGCGGCAAGCGGCTCGATGACCGGGTCCTGCAATCGCGTCTGCGCCACGAACGCCAGCACGTCGGCAGCAGCCTCGGGCCGGTTGGCGGCCTTCGCCGCCTCGAGCACGACGCGCGCATCCCACGGCGCGCGCTGCACCTTCCAGTTCTGCAGGGCCAGCGCGAGCGCCGCCTGCGGATCGTGCTGCAAATGGAGCGCGAAGCGCACCTGCTCGCGGCCG
>DATBOK010000101.1:0-18996 GCA_036553845.1 Casimicrobiaceae bacterium
CGCGGACGCATGATCCGCGACGGCCGCCTCGCGGAGGTGGTCAAGCGCCCGAACTACCGCGGCATCTCGGCGAACTTCTGGCGCAGCCTGGCGATGGTCGGCGACGCGTCGACGCGCGAGGTGCTGGGCACGCCGTATTGCGGCAAGGGCGAGCCGTCGCAGGTGATCCGCGTCGGCCATGCCTCGCCGTCGTGCGTGTTCCGTGGCGTCGACGTGTTCGGGGGCGAGGCATGACCCGCGCCGACGCGATCGAATCGCACTTCCGCGCGATCGTCGCCGTGCTCGACGGCGCGCTGCGCCCCGGCGAGCGCTATGCGGCGACCTACGACGGCGAGGATACCGATTTCGTGCGACTGAACCGCGGAAAGGTGCGCCAGCCGGGCCATGTCAGCCAGCGCTATCTCGGCTTGCGCCTGGTGCAGGGCCGCCGCCACGCCGAGAATCGGCAATCGCTCAGCGGCGAGCTCGCCACCGACGTCGCGGCGGCGACCGCGGCGCTCGCCGACCTGCGCGGAGCGCTCGCCGACGCGCAGGACGATCCGTTGCTGCTGCTGCCCGACGCGGTGCATTCGTCGACGGTGACGCGCGGCGGCGCGCTGCCGCCGTCGGCCGACGCGGTCGAGCGCATCCTCGACGCCGCGCGCGGCACCGACCTCGTCGGCCTGTACGCCGCGGGTCCGGTATTCCGCGGCTTCGCCGACTCGCACGGCCAGCGCAACTGGCACTCGGTGACGACATTCAATTTCGACTGGAGCCTGCATCACCGCGGCGACAAGGCGGTGAAGGCGATCTACGCCGGGTTCGAGTGGGACGACGAGAAGCTCGAGGCGAAGATGGCCGAGGCGCGCGAGCGCCTGGCGCTGGTCGCGCAACCATCGCGCACCCTCGCGCCGGGGAAGTATCGCGCCTACCTCGCACCCTCGGCAGTCGACGAGATCGCGGGCATCCTCGGCTGGGGCGCGTTCTCCGCGCGCGCGCTGGCCACGCAGCAGAGCCCCCTGTCGCGGATGGAGAGCGGCGAGCGCCTCGACCCGCGCGTGTCGATTCGCGAGGACACCGCGCACGGCGTCGCGCCCGCGTTCCAGTCCGACGGCTTCGCGCGTCCGGCGGCGGTGGCGCTGATCGAGGGCGGCGCGCTGGCCGGATCGCTGGTGTCGCCGCGCACGTCGCGCGAGTTCGGCCTCGACGCCAACGGCGCCAATGGCGACGAGGCACCGGAATCGTTCGCGATGGACGCCGGCGACCTGGCCGGCGGCGACGTGCTGGCGGCGCTCGACGACGGGCTGCTCATCGGCAACCTGCACTATCTCAACTATTCCGATCGCAACGCGTGCAGGATCACCGGCATGACCCGCTTCGCCACGTTCCGCGTGGAGAAGGGCCGCGTCGTCGCGCCGGTCGACGTGCTGCGCTTCGACGATTCGGTGTTTCGCCTCCTCGGCAGCAACCTCGAGGCGCTGTCCGCCGGCCGCGAGCTGGTGCTGTCGAGTGCGAGCTACGGCATGCGCCGGCTGGAGAGCGCGCACGTGCCGGGCCTGCTGGTTCGCGAGATGGCTTTCACGCTCTAGCACGACATGGCCGATGCGGGCGTGGCGGACTGCGCGAGCTGCGGCCGGCCGCGGCCGGGCAACTACTGCGCGCATTGCGGTGAAGCCGCGCCGCACATCGCATCGCACGGCGCCCGGCGCACGTTGGCGCGCGTGCGCGCGAGCCTCGATGCACTGGCGTCGCCACCCGGGCGCCTGACCCGCGACTGGATCGAGGGGCGGCGCGTGCGCTACCTCGCGCCGCTGCCGCTCTTCCTCTACACCAACATCGCGTTCTTCCTGATCCAGTGGGCGAGCGGCGTCAGCGTGCTGTCATGGCCGCTGCGCGCGCACATGGCGAGCGACATCCTCGGCATCCCGGCGTGGCTTTCGCGGCTGTACCCGGGACAGCAGGCGATGCGCCAGCCGCAGACGATCGCCGTGTTCGACGCGCTCGAGGTCGTGCACGCCAAGGCGCTGGTGATCGTGATGCTGCCGATGTTCGCGGTGGCGCTGCTCGCGGCGCCGCTCTGCGGCGCGCGTCGGATGCGCAATGCGCTGACATTCTCGGCGCATTTCTACACCTACACGCTGATCACGCTGTGCGCGCTGTTCCCGCTGGTGTCGCTGGCGCTGCGCGCGCTCGCGTTCGCCGGCGTGCAGCCCACGCCGCACGCGATCGACGTCATCGTCAGCGCGCTGCAGGCGCTGCTGCTCGGCGGCTACCTGCTGCCGGCCCTCGGCACGCTGACGCCGTGGCCGCTGCCGTTGCGGCTCGCCTACACGCTGCTGTTGCTGGGTGCCGTCTTCCTGGTGCTCGGCATCTACCACCTGATCGTGTTCGCGGCGACGCTCGTGTCGTTGTAGGACGGTGGCAGTCCTCGCCTACGCGGGCGCCGCCGCCATGCCGCCGCCGTGCCAGCCGCGCGGGATCGCGGCCAGCAACCGCTGCGTGTACGCCTCGCGCGGATGGCGGTAGAGGTCGTCGCTGCCCTGCACCTCGACCACCTTGCCCTCGCTCATCACCATCACCTGGTCGGAGATGTACTTGACGACGGCCAGGTCGTGCGAGATGAAGATGTACGACAGGCCGAACTCGTCCTGCAGGTCCTGCAGCAGGTTCAGCACCTGCGCCTGCACCGAGACGTCGAGCGCCGACACCGACTCGTCGCAGATCAGGATGTCGGGCTTGAGCGTCAGGCAGCGCGCGATGGCGATGCGCTGGCGCTGGCCGCCGGAGAACTCGTGCGGGTACTTGTAGAACGATACTTCCGGCAGCCCGACCCGGTCGAGCAGGCCGAAAACGTGATCGGCGCGCGCCTGCGGATTGGCGCCGATGCCGTGGATCGTCAGCGGCTCGGTGAGGATCTGGCCGACGGTGAAGCGCGGGTTGAGCGACGCATAGGGATTCTGGAAGATGATCTGGATGCGCCGCTTGTACGGCGCGAATTCCCGCGGCGACATCGCCAGGATGTCCTTGCCTTCGAACAGCGCCTCCCCGGTGGTGGCCTCGTGCAGGCGCATCAGCGTGAGGCCGACCGTGGTCTTGCCCGAGCCGGATTCGCCGACGAGGCCGAGCGTCTTGCCGCGCGGCAGCTTGAACGACACGCCTTCCACGGCCTTGAACTCGCGGCGGCCGAACAGGCCTTCGCGCGAATAGAAGCTCTTGCCGAGATTCTTTACCTCGAGGATCGTGGCGTCGCCCGGCGTGACGCCGCGCACGCGTTCTTCGAGGTGCTGCGGCCCGCGGCCGCTGATGAAGTCGTCGATGACCGGCAGCCGAACCGGGCGATGGTCGAGCTGCGGGCGGCATTGCAGCAACGCCCGCGTGTAGCTGTCCTGCGGATGCTCGAACACGTCCTTCGCCGCGCCCTGCTCGCGGATCTCGCCGTGGCGCATGACGACGACGCGGTCGGCGATCTCGCCGACCACCGCGAGGTCGTGGGTGATGAACAGCACCGACATCTGGCGGCGGCGCTGCAACTCGCCGATGAGGTCGAGGATCTGCTTCTGGATCGTGACGTCCAGTGCGGTGGTCGGCTCGTCGGCGATCAGGAGCTTCGGCTCGCAGGCGATCGCCATCGCGATCATCACGCGCTGTTGCTGGCCGCCCGACATCTGCGACGGATACGCGTTGATCTTGCGCGCGGGGTCGGGAATGCCGACCTCATCGAAGAGCTCGAGCGCGCGCCGCCGCGCCGCAGCACCGGCGAGGCCCATGTGCAGCTTCAGCACTTCCTCGATCTGGTAACCGCAGGTGAACACCGGGTTGAGCGACGTCATCGGCTCCTGGAAGATCATCGAGATGTCGGCGCCGCGCAGCTTCTGCAGCCGGCGCATCGACAGGCCGACCAGGTTGCGGCCGCCGAAGATGATCTGGCTCTTGCGGTCGACGATCGAGTTCTCCGGCGGCAAGAGGCCGAGGATCGCCAGCGACGTGACGCTCTTGCCCGATCCCGACTCGCCCACCAGCGCCACGGTGCTGTTGCGCGGGACGTCGAACGAGATGCTCTTCACCGCCTCGAACGTTGAGCGCTTGTCGAGCCGGAAGCGGATCGACAGGTCGCGCACGCTGACCAGCGGCGCGTTGGGATCCTCGGCTTCGGCCGCCGCGGCCTTCTTGTTGTACATCGCCATGTCAGTGCCCCGCCTGGCCCTTGAGTTTGGGATCGAGCGCGTCGCGCAGCGCGTCGGTGAGGAGGCTGAATGCGGTGACCAGCGTGGCCATCGCCACGGTTGCCGCGACGAGCTGCCACCACTTGCCGAGGATCAGCTCGTTCTGCGCCTCGTTCAGCATCGAGCCCCAGGACACGACGTCGACCGGCACGCCGAAGCCGAGGAACGACAGGATCACCTCGGACTTGATGAACGCCACCGTCAGGATCGACAGCTGCACCAGCACCACGTGCGACACGTTGGGGAAGATGTGCACGAAAATGCGCCGCAGGTTCGACGCGCCGATCGCATCGGCCGCCTGCACGTATTCGCGGGCCTTGTGCTTCAGGTATTCGCCGCGGATCAGGCGGAACACGCCCGACCAGCCGGTGAGGCCGAGGATCAGCACGATCGTCACCAGGCCCTTCTGCTTCAGCACCGCCGCCACGGCGAGGATCAGCAGCAGGTAGGGAATCGAGCTGAACACGCTGTAGAACCAGTTGAAGAAATCGTCGACCCAGCGCCCGTAGTAGCCGGCGAGCGCGCCGAACAGCGTGCCGAGGAACGTGGCGACGATCGCCGACGCGATGCCGACGATGATCGACGTCTCCGAGCCCTTGATCGTCTTCTTCAGCACGTCGCGTCCCCACTTGTCGCCGCCGAACGGCAGCGTGGCCGCGCGTGCTGCGGTGACCGCGGCGGTCGCGCCCGCGCCGGCGCGGATGTCCGCCATGACGTCGGCGAGCGGATCGACGGTGGTGTCCGCCGCCGCCGGCGCGCCGGCAGGCGGCGCCGCCGGCTTGGCCTGGCCGCGGATTTGCGCCAGCACTTCGGCAAGCGGATCGACGATCGTCGAGTGGTAGGTGCTGGCGAGCGTCTCGCCCTCGCTCGCGGGCACCGTCGCCTCCGTCGTCTTCTGCGTGCTGGAGGCGTCGGGGCCCATGAACGTCGGCGGCGCGTAGTTGACCCCGGCCTCGCGTGACCAGTCGGCGGCGATGAGCCCGGTCGCCGACAGCACGATCATCACCAGGAACGCGCCGACGATCGCCATCGACACCATCGCCACGCGGTCCTGCCGCAGGCGCCGCCACGCCAGTATCCAGAGGCTCGGCGAGACGGTGTGCGGCACTTCGCGCGAGGCGGTCGTGCCCGCGGCCAGTGTTGCCATGTCGGTAGCCATCGTGCCTCCTACTTGAGCTGCACGCGCGGGTCGACGGCCTTGTACATGAGGTCGGCGAGCAGGTTGAAGACCATCGTCGCCACCGCGACGTACACGGTGATCGCCTTGATCACCGGGAAGTCGGAACGCTCGACGGCGAGGATCACCTCGCGGCCGATGCCGGGGATCGAGAAGAACCGCTCGATCAGGAACACGCCCACCAGCAGTCCGGGCAGCTGCGACATGACGTTGGTGATGATCGGGATCGACGCGTTGCGCAGCACGTGCACCCACATGATGCGGTTCTCGCCGACGCCCTTGGCGCGCGCGGTGCGCACGTAGTCCTGGTTGATTTCATCGAGCACGAACGTGCGGAACAGCCGAAGGTCGGGGGCGATGGTCACGGCGAGGCCGATCAGGATCGGCAGCGACGCGTAGCGGATCAGGTTCTCCCAGAAGCTGTCGCCCCAGCCCTGCACGGGAAACCAGCCGAGCTTGTAGGCGAACACGTACTGGAACACGATGATGTAGACGAGGATCGAGATCGACAGGCCGACCGTGCACACGATCATCACCATGCGGTCGGTCAGCGAGCCGCGCACGTACGCGACCGCCAGCGCGAGGCCGATGGCGATCAGCGTGTCGAGGATCAGCAGCGGCACGGTGACGGTGAGCGAAGGTCCGAGCCGCGTCGCCAGGATGTGCGAGATCGTCTCGTTGGTGCTCCACGACGCCCCGAAGTTGCCCGTCAGCACCTGCTTGACGAAGATGCCGAGCTGCACGTAGTAGGGCTGGTCGACGCCGAGCTGGCGCCGGATGTTGTCGATCTGCTCCTGGTTGCTGATCTTGCCGGCCAGCACGTAGGCCGGATCGCCACCCACCCAGTTGAACAGGAAGAACACGAGCAGGATCACCCCAAGCAGCGTCGGGATCATCTGCCAGAGTCGTCGAACGATATACGCGGTCATCCTGATCACCCTCCTTCTCGCGGTCGCGGTTCGCGCGCCCGCATTAGACTACGCGCCCCGACCGCGCCGCGCGAGCCGCCGCCTTCGAAGACGGCGGCCCGCGACGGCGCCGCGTCGCCAGGCCCGCGCGGTGGCGCGAGGGATCTCCCCGCGGCCCGCGCTGTCGTCCCTCTACTCCTCCGACTACTCCTTGACGTCCAGATACTGCCACTCGGCGTGCAGTATCGGGTGCTTCTTGTAGCCCATCACGCGCGGCTGCACGAGCTGGTTGCGGTAGCGGCTGATCGACAGCCGCCACGTCGCGTACACCTCGGTCAGGCGCGTCATGTCCATGTAGAGATGGTCGCGCGCCGTTCCCGGCGGCATCTTCACCGATTGCGCGTAGAGCTTGTCGTATTCCGGAATGCGCGCGCAGCCGTTGTTGCTCTGGCCGGTGTTGGGGCCGTACATCAGCTGCATGAAGTTGTCGCCGTCCGGGTAGTCGGCGATCCAGGACGCCACGCGGCTTTGCAGCTTGCAGGCCTTCTCGGCCTTCAGCTGCTCCGGGAACTTGTCCTTGTGCACGTCGAGACGCACGCCGATCGCGTCGAGCGATTTTTGCCACAGCTCGTCCTGCTGGCGGCCGAGCGTGTCGGGACGCGACGAGAGCTGCATCGCGAACGCCCGCCCGTCGGGCAGGTTGCGATAGCCGTCGGCCGCCTTCTTGTAGCCGAAATGGTCGAGCAGCGCATTGGCGGTGGCGGGATCGTAGGCGTTGAGCGGCTTCCAGTCCGGCACGTGGCCGACGACGCCGGGAGGGATCGGATATCTCGCCTCGACCGCCTGGCCGTTGCGGATGACCCGGATGTCCTCGTCGACGTTGTAGCTCATCGCCACGGCACGCCGCAGCGCGATCTGCGGCAGGCCGAACCCGCCCCACACCGGGTCCTCCATGTTCCAGTACGTGTAGCTGATTTCCGGGTCGACGATCCGCGACAGCTTGATGCCGAGCTTGGCGAACGCCGGCCGCAGCTTGTCGCCCTCGAGCACGTTGGGCGCCAGCGGGCCCTCGAGGTTCATGATGTCGAGCTCGCGGTTCTGGAACGCGAGGAGCCGCGACTGGTCTTCCTCCATGATGTAGATCTCGACGCGGCCGACCTGCGGCATCTTCTTGCCCTTCATCTCGGCGATCAGCGGCTGGTCGTCGGGATCGCTGGACGCGAAATTCCAGGTGAACCCGCGGTAGTCCGGGTTCGCGTCGAGCACGATCTTCGAGCTGTGGATCCACTCGGCCAGCTTGTACGGGCCGGTGCCGACGGGATTCGACATGATGCGGCCGTCGGATTCGGCGTAGGCGTCGACGACTTCGCGCGCCACGGCCGACGTCGGCTCATGCGCCAGCACGTACGGCAGGTTGTAGTCGGTGTCCTTGAGGCGGATGCGCAGCGTGTACGGGTCGATCGCCTCGAGCCCGGCAATCTTCGCGTCGTAGTCGAACTTGCCGCTCTTTTTCGCGGCCTCGGCGAGCTCGTCGAGGCCGACGATCTTGCCTTCGACGAGGAACGTCCACGCCGACTTGATCTTCGGGTCGGCGAGGCGCTTCAGCTCGAAGATGTAGTCGTCGACGGTGAGCTCGCGGCGCTTGCCCTTGAACGCCGGGTCGGGCGTGAAGTAGATGCCCTTCTTGAGCTTGATCGTGTACGTCCTGCCGTCATCGGTCACCACCGGCATGCCGTCCGCGGTGAGCGGGACCACCTTGGCGGGGCGCGCCAGGTAGTCGTACGTGTAGAGGGTCTCGAAGATCGCCTGCTCGATCTCGCCCGAATAAAGGTCGTGCGCGGCCGCCGGGTCGAACCCCGACTCGGCCGCCGGGAACACGTCGCGCAGCACCTTGTTCATGTCGGCGCCGCGCGCCGGCGCGGCGATGATGGTCACCAGCGCCAGCGCGAGCGCCAGGGCCGATGCTGCGGTCGCGCGGCAATGCATGGAAGTCCTGGACGCGGCGCCTAGGACCGCGGCGCGAGGTCCATGTACACCCATTCCGCCTGCAGGATGGGGTGCTTCTTGTAGCCCTTGACCCACGGCCACAGCAGCTGGTTGCGCAGCCGCGAGCCGCTGACCTGCCACGCGCCGTCCACCTGCATCTGCCGCGCCATGTCGAGGAACAGCCGCATGCGCTCGGGCGAGTCGATCGGCAGGTGCGTCGACGCCTCGTAGAGCTTGTCGAAGGCCTTGGACTCGTAGCAGCCGTTGTTGCTCTGCCCGGTGTTGGGACCGTACAGGAGCTGCATGAAGTTGTCGGCATCGGGCCAGTCGGCGATCCACGCCGCGCCCCACATCATCAGGTGGCAGACCTTCGCCGCCTTGAGGTGATCGGCGAACTTGCCGATGTCGAAGTCCATGCGGATGCCGATGTCGTCCATCGAGCGCTTCCACAGCTCGCTGAACTCGCGCTCGATCGCCGACGCGCCGGTGGCGTAGTGGATCACCATCGGCTTGCCGTCCGGCAGCGTGCGGTAGCCGTCGGCCCCCTTCTTGTAGCCGAAATGGTCGAGCAGCTTGTTGGCGAGGTCGGGATCGTAATGGTCGACCGCCTTGTAATTGGGATCGAAGCCGACGACGCCCGGCGGCACCGGCATCGCGATGTAGCGCATCTGGCCCTTGCGCACGATGCGCCGCTCCTCGTCGTCCCGGTACCCCATGATGATCGCGCGCCGCAGCGCGATCTTGTCCGGCGTGTAGCCGCCGACGATCGGATCGCGCAGGTTGAACGTCGAATACGTGACGTCGAGGTCGTTGCCGCGGAACAGGCTGATGTTCTGCGCGGCGAGATCCGGCATCAGCTTGCCGTCGAGCGTGACGGCCTTGGCGATGAAAGACAGGGGCACGTTGAGCGTGTCGAGCTGCTTCTGCTGGAAGGCGAGCCAGCGCGACTGGTCCTCGTCCATCACGCTGATCTCCACGCGGCCGATCTGCGGCATCTTCTTGCCCTTCATCTCGGCGATCACGCGGCGGTCCCAGTCGGCATCCTGCGTCGACGGCGCGAAATCCCAGGTGAAGCCGCGGTAGCCGGGGTTCGCCTCGAGCACGATGCGCGAGCCGCGCACCCATTCCTTCAGCACGTAGGGACCGGTGCCCACGGGATGCGCCATCGTGTCGTTGGCGTACGCCTCGATCACTTCGCGCGCCACGGCGCCGAGCGGCACGTGCGCGGCGGCGTAGAGGAACATGTAGTCGGTGCGCACGAGGGTGATCCTGAGCGTGTAGCGATCGACCGCCTGCAATCCGGCGACCGGCGCGTCGTAGTCGAAATGGCCGGACTTCTTCGCCGCGGCGACCGCGGCGTCCAGGCCCTCGATGCGGCCCTCGAAGATGAACGCCCAGGGCGAGCGATTGACGGGATCGACGATGCGCTCGAAGCTGTAGACGAAATCCTGCGCGACGAGCTCGCGCTTCTGCCCCTTGAACGCCGGGTCGTCGGCGAAATAGATGCCGTGCTGGAGGTGGAACGTGTACACGCGGCCGTCGGCGCTGATCTCCGGCATCGCTTCGGCGACCATCGGCACGACCTTCGCGGGCCTCGCCAGCCAGTCATAGGTGAGCAGGCGGTCGAAGATCGCCTCGTTCACCTCGTTCGAGTAGAGATCGGAAACCTTGGCCGGGTCGAAGCCCGTCTCGCCGGTCGGAAACGCCGTGCGATACACCTTCGCGAGATCGGCGGCGGCGGCGGCGCAGGCGATGCATAACGCGCACGACGCGACGAATCCCCGAATGTACGGGGCCAACCGACCGGGCATTGCTGTCCTCGAATGAAAAAGCGGCGCATAGTACCATTTCCGAGGTTCCTTCATGCCGCGCCCATTCTTCAAGCGGATCGTCGCACGCGCGGCACCCGCGACCGCCCGGATCACCGCCAATCCGTGGCTGCGCCGATACCTTCCGGCCCTCGCCGATCCCGATCTGTGGCACTTCAACCGCCGTTCCAGCGCGCGCGCCGTGGCGATCGGTCTCGCGTGCGGGTTTGATTCCCGGCCCCGTGCAGGCGCTGGCGGCGGCGATTGCCTGCGTCGCCCTGTGCGCCAACCTGCCGCTTGCCGTGCTCACCACGTTCTACACGAATCCGCTGACCATCGTGCCGCTCTACGCGGTCGCCTATCAGGCGGGCAGGTGGCTGCTGCCTGCGGCGCCGCAGGCGGCCAGCGCGATGCCGCCCGACCTGACCTTCGATCTCGACGGCCTCGCTTCGTTCCTGCATTGGATCGCGTCGCTGGGGCCGCCGCTCGCCGTCGGCCTGCCGTTGCTCGCCGCCGCACTGAGCATCGCCGGCTTCGTGACGGTGCGCGTCGCGTGGCGCTGGCATACGCTGCGCGCGTGGCGCAAGCGTCGCCGCGCGGGAGCCGTCGTCGCCGTGGCGGCGCGCGACGACGCGTGACCCGCGCGTCGCCCGCCGCCTGCGCGGCCGTGCGGCATCGCAGCCGCGGGTGTTCGCCCTTGCGCCGCGTCAAGTGACGAAGCCCGCGTTCTGGGACACGGCGACGCGCGAGCTCGGGCGCCGCGACCGCGTGCTCGCGGGGCTCGTCGCCCGCCACGCCGACATCCATCTCACCCGCCGCGGCGACCCGTTCACCACGCTTACTCGCTCGATCGTCGGCCAGCAGATCTCGGTGCAGTCGGCGAAGGCGGTGTGGGATCGCTTCACGCGAGCCGCGCACGGCACCGCGGACACGGGTGCGCTCGCGGTCACGCTCGATCCCGCGCGCGTGGCGCGCATGCGCGTGGCCACGCTGCGGCGCGCGGGCTTCTCGGAGCGCAAGGCGGAGTACGTGCGCGACCTCGCGCGCCACTTCGTCAGCGGCCGGCTCGATCCCGCGACGTGGAGCGCGCTCGACGACGAGGCGCTGATCGCGGCGCTGGTCGACGTCAAGGGCATCGGCCGCTGGACGGCGGAGATGTTCCTGATGTTCCACGAGATGCGCGCCGACGTGCTGCCGGTCGACGACATCGGCGTCGCCAAGGCGATCGCCGAGCACTACAACGGAGGCAAGCGGATGACGCCGGCGGAAATGCGCGAATTCGGCAAGCGCTGGGCGCCGTGGCGCAGCGTCGCCACCTGGTACCTGTGGCGCTCGCTCGATCCGGTGCCGATCGTCTACTGAGACGCGCGCGCCGGCGCGCTCACGGCGCCGCGTTCGCCGCCAGCCGGCCGTCGACGAGGTGCAGCGTGCGTCCGGCACGCGCGGCGAGATCGGGATCGTGGGTGACGATCACGAGGCTGGTGCCGATCGACGCGTTGAGCTCGAGCATCAGGTCGAACACCTGCCCCGCGGTTCGGCGATCGAGGTTGCCGGTCGGCTCGTCGGCGAGCACGCAATGCGGCGCGGTGACGAGGGCGCGCGCGAGCGCGACGCGCTGGCGTTCGCCGCCCGACAGCTCGCCCGGCCGGTGCCTGAGGCGGTGCGCGAGGCCGACGCGCGCGAGGAGCTCCGCTGCGCGTGCCTGCGACGCGGCCTTCGGCTCGCGGCGGATGACGAGCGGCATCGCCACGTTCTCCACGGCGGAGAATTCCGGCAGCAGGTGGTGGAACTGGTAGATGAATCCCAGCGCGCGGTTACGCGCGCGGCCGCGCGCGGCTTCCGACAGCGTGGAAAAAGGCGCGCCGTCGACCTCGACCTCGCCCGCGGTCGGCGCGTCGAGCCCGCCGAGGAGGTGCAGCAGCGTGCTCTTGCCGGAGCCCGACGCGCCGACGATGGCGATGCGCTCGCCGCGCGCCACCGCGAGATTGACACCCGTCAGCACTTCGACGTCCTGCGGTCCGGTGGTGTACGTCTTGGCGAGCGCGCGGCAGGCGATCACCGGCGTGGCATTCGCGAAGGTCGCTCGCGACGCGTCGAACGCGGCGTCACTCATAGCGCAGCGCTTCCGCCGGATTGACGCGCGCCGCCTTGAAGCTCGGATAGATCGTCGCCAGCAGCGCCAGCACCAGCGCGATCGCGGCGATCGTCACCACGTCGCCGCGCTGCAGCTGCGACGGCAGCTCGCTGATGTAATAGACCGACTTGTCGAGGAAGGTGACGCCGAACAGGCGCTCGATCGCCGGCACCACGGTGCCGACGTTCAGCGCCAGCACGATGCCGCCGACCACCCCGATCAGCGTGCCGATCACGCCGATCAGCGCCCCCTGGATGACGAAGATCGTCATTATCGACGCCGGCGTCGCGCCCAGCGTGCGCAGGATCGCGATGTCCGCCTGCTTGTCGGTGACGAGCATGATCTGCGCCGACACGATGTTGAACGCGGCAACCGCCACGATCAGCGTGAGGATGATGAACATCACGCGCTTCTCCATCTGCACGGCACGGAAGAAGTTGGCGTGCGACATCGTCCAGTCGCGCACCTCGGCGTCGGCCGGCAGCGTGCGCAGCAGGCTGCGCGCCACGGCCGGCGCGGTGAACATGTCGGCGAGCTTGAGGCGCACCCCGGACACGCCTTCGATGCGGTAGAGCTTCTGCGCGTCTTCGAGGTCGATCAGCGCGAGGCCGTTGTCGAACTCGTACATGCCGATCTCGAAGATGCCGACGACCTTGAACGACTTCACGCGCGGCAGCGTGCCGGCCGGCGTCACGGTGCCCTGCGGCGTGATCGCCACCACCGAGTCGCCGAGGCCGACGCCGAGCGCGCGCGCCACCTCGGAGCCGAGCACGATGCCGAAGCCGCCGGGCTTCAGGGCATCGAGGCGACCCGCCTTCATGTGCGCGCCGATCTCGGCCACGCCCTCCTCCAGCGCCGGATCGATGCCGCGCAGCAGCACGCCGCGGTTGACGTCGGCGGCGGTCAGCATCGCCTGCCCGGCGACATACGGCGCCGCGGCGATCACCCGCGGGTCGCGCTTCGCCACGCTGGCGACCTCGGGCCAGTCGCGAAGATCGGGAATGCCGCGAATCTCGACGTGCGAGGCGACCGACAGGATGCGGTTGCGCAATTCGTCCTGGAAGCCGTTCATCACCGACAGCACGACGATCAGCGCGGCGACGCCAAGCGCGATGCCGGCCATCGAGGTCAGCGCGATGAACGAGATGAACGTGTTGCGCGAGGCACCCTTGCGCGTGCGCGTGTAGCGCAGGCCGACTGCGAGCTCGTAGGCCGCCATCGCGCGTCAGGCGTGCGGCGCGTGGGGGCGTCGGTCGGTAGGGTCGGTGGGGTCGATGGGCATGCCCGTAGCGCGATGGTCGAATGCGGCGGCCGATTATCGCATGCTAGTGTGCGCATCGATGAACGCGACGTGCCGTTTGCAGCAAGCCGTGACGATCCCCCGCGCATGCGAGCGTCGGCAGCGGTGACCACGGGCGCGCACCTCGTCATCGTCGCGCCGGGGTTGTGCGCGCTGCCGCACGCGGCGCTGCGCGCGTCGTCCGCGCTCGCGCAGCTCGCGGCGCTGGCCGCGCATCGCCGCGACGACACCGGCATGGACGCGGCGCTGGTCGGCGCGCTCGGCGTCGGCGGCGCGCACGCCGCGGCGACGATGGCGCGCGGCGCGGGCATCGACACGCGCGGCGCGCACTGGCTCGTCGCCGATCCGGTGACGCTCGTCGCCGGCATCGACGACGTCATGCTCGCCGGGCGCGTCGGCGGCCTCGATGCCGCGGCGGTGGCAGGCATCGTCGCGCGGCTCGACGCGCACTTCGCCGCCGACGGCCTCGCCTTCGTGGCGGCGCACCCGGAGCGCTGGTATGTGCGGATGCGCGATCCCGCGCAGATGACGACGCTGCCGACCGACGCCGCCATCGGCGGCTCGCTGTACGCCAACCGCCCGCGCGGAGCCGACGCGCGCCGCTTCGAGCGCTTCGCCAACGAAATGCAGATGCTGCTGCACGCCGCACCGGAAAACGCCGCGCGCGAAGCGATGGAGCTCGCGCCGTGCAACGGCGTCTGGCTATGGGACGTGCCGCCGCCCGCGCACGCCGTCGATGCCGTGCGCGTGGCCGCCGTCGCCGTCGCGGGCAGCGCCGGCGACCTCGCGCGCGGGATGGCCATGGTCACGCAAGGCGAGGCGCGCACGCTCGACGCGGCGGCGATGCCGGGCGCATTCGCCGACGCGATCGCAGCGCGCGCGCCCACCGCGTCTCACGTCGTGATCGCGCTCGCTCCGCTGACGCCGGCGACGTTCGGTGAGATCGAGGCGGGCGTGCTCGTGCCCGCCGTCGGCGCGTTGCGCGCCGCGCGCGTGGCAAGTCTCACGCTGATCGCCGACGGCGACGTCACGCACCGCTGGCGCGCGACGCCGCCGCGCGCGTGGCAGCGTGTCGCGGCGGCCTGGCGCCGCGTGCCGTTCGTCGTCGCCGGCGAATGATGCCCGGGTTCACGCCCGTGACCCCGGCAGCCGCGTGGACGCTCGCCCGGCGCGCGCCTGGCGCGCACCACGGCGCACTGGTGTCGGCCGGCATCGATCCCGTGCTGGCGCGGATCTACGCCGCGCGCGGCGTGCGCGCGCCGGGCGAGCTCGACACGAGCTTCGCCGCGCTGCCGCATCCGTCGCTGCTGATGGGCGCGGCCGCCGCCGCCGAGCGCCTGGCGCGGGCGATCGCACGCGGCGAGCCGATCGTCATCGTTGCCGACTACGACGCCGATGGCGCCACGGCCTGCGCGCTCGGCATGCGCGCGCTGCGCGCGATGGGCGCGCGCGTCGATTTCATCGTGCCCAACCGCTTCGTCCATGGCTACGGGCTGACGCCCGAGATCGTCGCGCTCGCCGCGGCGGGCGATCCGGCGCTCATCGTCACCGTCGACAACGGCATCGCGAGCGTCGACGGCGTGCATGCCGCGACGCAGTGCGGCATCGACGTGCTGATCACCGACCACCACCTGCCGGGCGCGGTGCTGCCGTCGCCGGCGATCATCGTCAACCCGAACCAGCCGGGCTGCGCATTCCCGTCCCGCAACCTGGCCGGCGTCGGCGTGATGTTCTACGTGCTGCTGGCGACGCGTGCCCGGCTGCGCGCCGAAGCGCATGCGAAAGGCCGCGAGGTCGCGCTGCCCAACCTCGCGGCGCTGCTCGATCTGGTCGCGCTCGGCACAGTGGCCGACGTGGTGCCGCTCGACGCCGTCAACCGTGCGCTGGTCGCGCAAGGTCTCGCGCGCATCCGCAAGGGCGCCGCGCAGCCGGGCATAGCCGCGCTGTTCGCGGCGGCCAACCGCGCCACCGCGCGCGCCAGCGCCTACGACTTGGGCTTCGTCGCCGGACCGCGGATCAACGCCGCGGGCCGCCTCGACGACATGACGGTCGGCATCCGCTGCCTCGTCACCGACGATGCGCGCGAGGCCGGCGTGCTCGCCGCGCGACTTGGCGAGCTCAACGCCGAGCGGCGCGCCATCGAGGCGACGATGCGCGACGCCGCGATGGCCGCGATCGCGACGCTCGATGCGTCCGCGTTCGCCGCCGCGCACTCGATCTGCCTCGTCGACGCGGCATGGCACCAGGGCGTGGTCGGCATCGTCGCCGCGCGGCTCAAGGAACGCTACAACCGCCCCGCGATCGTGTTCGCGCCGGGCGATGACGGCGAGATCAAGGGCTCGGGACGCTCTATCGAAGGGTTCCACCTGCGCGATGCGCTGGAGCGCGTCGCCAGCACCTCCCCCGGCCTCGTGCGCCGGTTCGGCGGGCATGCGATGGCCGCCGGCCTGACGCTCGGCGCAGGCGCCTTCGCCGCGTTCGCCGCCGCGTTCGAGGCCGTCGCCCGCGAATGGCTGAGTCCCGCGCAGCTGACGCGCACGATCGAGACCGACGGCGCGCTGGATCCCGGGGAGCTCAGCCTCCCGCTCGCGCGCGCCATCGAAACCGGCGTCTGGGGCCAAGGGTTCCCGCCGCCACGCTTCGATGGCGAATTCGACGTCGTCGCGCAGCGGGTCGTCGGCGGCAGCCACTCGAAGCTGCGGCTCGCAGGCGCTGACGGCGAAGTCGACGCGATGCTGTTCGGCCATGCCGAGCCCTTGCCTGCCCGGATCCGGGCGGCGTACCGCCCGCAAGTCGACCGCTATCAGGGTGTGGAAGCGCTCACTATCATCATCGAGCACTGGGTCCCCTTCGCAGACGCGCCGGTATCCGGCTGATCGGGAGCGTCCTGCGCGGCTGCAGCATCCCGCGTGCGCAAGGCGCGCCACGGTGCGCGGAGCCGCCTTTCGGTCTGAAAATATCACATTGATTTTCATGCAATTTTAGTTTGTTCCATGCGCGCAACACTTCGTCATCCAAGCGTCATCGTTGCCTTGTGCGACGCAATATTTCGGGCTACAGTGCGCGGGTTTGGCCAGCCGGTGCCCCTTCGGGGTGCGCGGTCTTCGCTCAGGGCCGGGGGACAAGCAACATGCGATTGCAGCACAAGGTTTCGATCATCACCGGCGGCGGCCAAGGCATCGGGCGGGCCACGTCGCTCAAGTTCGCGCAGGAAGGCTCGCGCGTCGCCGTGTGCGACATCAATCGCCTGCCTGCGGACGAGACGGCGGCGGCGATCCGCGACGCCGGCGGCGACGCGCTGGCTTTCGAAGTCGACGTCACCGACAAGGCGAGCATCGCGCGCATGGTCGAGGCGGTGATGGCAGCCTGGGGCCGCATCGACACGCTGGTGAACAATGCCGGCATCGTGCAGGACGCCCGGCTCGCCAAGATGACCGACGAGCAGTTCGAGCGCGTGATCGACGTCAACCTGAAGGGCGTCTACAACTGCACCAAGGCCGTCGTCGACATCATGCTGGCGCAGAACTCGGGCTGCATCCTCAACGCGTCGTCGATCGTCGGCTTGCACGGCAATTTCGGCCAGACCAATTACGCCGCCACCAAGTTCGCGGTGATCGGCATGGTCAAGACCTGGGCGCGCGAGCTCGGCAGCAAGGGCATCCGCGCCAACGCCATCTGCCCCGGCTTCATCGAGACGCCCATCCTCGCGTCGATGCCGGAGAAGGTTCTCAACCTGATCCGCGACAAGGTGCCGATGGGCCGGCTCGGGCGCCCGGAGGAGATCGCCAATACCTACGCCTGGCTCGCGTCGGACGAGGCCTCCTACATCAATGGCGCCGTGATCGAGGTGTCGGGCGGCGTCACCATCTGACGTCGCCGCCACGCGCCGTCGGCGCGGCGGTGTCATCCATCGGTCGAGCTTGAGGCGCATGCCGGCACGCGGGTAGCATTCGCCATCGCTTCGCAGGACCACGCCGTGCGCCCAATGCTGCTTGCTGTCGCCCTCGCCCTCGCCGCGAACATGGCCGGCGCCGAAACCATCGGCGGCAATCCGGGTCCACAATACAACTACGTCTGCCCGAACTCGGATGGCAAGCCGCCGCTCGACTGCTACTTCGACGCGGTCGGCCACCTCTACACGATGTGCAAGCACGTGAAGAGCATCGAGATCCTCGAGTTCGGCTACGAGAAATCCACCGATGGCACCAACGGCGCGAAGAGCGAGTCGTGCGTCGTCAAGCAGAAGCTCAACATGACGCGCCCCTACCAGGCGGCGCTGAAGTCGGCGACGCGCTCGGCGAAGGCGATCGACGGCCTGCGCGCGCTGAACGAGAAATGGCTGAAGGCGCTGACCGACCTCGCATGGCGCCCCGGCGAGAGCGATACGGCGTACAAGGCGCGAACGATGGAGCCGTACGAGTCGTTCGCGGCATCGATCGTGAACATCCAGACGTCGATACAGCTCGCGCAGACGGCCACCGGCAAGAAGACCGCGGCCGCGAAGCCGAAGGCGCCGCAGCAGGCGGCACAGAAGGCCGCGCACTGACACCGCTCGACTCGCCTGCGCCCGCCGCGGACCTCGCCGACGAGGGCGACGCCGAACTGCGCGCGATCTTCGACGAGCAGGGCCCGCTGGCGCAGGCGATGCCGGGCTATCGGCGACGCGACGCGCAGCTTGCGATGGCCGCCGCCGTCGCGCGCACCATCCGCGACTCGGGACGCCTCGTTGCCGAGGCCGGCACCGGTACCGGCAAGACCTTCGCGTACCTCGTGCCCGCGCTGGTGTCGGGTGGCAAGGTCATCGTCTCCACCGGCACCAAGACGCTGCAGGACCAGCTGTTCGAGCGCGACCTGCCGCTGGTGCGCGACGCGCTGCGCCTGCCGTTGACGATCGCGCTGCTCAAGGGCCGCGCCAACTACATCTGCCTGCACCACCTCGAACGCACGTCGCGCGAGGGACGCCTGCCGTCGCGCGACGACGCGCGGCACCTGTCCAGGATCGTGCGCTTCGCGCAGGCCTCGGAACGCGGCGACCGCGCGGGCCTCGCCGACGTGCCGGAGAACGCGTCGATCTGGCCGCTGGTCACGTCGACGCGCGAGAACTGCCTCGGCTCCAACTGCGGTTTCTTCCGCGAATGCTTCGTGATGAAGGCGCGCAAGGAGGCGCTGGACGCCGACATCGTGGTGGTCAACCACCACCTCTTCTTCGCCGACGTGATGTTGCGCGACGAGGGCGTGTCGGAGCTGCTCCCGGCCTGCGACACCGTGATCCTCGACGAGGCGCACCAGCTCCCCGACACCGCCACGCTGTTCTTCGGCGAGCAGACGACGTCGGGACAGCTCTCGGACCTCGCGCGCGACGCCGAGGCCGCATTGCGCAGCGGCGCGCGCGACGTGCCCGGGCTGCCCGACGCGGCCGCGGACCTCGTGCCGGCGGTCAAGCGCCTGCGCCTCGCCCTGGGCGACGCCGGCGGCAAGCAG
>DATBOK010000119.1:0-3269 GCA_036553845.1 Casimicrobiaceae bacterium
ACGCGCGTTTCGCCGCATTCGATCAGCGCGGACCCTTCGGCATGCCGGCTGTAGTGGCGCAAGATCGAAAGCGGGCGGAGCTGGTCGGGGGGGCGGCCTCCCGTGCGCTGGGTCATCGCGACCTCATGCTTTGAAAGGGAGTAATTATAGCGGGACGACCCCTGCCGGACGGTCCGACCCGCCTCACTCCGGAACAAACGAGGGTTGTTCCCGCGTTTCGCCGCAGCTTCTCCGGACGCGATCCGGATGCCCGACCCGCGCTACAACCGATGCCGCAATTTCCACCCTGCCGCGGTGTCGTGCAGGCCCTCGTCGGCGGTGTACGGCGGGGTCCAGCGCGAGAGCTCGCGGAACCGGCCGGCGTCGACTTCGAGCGTACCGAGCAGGCGCGCCACGGCGGCACGCTGGCCGGTCAGCATCGCGCCGGTGCGCAACAGCGCCGCCGGGACGTGGTACATCCGCGCCTCGACGCCGAGCTCGCGCGCCAGACGCTCGACCAGGTCGCTGGTGGACATGCTTTCGGCGTCGGCGACAGGAAGGGTCTCGCCCGCCAGCGTCGGCGCGTTCACCGCCGCGTCGATGGCACTGACGGCGTTGCCGACATAGAGCAAAGTGCGCCGGTTGCCGATGCCGGCCAGCGGCAGCCGGCGCTCCGCCGCGACGGCCTCGAGCAGGCGCGCGAAGTTACCCTTGACGCCAGGGCCGTAGGTCAGCGGCAATCGCAGCACCACGCCTTCGATCGCGCCGGCACGGCAGGCCTGCCACAGCACCGCTTCGGCGCCGGCCTTGCTGTGCGCGTACGCATCCTGCGGTGCCGCAGCGTCGCCGGCGCGAAACGGACGCCCCGGCGGCGTCGCTTCGCCGTACACCTTGACCGTGCTGGCGAGCACGACGCGCCGCACGCCGGCCTCGAGCGCCGCGTCGAGCAGGCGGCGCGTCACGTGCACGTTGCCGACCACGAACGGCGTCGGCTCGTTGGCATCGCTGCCATCGCGCACATGCGCGCGCCCCGCCAGGTGCACGACCGTGTCGACGTCGCGCAACACCGGTGCCCAGTCGGCGGCGGCAAAATCACCCAGGGCGACGATGTCGCTCCGGTCCGCGTCGCCGGCGCCGAGCGTGCGCACCGCGCCGACGTATGGAACCCTGGCTGCGGCAAGCCCTGCGCAAAGCGCGCGCCCGATGAAGCCGCCGGCGCCGGTAACCAGCAGCTTTCCAGTACGACCCGGCGCCCCGGTCGTGCTCACCACCAGCGCCATCCGTTCTTGTTGAAAAAGCGCAGCGCGCTGCGCACGAAGTACCCGATGTGGCGCCAGCCCTTGGCTGCCGCGCCGCCGCCGTGATGGACGGCGCGAACGGCGGGCACGTACGCGCTCTTGGTGACGCGATTCAGGCGAACGCTCCAGTCGAAGTCCTCGAAGTAGAGGAAAAATGCGGGGTCGAATCCACCGGTCGCCTCGATCGCCTTGCGCCGCAGCAGCATGCACGAGCCGCTCATCACCGGCACCGGCGACACGGTCGCGCCGGCCGCGACGCTTTCCATCACATCGCGCATCTCATAGCGATCGAGGCGCCGGCGAAACAGGGGCCGCAGCCACGACGGCGCCAACCCGCGCAGCGCGAGGTCGGCGACGCTGGGATAGCGCTTGCACAGATATTCGCGCGCGCCAGCCGCATTGGTGACCGCTGGCGCGATGACGCCGATGTCGGGGTGCTCGTCGAAATAACGCATTGCCTCCGGCAAGGCGTCGACGTCGAGCTCGACATCAGGGTTCAGCACCAGGTGGTAGTGCGTGTTGCCGCCGTGCATGACCAGGTTGTGCGCGGCGCCGTAGCCGATGTTGGCGTGACCGTGCAGATAGCTCATCGTGAAGTCGGAGTCGCGGAAGTTCTCCTGCGCCAGCTTGATCACCGCCGCGGCGATGCCGCGCTCCTCGCTGTTGTCGATCAGCGCGACGTTGGCCACGCGCAACAGACCCTGCTCGCGCGCCGCCGCCAGCGAGGCGGCGAGCGTCTGCAGCGTGCGGTCCAGCAGCGCGAGGTCAGGGCGATACGTGACGATGCTGATCGTCAGCGTCGAGGCAGCCACGTCGGGGAGGAGGGATTGAAACGATGGGTTAGAATCGTCGTCGATTGCCCCTGCGCCGTCAACCAGGGCTTTGGCCACGACCCCGCATGCATGCCACCGCCCAACAACCTGCGCGGTTCCGCGCCGACGATTTGCGCAGCTTCGCGCGCACGCTGCTCGATCGCGCCGGGGTGCGTGCCGACATCGCGCGCGACGTCGCCGACATCCTGCTCGAGGCCGACCTGCTCGGCCACACCACGCACGGCCTTGCGCTGCTCGCGCCTTATCTTGCCGAGCTCGACCAGGGGAAGATGGCCAAATCGGGCGAGCCGCAGGTCGTCCGGCGCCGCTCCGCGACGGAGACCTGGGACGGCGCGCGGCTGCCCGGCCCGTGGCTGACGCTGCGCGGCATCGAGCGCGCCGGCGCGATGGCGCGCGACTGCGGCATCGGCGTCGTGGTCATCCGTCGCTCGCATCACATCGCCTGCCTTGCCGCGTACCTCCGACGCGCCACCGACCAGGGTCTGGCCGTGATCATCGAGTGCTCCGACCCGACGGTGTCCGCCGTCGTCCCGCACGGCGGCACCACGCCGTTCATCACGCCGAATCCACTTGCGGCGGGATTGCCGACCTCGGGCGATCCGATATTGATCGACGTGTCGATGTCGATCACCAGCATGGGCTATGCCAAGCAGCAGATGGAAGCGGGCAAGGCGTTGCCCGGGCCGTGGCTGATCGACCACCAGGGCGACGCGACATCCGACCCCGGTGCGCTGTTCAACGAGCCCAGGGGCGCATTGCTGCCGCTAGGCGGCTTGGACGCGGGCCACAAGGGCTTCGGCCTGGGCCTGTTGATCGAGGCGATGACCGGTGCGCTCGCCGGCCACGGCCGCGCCGACAAGCCGGACGGCTGGGGCGCCTCGGTGTTCATCCAGGTGCTGGATCCGGAAGCGTTCGGCGGCCTTGCCGCTTTCGCGCGTGAGATGGATCATCTCGTCGCCGCGGCGCACGCCAGTGCGCCGCGTGCCGGCGGCGAGCGCGTGCGCCTTCCCGGCGAGCGCGGCCTGCAACGCTACCGCCAACAGATCGCCGACGGCGTTGCGCTTTATCCCGCCATCCTCCCGGCATTGCAATCCTGGGCGGACAAATACGGCGTCACGCTGCCGCCGCCATACGCCACTTGAGCCCGCGCGGCCCCCCG
>DATBOK010000132.1:0-6236 GCA_036553845.1 Casimicrobiaceae bacterium
CACTCGGCGGCGGCATCCTCGCCGGCGTCACCGACATCCTGCGGTCGCGCTATCTGCTCGGCATCTGCTTTTTCCTGTTCTGCTTCTCGCTGCTATCGACGTTCCTGTACTTCGCCCAGACCGGGCTCGTGCCGGCGGCGATTCACGACAGCGCCGCGCGCACGCGGCTCTTCGCGCTGGTGGACCTCGTCGTCAATCTCCTCGCGCTGGCCGTGCAGGTGTTCGCCTTCGGCGCGCTGATCGAGCGCCTCGGCACGACGTTCACGCTGGCGCTGATGCCGGCGCTCGCCGTCGCCGGCTTCGCGCTGTTCGCCAGCGACCCCGTGCTGCCGATGCTCGTCGTGCTCGGCGTCGTGCGCCGCGCCGGCGAGTACGCGGTCAGCAAGCCGGCGCGCGAGACGCTCTTCAACGTGCTGCCGGCGGCACAGAAATACAAGGCGAAGAACGTGATCGACACCGTCGTGCACCGTGGCGGCGACACGGCATCGAGCTGGATCTTCAACGGCCTGCGTGCCGCGGGCGTGTCACTGCCGGCGATGGCATGGATGGCGGTGCCCGTGGCGGCACTGTGGTGGCTCGGCGCGATCCTGCTCGGCCGCAACGCGACGGCGAAGGCCGCTGCCGCGGCGCGTCAGGCCGGCGGCGGCGACGCGAGCCTCGCCGCCAGCGTCTCGAGATAGCGGTCGACGATGCCGTGGGCGGCGAGCGCCATCCGCGTATGCGCGAGATATTCGCGCGAGCTGCCGAATGCGCCGCAGGCGCAACCGAGCATGCGCACCTCGTCGTCGACGGCGAGCCGGCCGGTGTAGTTGGGATGGCCGCGCTTGACGACGAAGGTCAGCGCGCAACGCGTGGTGCCGTCTCCTTCGACCTTCACCCATCTCGGCTCATAGCTGCCGACCACCATTTCGCGGCGCCACAGCAGGTGCAGCTCGTCGACGGCGAGCGGCGCCGGCAGGCGGAACACGAGGCCGCGACAGGAGCCGCCGCGATCGAGCCCGAGCACGAGACCTGGCGACTCCGGCGTGCCGCGCGATGCCAGCGACTTGAGGCAGAAGCGCCGATGCAGCCCGCGCACGGTGCCGCGCTCGGTTTCGGCGATCGGGAACAGCGGATTCCATAAGAGCGAGCCGTAGCCGAACACCCACCAGCCGGCGCCCTTCGGCTTCTGCGCGAGCGTCGCCGTCAGCGACGCCGACAGCTGCTCGTCGGTGAGTGCCGCACGGCGCGTCGCCTGCGCATAGAGCGTGCGCATCCGGTTCTGCTCGAGGTCGCGGCGCGACAGCGTCATTCGAAGGTCGCGGGGTCGTGCAGCTGCCGGCGCAGCGCAATCCGGGCGCCGCGCCGTTTCGCGCGCTCCGTCGGTCCGTGCGCGCCGCCTTTGGCGAGCAGCGGCGAGCGCGCGACCGGATTGCGCGGCGTGGTCATGTGTGGATGCAGCTTGGCGCGTTTCATGGCAGGCCCCGGAACGGCATGCGCGTCTCCACCCACGCCGCAACGGACAACAACGCGTCGTCCGTATCGGGCGTTGACGCAAGTTGCATGCCGAGCGGCATCCGGTTGCCGGCGAGCCCGATCGGCAATGCGATCGCCGGAAAGCCGAGCAGCGACCACAGCGTGCAGCACGCGGGATCGCCGGTGGTGTCGAGGCGCGCGGGCGCGGTGCCGGGCGCGGGCGGGGTCGCCACGGCGTCGTAATGCGCGAGCCATTCGAGCGCCACGGCGCGCATCGTTGCGCGCGCCGCATGCGCGTGGGCGTAGGCCACCGGGTCGATCGCGGCGCCGGCGTCCAGCGCGCGCGCGAGCACCGGCGACAATGCGCCACGCGCCACGTGGGCGAGGTTCGCGGCGCCTTCGTGCAGCATCAGCGTGCGATGCACGTCGACGGCGAAGGCGAGCGCGTCCGGCAGCGCCACCGGCACGATTTCCGCGCCCGCGAGGCGCAGCCGCGTCACTGCCGCGTCCAGCATCGCGTCGGCTTCGGCGTCGATCGCGGTCCACGGAAATGCGCCGAGCCACGCAATGCGCGGCGGGCGGGCGCGCGCGACGACGCCGGGCGCGATCCGCCCCGGCAGCGCGATCGCGCTGGCGAGGCGGGCCGCATCGTCGACGCTGCGCGTGAACGTGCCCAGCGTGTCGAGCGTGTCGCTGAACACGAACGTGCCGTCGCGCGGCATGGCGCCAAACGTCGGCTTGAAGCCGACGACCCCGCAGAATGCCGCAGGGCGGATCACCGAGCCGTTGGTCTGGGTGCCGATCGCCGCCGGCACGTGGCGCGCCGCGACCGCCGCCGCCGAGCCCGACGACGAGCCGCCCGGCGTGTGCCCGACGTTCCACGGATTGCGCGTCGCCGCCGGCTGCATGAAGGCGAATTCCGTGGTCGCGGTCTTGCCGAACACGTAGCCGCCTGCGGCGACGAGGCGCTCGATCACCGCCGCATCGCGCGGCTCGCGATGACCGGCGAAGGCAGGCGAGCCGTACTGCGTCGGCAAGTCAGCCGTGCCGATGATGTCCTTGACGCCGATCGGCATGCCGTGCAACGGGCCCTGCGCGGTCGGATGCGCGAGGTCGGCGCGCGCGGCGGCGGAAGTCGCGTGTCCCGGATCGAGGCTCGCCCAGGCATGCAACGCGTGCTCGCTGCCCTGCGCGCGGGCCAGCAGCCACGCCGCGTAGGCGGACGGCTTGAGAGAGCGCTCGGCGACGCGCATGCGCGCCTCGCCGAGGGACAACGCGTCGAGCGGTCGCTCGGCACTCATCGCGCGAGGAACAGCGCGGTCAGGTCGTTGAGGAAGCGCCGGCCGAGCGCGGACGGCTTGATCCGCGACGGATCGGGCTCGAGGAGGCCCTTGCGCGTCGCCGCGTCGATCGCCGGCGCCACGATCGCCAGCGGCATGCCGGTGCGCTCGGCGAACAGCGCGCTCGGCACGCCGGCGGTTAGCCGCAGCGCGTTGAGCATGAACTCGAAGCCCACGTCGCCGCGCCCCACGGTCGTCGTTTCGAGCGCCGGTTCGCGCGCCAGCGCCCGCTCGACGTATTGGCGCGGCTGCTTGTAGCGGATCGCGCGTTCGATGCGATCGGCGAACGACAGCTTGGAATGCGCGCCGGCGCCGATGCCGAGGTAGTCGCCGAAGCGCCAGTAGTTGAGGTTGTGCGCGCATTCGCGGCCCGGCTTCGCGTACGCCGACACTTCATAGCGCGCGTAGCCGGCGGCGGCGAGACGGGCGGCCACCATGTCCTGCATGTCGGCCGCAAGTTCGTCGTCCGGCAGCACCGGCGGATGGCGATGGAAGAGCGTGTTGGGCTCGAGCGTCAGCTGGTAGAACGACAGGTGCGGCGGATTGAACGCGAGCGCGGCGGCGACATCGGCCTCCGCTTCGACGAGCATCTGCCCGGGCAGCGCGAACATGACGTCGAGGTTGACGTTGCCGAAGATCATGAGCGCGGCTTCCGCCGCGCGGCGCGCTTCGCCCGCATCGTGCACGCGGCCGACCGCCGCGAGCTTGGCGTCGTCGAAGCTCTGGATGCCGAGCGACAGGCGGTTGACGCCGGCGGCGAAGAAACCGGCGAACTTCTCGCGCTCGAACGTGCCGGGGTTGGCTTCGAGCGTCACCTCGGCGTCGGGCATCACCTGCAGGCGCGCCCGCACGCCCGCCAGCAGCGCGTCGATCGACGCCGCGGAAAAGAGGCTCGGCGTGCCGCCGCCGATGAAGACGGTGTGCACCTTGCGGCCCCACACCGACGGCAGCGCCGTCTCGAGGTCGGCCAGCAGCGCGTCGACGTAGCGCGCCTCGTCGACGTCGCCCTTCGCCTCGTGCGAGTTGAAGTCGCAGTACGGGCACTTGCGCACGCACCAGGGAATGTGCACATACAGCGCGAGCGGCGGCAACGCCGCGAAGCGCGGATGCGCGACGGGTGCCGCGATCGTCGCGCTGGTGGCGCTCATGGCCGTTCGCCGAGGCGCGCGATCAGCGCGCGCATCGCGATGCCGCGGTGCGATACCGCGTTCTTCTGCGCGAGAGGCATCTCGGCGCCAGTGAGGCCGCTTTGCGTGTCCTCGAAATACGGGTCGTAGCCGAAGCCGCCGTCGCCGCGCGGCGTGTCGGTGACGCGGCCATGCCAGCGTCCCTCGGCGATGATCGGCTCGGGATCGTCCGCCGCACGCAAGAGCACCAGCACGCACGCATAGTGCGCGCGGCGATCGGCGACGCCGGCCAGTGCCGCGACCAGCTTGGCGTTGTTGCGCGCGTCCGAACGCGGCTCGCCGGCGTAGCGCGCGCTCGCCACGCCGGGCGCACCGTGCAGCGCGTCGACGCAGATGCCCGAATCGTCGGCCAGCGCCGGCAGCTCTGCGTGCGCGCTCGCGTGGCGCGCCTTGGCCAGCGCGTTCTCGACGAACGTGGCATGCGGCTCGTCGGCGTCGGCGATGCCCAGCGCTCGCTGCGCGATCACCTCGATCGCCAGCGGCTCGAGCAGGCGCCGGAATTCGCGCAGCTTGCCCTCGTTGCCGGATGCCAGCACGAGCCGCCGGATCACGTGCGCGCGCGCCGTTGCGCGCCGGCGATCTCCGTTAGTCCGTGCGCGGCGAGCGCGATCAGCGCGTCGAGCTCGGCGCGCGTGAACGGCGCGCCTTCCGCCGTGCCCTGCACCTCGACGAAGCCGCCGCCGCCCGTCATCACCACGTTCATGTCGGTATCGCAGCGCGAGTCCTCGGCATAGTCGAGGTCGAGCAACGCTTCGCCGTCGACGATGCCGACCGACACCGCGGCGACGCCGTCGCGCATCGGCTGCGCGGTGACGAGCCCGCGGGCGCGGCACCAGTCGATGGCGTCAGCCACGGCCACGGCGGCGCCGGTGATCGACGCGCAGCGCGTGCCGCCGTCGGCCTGCAGCACGTCGCAGTCGATTTTCAGCGTGCGCTCGCCGAGCGCGTCGAGGTCGACCACCGCACGCAGCGCGCGGCCGATGAGGCGCTGGATTTCCTGCGTGCGCCCCGACTGCCGGCCTTCCGCGGCCTCGCGCCGCATCCGCGTGTTCGTCGCGCGCGGCAGCATGCCGTACTCGGCGGTCAGCCAGCCCTTCCCCTTGCCCTTGAGGAACGGCGGCACGCCTTCCTCGACGCTCGCCGTGCACAGCACGCGCGTGTCCCCCGCGGCGACCAGCACCGAGCCTTCTGCATGCTTCGTGTAGCCGCGGACGATCGACAGCGGGCGCAGCGCGTCGGGCGCGCGGCCGTGGAGACGTGAACCCATCACCCGATTATACGGGCGAGGCCCTCGGCCAGCGTCTGCGCGGGCGCCCAGCCGCTCGCGGCGCGAAACGGTGCGCTGTCGACTTCGAGCGACGACATGATCCGGTCCACGCCGTCGCGCCGCCCGATGAGCGCCCCCAGCGCGCGCAGCGCCATCGGCGGCACGAATCCGAGGTTGGCGTCGACGCCCTGCGCCGCGGCGATCGCGCGCACGAGCTGCGGCGTCGACACGCTCTCGGCATCCGCCACGCAGTAGGTGCCCGGCGGCGCATCGAGCGCCGCGACGAACGCGTCGCACAGATTGGCGAGGCCGATGAGGCTGCGTCGATTGTCGATGGCGGCGAACGGCAGCCAGCGGCGCTCGGCGACGGCATCCCACAGCGTGCGGAAATTGCCGCGCACGCCGGGCCCGTAGACCAGCGGCAAGCGCAGCACGAGCGGCGACATCGTCGCCGACGCGGCGATGTCGCGCAGCGCTTTCTCCCCCTGCCACTTGCTGCGCGCATAGGCGTCGCGCGGCGCCGGCGCATCGTCGCCGCGCAACGGCCGGTCGCGCGGCGACGATTCGCCGTTGACCTTGATGGTGCTCGCCAGCACGAAGCGCCGCACGCCGGCGGCGGCCGCGGCGCGCGCGACGCGCTCGGTGGCCACGACGTTCGCCGCACGGAACGCCGCGGCCGGGTCAGTGGCGCGCTCGCGCATCACGTGGGCGCGCGCGGCGAGATGCACGAGCGCGTCGGCTCCCTGCAGCACGCGCGCGAGCACGCCGACGTCGGCGGCGGCAAGGTCGCCATGGCTCGCGCGCGTGATGGCGACGACGTCGAATCCGGCGCGACCAAGATGCGCGCGCAGCGCGCGGCCAATGAAGCCGTCGGCGCCGGTGAGGGCCACGCGCCTGCCGATCGCGCCCCGCGCGGACGCGTCCGCGGCGCTGCCGGCCGCCACGTCAGAACCAGCGCCAGCCATGCTTGCGGTAGAAGCGCAGGCC
>DATBOK010000174.1:0-31908 GCA_036553845.1 Casimicrobiaceae bacterium
ATCCCGCACGTAGTAGAAGTAATTCGATCCCAGCACGTGCCGTCCGACGCCCCAGCCCTTGGTGTAGCCGTGCCCGCGCATCGCCTCGGCGCCGAGTCCAACCTCGTCGATGCTCGCGACGTCCCAGCTCGAATGGTGGTAGCCCGGCGCGTGCGACTTGGCGAATGCGACGAGATGATGGTCGCTGGCGTGCGGGCCGTGCATGAAGGCGATGATGTCGCCCGAGCGGTCGGACAGCCGCAGGCCGAGCACGTCGCGATAGAAAGCGATCTGGCGGTCGACGTCGGGCGTGAACATCAGCACGTGCGACAGGTGGCGCGGATGCACGCCAGGCGCGAGCCTGCGGCTCGGCGCCGCGCCCCTGCCCGGAGCTACCTTCGCTGCCGGCGCGGGCGCCGACAGGGTCGAGGGCGACACTTTCGGCGCCACGACCACCTGCACCGGCGTGCCGTCGGCGTCGCGGGTCCACACTCCGTTGCGATCGCCGAGTGGATGCGCCGGGGCCGCGCCGTGCGCGGCAATGCGCGCGGCGAGCGCGTCGTAATCGTCGGCATAGGCGCCGAAACGCAGGAATTGCAGCGCCTTGGGCTTGCCGTCGGCATGCACGCGGCCCCAGACGTGATCGCGGCCGCGGGTGCGCAGCTCGAGGTCGTTGCCGTCCTGGCGCACGTCGAGGCCGAAAGCGCGGTAGAAGCGCAGGGCTTCGGCGACGTCGGGCACGCTGATCACGAAGCGATCGAGCGAGTGCACGCCCAAGGCGCCCGTGCGGCGAGGCACGTGGGAAGACGAAGTCATCGGCATCTCCATGCGCCGGCACGGCCGGCGCATGCCGCACGATAGCAAATTACGCCGGGGCTGAGTATCGCGCCGCGCCCGCACGCGGCACCGATCAGGCGCTTGGCGGCGGCCGCCGTGCGTTCCCAAGCGGGGCCCGGGGATTCAGCGACCGGCGGCCGTCGCCGCGCGCTCGGACGCGAGGTATTGATGGATCTGCGCGACCGCGGCCGCGCCTTCGCCGATCGCGCTGCCGACGCGCTTCACCGAGCCCGCACGGACGTCGCCCACGGCGAACACGCCGGGAACGTTGGACTCGAGCAGCGCGGGCGTGTACGACGCGATGGCGCAGGTCGTGGCGCGCCCGGTGACGACGAATCCCTTGTCGTCGAAGGCGACGCCGCAATCGCCGAGCCATCCGGTCTCCGGGTCGGCGCCGATGAACAGGAACACGTGGCAGATCTCGTGGCGCTCGCGCGCGCCGCTTTGCGTGTCGCGCCAGGTCAATGCCGCGAGGCCGTGCGGCAACTCACCTTCCAGCTCAACCAGTTCGGTGTGCGCGTGGATCTCGATGTTGGCGGTGGCACGCAGGCGATCGATCAGGTAGCGCGACATGCTGGCGACGAGGCCGCCGCCGCGCACCAGCACGTGCACTTTCGACGCGTGCTGCGCCAGCAGTACGGCTGCCTGGCCGGCCGAGTTGCCGCCGCCCACCAGCACCACTTCCTGGCCTGCGCACGCCTTCGCCTCCACCGCCGATGCCCAGTAGGAAACCCCGCGGCCCTCGAATTCGGCGAGCCGCGCGACGTCCGGGCGACGATAACGCGCGCCGCTGGCCACGACGATCGTGCGCGACTTGAGGCTGCGGCCGTCGGTGAGCTTCAGGCGCAGCGCGCCATCGCCCGCGGCGCGCTTGCAGACGAGCGACGCCGCTTGCGCCGGGATCAGGATCTCCGCGCCGAATTTCTGCGCCTGCACGTACGCGCGGCCGGCCAGCGCCTGGCCGGAGATGCCCGTGGGGAAGCCGAGGTAGTTCTCGATGCGCGAGCTGGCACCGGCCTGGCCGCCGAATGCGCGGCAGTCGAGGACGACGACCCGCAGGCCTTCGGAGGCGGCATACACGGCGGTGGCGAGACCGGCGGGTCCGGCGCCGACGACGGCGACGTCGAACACCTGCGTGAATTCCGCCATGTTGAGCATGCCGAGGCAGCGCGCGAGCGTGACCTCGTCCGGATCGTGCAGCACCGAGCCGTCTGGACACAGCACCAGCACCTCGTCGCTGGCCGCGCCGTATTGCTCGAGCAACGCCGCGGCGTCATGGTCGGTGGCGACGTCGATCACCTGGTGAGGATGGCCATTGCGCTCGAGGAAATTGCGCAACCGCGCGAGACGCGGCGCCTGCGGCTCGCCCACCAGCACCGGTCCGCCGGTGCCTTCCTCGATCAGCGCCACGCGGCGCAGGATCAGCGCGCGCATGATGCGTTCGCCGAGGTCCGCCTCGGCGATGATCAGCGCGCGCAGCTTGCCGGGCGGGATGTCGAGAATTTCCGTGTCTTCGGCGGCGTCGGCGTCGACCAGCACCGAATGCCCGGACAGCGACACGATCTCCGCGAGGAACTCGCCGGGGCCCTCGCTGACGATGGGCACGCCCACGCCCAGCGCATCGCGGCGGCGGACATCGATGCGGCCCGACAGCACCAGCAGCATGCCGATGCCGACTTCGCCGACGCGGACGATGCGCTCGCCGCGGGCGAACGTGCGGCGCTCGCCGAAGCGTGCGATGCGCGCGATTTCCGCGGCCGTGAGCACCGGATACATCTGCGCGCGGCGTGCCACGCGATCGAGGCGCGGGCCGTCAGCCATGGCGTTCGCGCCGGTTCATGTCCATTCGGGCACGCCCGGGATGCGCAGGCGATCGATGTCGGGGAGATCGAAGCCGAAGTGTCCGGCGACCAGCGCGCGCAGCTCCGCGCGGTCGGCGAGCTGGCGGCGCTCGGCGTTGGCACCCCGGCGTATCGTCACGTCGCGGTTCATCAGCGACACGCGCCCATCGGGCGTCAGTGCGCGCATCAGCAGGCGATTGACGAACGGCGACGCGGGCCAGGTCGCCGTGAAATGGTTGCCCATTTCGAAGTCGACGTCGGGGTCGTCCTCCAGCGAACTGATCCAGCATTCGATCTCGCCGCCATCGCCGGTCGTCGCCAGCTTCCAGCTGTCGCCGTCGCGTGCCATCCAGTGTTCGTCGTCGCCGGCCCGCACGCGCGCGCCGTCGACCAGCGGCAGCGGCGCCATCGGCGCCAGCGAGCCGAAGCCGGGATCGACGACGTATCGGCTGCCGTCGATGGCGACGGTGAGGAACGCGTGGGTTCGCGGCGCGAGGTCGCGCGGCGTGACCACGATCACGCGCGCGATGTGGCGTTGCGCCACGAAGCCCAGCGCGGCGAGCACCTCGGCGAACAGCGTCGCGTGCTCGAAGCAGTACCCGCCGCGGCGGGCGGCCACGAGCTTCGCCTGCAGCGCGCCAAGATCGAGCGAGACGCCGCGACCGAGCAGCACGTCGAGGTTCTCGAAAGGAATCGCCCGCATGTGCGCGGAAAGCAGGCCCGTGAGCGTCGCGAGGTCGGCACGCGCCGCGGCGTGCCAGCCGATGCGATTGCGATACGCGGCGAGGTCGAGCGTGGAATCCATGACGGGGAGGCGCGGCGAGGGGTGACCGACACGCGGCGCAAGCATCATTGTGTCACAGCGAAACGAACGGATACACGTTGGCGTCCGCGCGCCGCCACGCGCCGGCGTTGATCAAGGACCGGCATGTCGCCGGCATTTCGAGGAGACCCGGATGAAACGCACGATCACGACGATGGTCCTGGCTGCGGCCGGCCTTTGCGCGGTGCCGGCGCTGGCGCAGACGGCGACTACCGAGACGACGCGCGACGCCGCCCAGCAGCAGCGCATCGAGAGCGGCCTGCAGTCGGGCGCGCTCAGCACGCATGAAGCGGGGCGCCTCGAGCGCGAGGAGGCCGGCGTGTCGCGCATGCAGACGCGCGCGCTCGCCAACGGCAACCTGAGTGCCGCCGAAGCGGCGCGCATCAACGCTGCGCAGAACGGTGTCAGCCGCTCGATCGCGCGGCAGAAGCACGATGCGCAGACCGGCAACCCGGCGTCGGCCTCGTCGCGCAGGATGCAAGCCGACGTCGCGCGCGACCGCAATCAGCAGGCGCGCATTGCGCAGGGCGCGGCCAGCGGCACGCTGTCCGATCGCGAGGTGGCGTCGCTCGAGCACGGCCAGGCGCGCGATGCGCGCACCGAGGCGAACGTTGCCGCGAACGGCCGCATCGGTGCGCTGGAGCAGGACCGCGTCCAGCATCGCGAAAACGCACAGAGCGCGCGCATCTACCACCGCAAGCACGACTGACGCCGCGGTCGTCGACGAGGCTGCCCGGGCGAGCGCTCCGTCAAGGCTGGGTGTACGCGGTCTTGACCACCGTATAGAACTCGGCGGCGTAGCGCCCCTGCTCGCGCGGGCCGTAGCTCGAGCCCTTGCGGCCGCCGAACGGCACGTGGTAATCGACACCGGCGGTCGGCAGGTTGACCATCACCATGCCGGCCTCGGCATTGCGCTTGAAGTGCGCGGCATGCTTGAGGCTCGTCGTGCAGATGCCGGAGGCGAGGCCGAACGGCGTGTCGTTGGCCGCGGCGAGTGCGGCTTCGTAGTCGCGCACGCGCAGCACCGCCGCCACCGGGCCGAAGATCTCCTCGCGCGCGATGCGCATCGTCGGCGCGACATCGGTGAAGAGCGCCGGCGCGAGGTAGTAACCGGGCGTGCTGCGCGTGAGCCGCTCGCCGCCGTGCGCCAGCGTCGCGCCCTCGTCGCGGCCGATGCGGATGTACGACTCGTCCTGCGCGAGCTGGGTCTCGTCGACGACCGGACCGATCTGCGTCGCCGCGTCCAGCGCGTCGCCGATTTTCAGCTTCTTCATGCGCTCGATCATCGCCGCCACGAAGCGGTCGTGGATGCCGTCGGTGACGACCAGCCGCGACGACGCCGTGCAGCGCTGTCCGGTGGAGTAGAACGCGCCGTTGATCGCGCATTCGACGGCGACACCGAGGTCGGCGTCGTCGACCACCACCAGCGGATTCTTGCCGCCCATCTCGAGCTGGAATTTCTTCATCTTCGCGACGCAGGCGGCGGCCACTTTCTGGCCGGTGGCGACCGAGCCCGTGAAGCTGATGGCGTCGACGCCGGGGTGGTCGAGCAGCGTCTGGCCGACCACCGAGCCGCGGCCCATCACGAGGTTGAAGACACCCGGGGCGAAACCGGCACGGGCGATGATGTCGGCGAGCGCGTGCGCCATCGCCGGCACCGCGTCGGCCGGCTTGAAGACGACGGTGTTGCCGTAGGCGAGCGCCGGTGCGATCTTCCACGCCGGTATCGCGATCGGAAAATTCCACGGCGCGATGATGCCGACCACGCCCACCGGCTCGCGCGTGATCTCGATGTCGATGCCGGGGCGCACCGAGGCCATCTTCTCGCCGGCGATGCGCACGCACTCGGCGGCGAAGAACAGGAAGATCTGGCCGGCGCGCGCGGACTCGCCGATGCCCTCGGCGAGGGTCTTGCCTTCCTCGCGCGCGAGGAGGCGGCCGAGCTCGTCGCGGCGGGCGAGGATCTCGTCGCCGACCTTCTTCAGCGCGTCGTGGCGTTGCTGGATGCCGCTGCGCGACCACGTCGGGAACGCGGCGCGCGCCGCCGCAATGGCGCGCTCGGTGTCGGCGACGCTCCCGCGCGAGAACGCGCCGACGATGTCGCCGGTGTTCGACGGGTTGACGCTCTCGGTGGTGTCGGCGCCGGCGACCCAGTCGCCGGCGATGTAGTTGGGATGCGGAGTCATGACGGCATTTCCTTGGTGACGATCCAATCGGCGGCCGGCGCGCGGAGCGCGATGGCCGGGTGCGCGAGCTTGAGCGCAGCGGCGCCGCGCGCGGGAAGGCGAGCGACGATCGTGCATCCAGCATACCTTCCCGCCCGGCGCGCGCATTGCCAGCCCTTTGCGAGGGCGCGCCTGCGCAGTGAGCGCGGCGCGCGCCGCGCGACACGCGGCGGTCGGTGACGTACGCCAGCAGCACGCCTGGCGCGCGCTGTCCGGCACCGGCACCGGCGCCGGCAGCGGCGTCAGGCGCCGCCGTAACGCTCGGTGCGCACGCGCGCGGGTTCGATGCCCATACGCACGAGGTCGCCGGTCACCGCCTCGACGAAGCCGTTGGTGCCGCAGACATACACGTGCCGCGGCGGCGCCGGCAGCCGCGCGACGATCGACGCCACGATCGGCGCATCGAAGCGGCGCGCATGATCCTGCGGCCGGCGCGGCGCCTCGCGCGTCGTCGCCAGGGTCACGGTGATATCCGGCGAGCGCGCCTCCAGTGCGAACAGCTCGTCGCGAAACAGGACGTCGTCCCAGGTGCGCGCCGATTGCGCGATGGCCATCGGCACCGCGCGGGACAGCGATACATTGGCGCGCGCCATCGCCATCAGCGGCGCGATGCCGGAGCCGCCCCCGACCAGCAGCACCGGACCGCCCTGCGCGACCTCCCAGACGAAATGGCCGCCGATCGGTCCGCGCAGCTCGAGCGTGTCGCCGACCGCCGCGACATCGTGGAAGTACGGCGAGACTTCGCCGTCGTCGAGGCGCTCGATCGCGAGCTCGATCGGACCGTCACCGGGTGCCGAGGCGATCGAATAGCTGCGTTCCGCCTGGTAACCGTCGACGGCGGTCAGGCGCACGTCGACGTGCTGGCCGGCGCGGTGGCGCGCCAGTGGCGCATCGAAGTAGAAGCTCGTGATGCGCGGCGTGCGGGCGACGATGCGCGCGATCGTCGCCGTCTGCCAGGCCAGCGCGGCGCTCGCCGCGGGCGCGGCGGTCATGGGTCGTTCGTGTAGCGTTGCTCGCGCCAGGGATCGCCGTACAGGTGGTAGCCGCGCAGCTCCCAGAAGCCTGCTTCATCGCGCGCGGTGAAGCGCAATCCCTTCACCCACTTCGCGCTCTTCCAGAAATAGAGGTGCGGCACCAGCAGGCGGGCGGGTCCGCCGTGCTCGGCGGCCAATGCCGCGCCGGCGAAGCGCGTGGCGATCATCGCGCGGCCGCCGACGAGATCGGCCACCGGCACGTTGGTGTCGTAGCCGTCGAACGACAGCGCGAGCAGCCAGGGCGAGGGCGGTGTGATGCCGGCGGCGGCGAAGAGATCATCGATCGTGACGCCTTCCCACTGCGTGTCGAACTTCGACCACTTCGTCACGCAATGGATGTCGCCACGCCAGGTCGTGCGCGGCAGCGCCTCGAATGCCTGCCAGTTCCAGCGCGCCAGCGGACGCGGCCCGTCGTGCAGCGTGAACGCCCACGTCGCAAGATCGACTTCGGGTGCAGGACCCATCGACAGCACCGGAAAATCCTCGGTCCGGTACTGTCCCGGGGGCAGGCGCGACGCGACCTCGGCCGAGGGCTTGCGCCCGACGAAGCCACGCGTGGCCATCAGCGCGCCCCGCGGCCCGGGGTTGGACGGCCGCGCGCTGCGGTGGATGTCGCCGGCATCGGATCAGCCCTCGTAGTTCTCGACGATGTTGGGCGGTCGCAACTGCGCAGCCTCGGGATCGTGGCCGGTCTCGCGCGCCGCGCGGCGCTGGCGAAGCAGGTCCCAATAGCGATCGAGCTCGACCTGCACGGCGGCGAGCCGCGTCGTCTCGCCGGCGTCGAGCGCGCCCTTGGCGAACAGCCGATGCTCTTCTGCCACGAGTCCCTCGATATGCGACAGCACGCGCTTTTCGTGTCCAGTGTCTTCCATGGTGGTCCTTTCTCACAGGAGGGCGCACCGGGGGCGCGCCGCGCCGAAACGACGTACCGCCATGATGCGCCTGTCCGGCCGGTGATAACAGCCTTGACAACTGTTGCCTAGGCCATATAATGGCTGTCATGGTCACATCCGCTCCGCCCGTCGCCGACCTGGCGCCCTTGGCGATCGACCATCCGCGCAATGTCCCGCGGCTGATCACCCTTGTGCGAGTGGCGGTGATGGATGCCCTCGACCGCGAGCTCGCACCCTACGACATCTCGGCCGCGCAAATGATCGTGCTGGCGCTGGTGGCCAACGGCGAGGCGGACTCGGCAGCGAGTCTGTGCAAGGGCATTTCCTACGATCCGGGCGCGATGACCCGAATGCTCGACCGCCTCGAACAGAAAGGGCTGATCCGCCGTCGCCCGCACCCCGAGGATCGGCGCACGACGAATCTCGAGCTGACGGACGAGGGACGCGCCCTGTATCCACGCCTGGTGGCCACCAAGGACGCCGTGCAGCGCCAATTCCTGCGCGGGTTCAGCGAAGGGGATGTCGATTCGCTGGTCGGCCTGTTGCAACGGATGCTGGCGAATCGTTGATCCCCTTTTTTGTCTTTATGCTTGCCTAGGCATCAACAGCTATAGCAACCATATGAATGTTATCGAAAATCTTCGCTCGAGCAACCCGGAACGCAAGTCCGCTGGCCCGGATTGTCTGCGCGGAGCCACCACGGGGGTAGCGGTTCTGACGATGCTCGCGATCGCCGGCTGCGCGAACATGCACGGTTTGCAACCCGTGGAATCGATGCGTGCGCCGTCGGCGCTGACCGCGGACCGCGCGCTCGCGGGCGCACCGTCGGCGACGAATCGCTGGCCCGCGGAGGACTGGTGGAAGGCGTACGGCGACGCGCAGCTCGATGCGCTGATGGACGAGGCGCTCGCCGGTAGCCCGACCCTCGCGGTCGCCGCCGCGCGCACTCGCAAGGCACTCGCGTTGGCGGCGGTCACCGACGCCGGCCGCTACCCGCGCGTGGACGCCGGCGTGTCGACCACGCGCGAGCGCTTCTCCGGCCACGACCTGGTGCCGCCACCGTATGCGGGCAGCTGGCAGACTGACAGCGAGTTCAGCATCGCGCTCACGTGGGACGTCGACCTCTGGGGCGAGCGGCGTGCCGCCTATGAGAGCGCGGTGGGCAACGCGCGCGCCGCGGACGTCGATGCGCACGCCGCGCGCCTCGCCCTCACCACCGCGATCGGCCAGGCGTATGCCGAGTTGCAGCATGCGTTCGCCAAGCGCGACGTCGCCGAAAGGACGTTGCGCGACCGCGAGGCGATTCTCGCGTTGACGCGCGACCGCCAGGCGGCGGGCCTCGATTCGAAGGTGGAGCTGAAGCAGGCCGAGTCGGCGCTGCCGGCGACGCGCGAGGAGATCATCGGCTACGACGAGCGCATCGCGCTCGATCGCAACGCGCTCGCGGCGCTGCTGGGTGCGGGGCCCGATCGCGGCCTCGCCATCACGCGTCCCGCGACGACGCTGGCGCCCTTCGTGCTGCCCTCGCTGCTGCCCACCGAACTGATCGCGCGCCGCCCCGACGTCGTGGCGCAGCAATGGCGCATTGAGGCCGCCGGCAAGGCGATCGACTCTGCGAAGGCCGCGTTCTACCCGAACGTCAACCTCGCCGCCGTCGTCGGCCTCGCGGGCATCGGCTACGGCAACTTCTTCACCGCGGGAAGCCGCATGCTCGGCATCACGCCGGCCCTGTCGCTGCCGATCTTCGACGCCGGCCGCCTGCGCGGCGATCTCGCCGGCAAGGATGCCGACTACGACATCGCCGTCGCGCAGTACAACCAGATCCTCGCCGATGCGATGCACGACGTCGTCGACCAGGTGGCGTCGTGGCGCAGCGTCGAGGCGGAACGCGACCAGCAGCGCGTCGCGTTCGCCACCGCGCGCGAGGCCTACGAGCTCGCGCTGCTGCGCTACCGCGAGGGACTCGGCAATTACCTGCAGGTGCTGTCGGTCGAGCAGCCGATGCTCGTGCAGCAGAGCCTCGAGGCGGATCTCGACGCGCGCGAGCTCGCGCTGTCCATCCATTTGGTGCGCGCGCTGGGCGGCGGCTTCGTGCCGGCGCCCGCGCTCGCCGCGAATTGCGCCGGCGGCCCGTCGGCCGGTGCCCACGAATCCCGTTCCGCGGCAGCGTGCCCCGGCGCGGTGTCGCAGAAGGAAACGATGCAATGAGCACAACCAACACGAATTCCCCCGCAACCTCGGCGCGCAAGCGCTGGCTCGCCATCGTCGGCGGCGCCTGCGTGCTGGCGCTCGCCGGATACGGCGTCTGGTGGTCGACGGTGCTGCGCTACGAGCAGTCCACTGACGACGCCTACGTCGCCGGCAACGTGGTGCAGGTGACGCCGCAGATCGCCGGCACCGTGGTGTCGATCGCCGCGGACGACACGCAGTTCGTCAAGGCCGGACAGACGCTGGTGCAGCTCGACCCGGCGGACGCGAGGATCGGGCTCGAGGAGGCGGACGCGAAGCTCGGCAGGACGGTGCGCGAAGTGCGCGGACTGTTCGCCACCACCGCGCAGCTCAACGCCAACGTCGAATTGCGCGAGGCGGATGTCGCGCGCGTGAGCGAGGACCTCGCGCGGCGCCAGCGCCTTGCCGGCTCGGGTGCCGTATCGGGCGAGGAACTGCAGCATGCGCGCGACGCGCTGAGCGTGGCCAAGGCTGCGCTCGGTGCAGCGCGCCAGGAACTCGCCGCCAATCGCGCGCGCACTGATCGCACCGATGTCGCCGACCACCCGGACGTGCTGGCGGCGTCGGCGGGGGTGCACGATGCGTACCTGGCGCTGGCGCGCACGGCGCTGCCCGCACCGGTGTCCGGGTTCGTCGCCCGCCGCAGCGTGCAGCTCGGCCAGCGCGTCGCTTCGGGCACGCCGCTGATGGCGATCGTGCCGCTCGACCAGGTGTGGGTCGACGCCAACTTCAAGGAGTCGCAACTGGCGACCATGCGCGTCGGCCAGCCCGCCGCGATCACCGCCGACCTCTACGGCCGCAAGGTCACGTATCACGGCAGCGTCGCGGGCTTCGGCGCGGGCACCGGCTCGGCGTTCGCGCTGCTGCCGGCACAGAACGCCACCGGCAACTGGATCAAGGTCGTGCAGCGGATTCCCGTGCGCATCGCGCTCGACGCCCAGGAGCTCGCCGCCCATCCGTTGCAGGTGGGGCTGTCGATGCAGGTGGAGGTCGACACCCATGATCGCGACGGCGTGCGCCTGCCGCAGGTTGCGCTGGCTGCGCCGGCGTACGCGACCGGCGTGTTCGACCCGGTCGAGGGCACGGCCGAGGCGCGCGTGAAGGCCATCATCGCCGCCAACGCCGCGGTCGCGCCGCGTCCGACGATGTCGAGGCTCGCCGACGACCGCGTGCGCACGGCGGCCGCTGCGCCGGCGCGCATCGTGCGCGCGTCCGCCGACCGGGACTATTGACCCGCCCCACGGCGGCAGGCCGCACCCACATTGCCAACGGGTATCGCCATGGATGAGCCGACGAATCGCAACGACGCCGCGCCGGCGGCCACCGCCGCGCCCGCCACGCCCGCACCGCTGACGGGCAGCACGCTCGCGCTGGCGACGCTCGCGCTGTCGCTCGCCACGTTCATGAACGTGCTCGACACGTCGATCGCCAACGTGTCGATTCCCGCCATCGCGGGTGACCTCGGCGTGTCGCCGAGCCAGGGCACGTGGGTGATCACCTCTTTCGCGGTCGCCAACGCCATCTCGCTGCCGCTGACCGGATGGCTGACGCAGCGCTACGGGCAGGTGCGCCTGTTCGTGACTTCCGTGCTGCTGTTCGTGCTGGCATCGTTCCTGTGCGGGCTCGCGCCGTCGATCGCGTGGCTGATCGCGTTTCGCGTCCTGCAGGGCGCGGTGGCGGGACCGATGATTCCACTGTCGCAGGCGATCCTGCTGTCGAGCTATCCCAAGGCCCGCGCCGGCAGCGCGCTGTCGATCTGGGCGATCACCACGCTCGTCGCGCCGGTGGTGGGACCGCTGCTGGGCGGCTGGATCACCGACAACATCGCATGGCCATGGATCTTCTACATCAACGTGCCGGTCGGGCTCGCCGCCGCGGCCGTGACGTGGTCGATCTACCGGCGCCGCGACACGCCGACGGCACGCCGCCCGATCGACGGCGTCGGCCTCGGCCTGCTCGTGCTGTGGGTGGGCGCGCTGCAGGTGATGCTTGACAAGGGCCGCGAGCTCGACTGGTTCGCGTCCGGCACCGTGGTCACGCTGGCGATCGCCGCGGCCATCGGCTTCGCGCTGTTCGTCGTGTGGGAGCTGACCGACGAGCACCCGGTCGTCGACCTCAAGCTGTTCGCGCGGCGCAATTTCTGGACGAGCACGCTGGCGATGTCGCTCGCCTACGGCGTGTTCTTCGGCAACGTCGTGCTGTTGCCGCTGTGGCTGCAGCAATACATGGGCTACACGGCGACCGACGCCGGCATGGTGCTGGCGCCGGTCGGTCTGCTCGCGATCCTGCTGACTCCGTTCGTCGGGCGCACCGTGCACAAGGTGGATCCGCGCATCTTCACCACCGCGGCGTTCGCGGTGTTCGCGCTGGTGATGCTGATGCGCTCGCATTTCACCACCGGCGCCGACTTCGACACGCTGATGGTGCCGACGATCATCCAGGGCGCGGCGATGGCGGTCTTCTTCATCCCGCTCGTCACGCTCTCCCTGTCCGGGCTCGCACCTGAGCGCATTCCCGCGGCGTCGGGGCTCTTCAATTTCGCGCGGATCACCGCCGGCGCGTTCGGCACGTCGATCGCGACCACGATGTGGGACCATCGCGCGACGCTGCATCACGCGCAGCTCGTCGAGCGCCTCGGCGCGGGTGACCCGGCGTCGAGCCAGGTGCTCGCCACGCTGGAGGCCGCCGGGTCGACTGCGGCGCAGGCGCAGGCGATGCTCAATCGCATGGTCGACCAGCAGGCCTTCATGCTGGGCGTCAACGACATGTTCTACGTATCGGCGCTGCTCTTCCTCGCGCTGATCGCCGTGGTATGGCTCGCGCGCCCGGCGCGTGGCGGGGCGGGGACGCCGGTCGTCGCGGCCGACTGACCCGTCTCGCACGGCACCCGTAGAGGACCGCCGCCGGCGCGGCCCTGTCATCGCCACGGCGGCTCGTGCGTTGAATGCACAGGGCGGTATCGCGGGTATCATGGCGCGCGCCGCCGGCCCGACAACCCTTCGACCTGTGCCCATGCCCTTTGCCAGATTCTCGTGCCTGCGCGTTGTCGCCAGCGGCGGGCGGCTGGTCGCGGGCTTGATGGTCGCGGCGCTGCTCGCCGCGGTGACTGCGACGGCCGGCACCGCGGCGGCAGCCGACGTCGCCACGCCGGCTGCCGCGACCGGTGCCGCTCCTCGTGGCCTCCAGAACCCGTTCGCCCCGGTCGCGCCGCCGACCGCGCTGGCGTCGCTCGGCGCGCCGCCGTCTTGGGACGACGCCTTCGCGGCGTTCGCCGCCGAGGATCGCGCGTCGCCGCCGCCGGCAGGCGGCATCCTGTTCGTCGGCAGCTCGTCGATCCGCCTGTGGCACGGCCTCGAGGACGACTTCGCGGTGCGGCGCGTGGTATTGAAGCGCGGCTTCGGCGGCTCGCAGCTTGCCGATTGCGTGCGCAATCTCGGGCGCCTCGTCGTGCGCTACCACCCCGCGCTCGTGCTGGTATACGCCGGCGACAACGACCTCGCCGCGGGCGTCCTGCCGGGTGAAGTGCTGCGGCGCTTCGTCGCGTTCGCGGATGGCGTGCATGAGGCGCTGCCGGCCACCCGCATTGACTTCATCTCGATCAAGCCGAGCCCGCTGCGCGCGGCCCTGCTGCCGCGCATCCGCGAGACCAACGCGCTGATCCGCGACTACATCGCCGACACCCCGGGCCTGCGCTACATCGACGTGTTCACCCCGATGCTCGACGCCGACGGCCAGCCGCGCGGCGAGCTCTTCGCCGCGGACCGCCTGCATCTCAACAGCGATGGCTATGCGCTGTGGCGGACGGTCATCGGTCCATACGTGCAGCAAGCCGCTCGCTGAGCGTCGGCAGCGCGCGGCGGCCTTCGACCGCGAGCCACGCCACGACGTACAGCGCCGCCAGCGTGCAAAGGACGATCGCGGTGTCGCGCCAGCGCAGGTGGGCCGGCGCAGGGTCGGCGACGAACGCCAGCACCACGAGGCAGATCGCGGCATGGGTCGTGAAGACCGTGAGCGACACGCGGCCCATCGTCGTCAGCGGGGATTGGGGTGCGTGGCGCGCGATCTCGCCACGCACGGCCAGCACGAGCACGACGAGCGCCGCGAAATCGACGATGCGCAGTACGCCCAGGTGCCACTTGTCGAGTGCGAGGCCCACGAGGGCGGGCGATTCGGGCACCTGGCCTGCGATGTGGCGCCAGGCGAAGAAGCCCAGCGCGACGACGCCCGCCATCGCGATGGCGCGCGGCTGGCGCAGCGCCGGCAGCGGAGGGCCGTCGAGGCTGCGTGCGCCGCCCCATAGCCCCGCGACCCAGATCGCCTGCCACGCGAGGAACGAGAACGCGCCCGTCTCGCGGTAAGGGACCGGCGTGCGCAGCGGCGCGGTGACGACGTTGTAGATGTCGCCGCCCAGGTGGAATTGCGCGGCGACCCACAACAGCGCGCTCGCCACCCCGATCGCGCCCCAGCCGTGGCGCGTGCCCGAGGCGAGCACGAAGGGCGCCACGAGCATGAAGATCACGTACATCGGCAGGATATCGAGGAGCGGCGGGTTGTAGACCAGCGCCAGTCCTGCGGCGAGCGCGATGTGGGGATGCGCGAGATAGAACGAGGCGAGGTCGGTGACCGGATGCGCGCCGCGGGCGACGGCGACCGGCAGCACGACCCAAAGCAGGAACAGCAGCACGGCGACGTGCGCGGCATAGATGACTCCGGCGCGCCGCCAGATGCGCCGGCGCATCGCCGCGAATCCCTGCTCGCGCGCCACCTTGAGGTATACGGCCCCGACGAGGAACCCCGACAGGAACACGAAGCCTTCCGCTGCCGAGACGAAGCCGAAGGGCTGCCCCATTTCGGCGCTGTACCAGGTGGGCAGGTGCGTGATCGTCATGAGGACAAGCATCAGGCCCCGCAACCAGTCGAGTTCGGCTTGACGATGTGCGATTGGCATTGCGAAGGGTCCCCGGCGCTGAGACAGGCGAGGCAGCGCATCGTTCCGTGCCGCAGATTCACGCCGCGCGCGACGGACGCGCGGCACGAGTCTTGTATCCTTCGCACTTCGCGGCGCGCGGGCGCCGGCTGAGGAGATCGTTCGATCGTGCAACAAGAAGCGGGCGGGGCGAAAGCGTGCGGCTTGCGGAGCCTGCGGCGGTCGGGAGCACGATGAGCCGCAACGAGCTTTGCGCGTGCGGCAGCGGCAGGCGCTACAAGCATTGCCACGGCAGGGCCGACGGCGGCGGGCCGACGCCGCCGCGCCTGGAGGCGCTCGCCGCGCAGCGCGCAGGCTCGCTCGGACGCGCCGAGACCCTTTACCGGCGCGCCATCGCCGACAACCCCGACGACCTCGACTCGCTGCACATGCTCGGCGTCGTGCAGTTCGAGCGCATGCGCTATCGCGAGGCGCTCGACCTTTTGTGGGACGCGGCCGAGCGCACCGGATGGGCGGTGCCCGACGTCCGCCACAACGTCGGCCTCGTGCTCGCCAAGCTCCTGTCGCCGCGCGCGAATGTGCGGCAGGAGGCGCTGCTCGCCGCGTTCGTGGCCTGGCAGCGCGCGCACGCGTCGGCGCCGGCGGGATCGCCGCGCGTGAGCGTGGTCGTTCCCGTCTACAACCAGGCGCGATGGCTGGCCCGCGCCGTCGCATCGGCCGGCGCGCAACGCTATGCCGACATGGAAGTCATCGTCGTCGACGATGGTTCCACGGACGACAGCGCCACGGTGGCGGCGGACGCGCTTGCGCGCCTCGCCCTGCCGACGCGGCTGGTGCGCCAGGCGCACGCAGGCGCCGCCGCCGCCGCGAACGCCGGTGCGCAGGCGGCCACCGGCGAGTACCTCGCGTTTCTCAACGCCGACGACGCGTTTGCGCCCGACCGCATCGCGCGGATGGTGGCGGCGATCGCGCGCGCCACCCCGCAGTGGGGGTTTTCGCGCGTCACCGACGTCGACGACGACGGCCGCGAATTGCCTGCGGTCGACGACGGCGCGCCCAGGCCGCGCAACTACCTCGGCATCGAGCCCGCGAGCTTCACGCTGCTCGACCACGACGTCACGCGTTCCAGCGGCAACCTCTTCGTCGCGCGCGCGCTGTTCCTCGCGCTGGACGGCTTTCGCGACGGCGCCGGCCATCGCGGCTGGGACTTTTGCGTGCGCGCGGCCGAGCGTGTCGAGCCGGTGGCAGTCGACGACGCGCTGTATTTCCATCGCATCCACGATGGCAACCGCGTGCGCATCCTCGCCAATCCGGCGCTGCTAGGCATCGACCGCACGGCGAAGGCACTGCTCGAGGATGCGCTGACGCGCGAAGTCGGCGCGGCCAACGTGCTGGCGCCGCAACACGCCGCCAACCGCGAGCTCCTGTTGCGCGCCGAGCTGCGCGCCGGACATGGCGATCGCGTGCCGGTGCCGGTGCTGCGCGCCAGCGCCGCGCGGTTCCGCGCGCAGGTGGCACCCGGGGCGCTGGCCGCGGACGGCCCCTCCTCGGCAGGCGCCGCGGCGCGCGCCGCGCGCACGGCGCTGGTGGTGCTCGGAGTCCACCGCAGCGGCACGTCAGCGCTCGCGCGCGTGCTCAATCTCTGCGGCGCGTTCCTCCCCGAGCGCGTGATGCCGGCGAAGCTCGACGTCAACCCCAAGGGCTTCTGGGAGACCGAGGCGATCAACGACCTCGACGCCCGGCTCCTGCACCACCTCGGCGGCGACTGGAACCGCGTGCAATTCGAGCTGCCCCGCGAAGGCCCCCTGGTGGACGAGTTCGTCGAGGACGCCAAGGCGCTGCTGCGCAGCGAGTATGGCGACGAGCCTTTCATCCTGATCAAGGATCCCCGCGTGTGCGTGCTCGCGCCGTTGTGGCAGCGGGCGCTGGTCGAGGCCGGCTACCACCCGGCGTACGTGGTGCCGACGCGCAATCCGCTCGAGGTCGCGCGCTCGCTCGAGGCACGCGGCGACATGGCGGTGCCCGAAGGCCTCGCGCTGTGGCTCACGTACATGGAGCGCGTCGAAGCGTTCGCCGACACGGCCGATGCCGATTTCGTGCACGTCCGCTACACCGACCTGCTCGACGACTGGCGCCAGGCCGTGGCGCGCATCGCCGCCACGCTGCGCGTGCCATTGGCGGTCGAGCGCGATCCCGCCGCGGTCGACGACTTTCTCGAAGCCGACCTGCGCAATCACCAGGCGGGCGCGGCCGACCTCGAGGCCCATCTCCAGGGTGCGCAAGGCGAGGCGATCCGCGCGCTGTACCGGCGGGCGCTCTTGCGCTGCGACCGTGATGCGGCGGCGGCTTTCGTCGCGGCGCCGCAGATCGATGCCGTGCATGCCGGCGACAATGCCGGCACCGCGGCCACGGCGAGCTTCGTGCTGTGCATCGAGGACAACGCGATCCGCGAGCAGGCGCTGCTGCTGTGCGCCAGCATCCGCGCGTTCGCCGGGCGCCATCGCGACGCCGAGATCGTCGCCTATGCGCCGCGGCCCGGGCTCGGCGTCGATGCCGCGACGCAGCGGCTGCTGCGCGAGATGAACGTCACCTACGTCGACGAGCCGCTCAACGTCGAGTGCCGCGCCTATGGCTCGGCCAACCGCGTCGCGGCAGCCGCGCACGCCGAGAAGCATGCGCGCGGTGAATTCGTGATCGTGCTCGACAGCGACACCGTTTGGCTCGACGAGCCGGCACTGCCGGGTGATGCCGATGTCGCGGCGCGGCCGATCGACGAGAAAGGCAGCGCGACGCGCGGACCGGGCGATCCGTTCGAGGCGTACTGGCGGGCGCTCGCCGCGCTGGCGGGCGTCGATCTCGACCAATTGCCGTGGATGCGCACGACGATCAGCGGTGAGCGCGTGCGTGCTTCGTACAACGGCGGCCTGATCGTGGCCCGTCGCGGCGCCGGTGTCCTCGGCCGCTGGGCGGAGCTCTTCTTCGGCTCGGTGCGCGCGGGGCTGCGGCCGTACCGCGACACCGGCATCGACGTCGTGGCATCGATGGGCGCGGTGGGGCGCGAGTCGAGCGAGTTCTGGGGCTCCAACCAGGCCGCGCTGGCGCTGGCGATGTGGGGCGGGGGCCATCGCGTGCACCACTATCCCGATCGCTACAACGTGCCGCTGCACCTCATCGCGCAAGGCGGCGACATCGATTCGCGCTGGATGGCCGCACCGCCGGCGCACGTCCACTACCACGGCATGTTCGTGCCGCGGCAGCACGAGGTCGCGCTCGACCTGCTGGCGCGGCTCGGCACGGGCGACGACCGCATCGCATGGCTGCGCACGCGCGTGCCGCTCGTGGCGCGCGCCACGCGCAGCGCCGATCCGGCGCTGGCAGCGCACTGACGCCGGGTCAGGGCTCCCGACCGATGGTCATCTCCGAACGCCTTCGCTGCATCTTCGTGCACGTGCAGAAGACCGGCGGCTCGTCGATCGAGGCCGCGCTGCGCCAGCACGACAGCGCGATTCCGGAGAAGCCGCACAACGCGCGCCGCCATCTGGGTGCGCGCGACATTCGTTCGCTGCTGGCGCCTGGCGCGTGGGACGCGCATTTCAAGTTCGCGTTCGTGCGCAATCCGTGGGACCGGCTCGTCTCCTGGTATTTCATGTGCGTGCAGGCGCCGACGCCCAATGCCTTCGGCCGCTACGTCAAGGAACACACGAAGTCCTTCGACGACTTCGTCATGCGTCCGCTCGGCATGATGGAGCGCACGATCGTGCCGCAAATGGACTACATCGCCGACACCGATGGCCGCGTGCTCGTCGACTTCGTCGGACGCTACGAGACGCTGCACGCCGATTTCGCCGAGGTGGGCAAGCGGCTCGGCATCGGCGGCGGCCTGCCGCATGCCAATCGCTCGGCGCACCGGCCGTACCAGCAGTACTACGGCGACGCGACACGCGCGCTGGTGGCCGAGCGCTTCGCGCGCGACATCGAGGCGTTCGGCTACACGTTCTGAGCGCCGGGCGTCGCGCGCGCCGGCGACCGCCGCGCGGCGGCGTCAGGCGACGAGGAAGCCGCGGCGCCGCAACTCGTCGACGATGCGCTCGGCCGCGGCCTCGGCGTCGGTCATGGCGCTGTCGATGCGGATCTCGGGCTCGAGCGGCGCCTCGTACGGCGAGTCGATGCCGGTGAAGTTGGCGAGCTCGCCACGGCGTGCCTTGCGGTAGAGGCCCTTGACGTCGCGCGCCTCGGCGACGGCAAGCGGGGTGTCGACGAACACCTCGATGAACTCGCCGTCCGGTACGCGTGCGCGCGCCATCGCGCGCTCGTCGCGGAACGGCGAGATGAACGCGGTCAGCACGATGAGGCCGGCGTCGGCCATCAATGCCGCCACCTCGGCGACGCGGCGGATGTTCTCGACGCGGTCGGCAGCAGTGAATCCCAGGTCCTTGTTGAGCCCCTTGCGCACGTTGTCGCCGTCGAGCACATACGTGTGCCGGCCCTCGGCGTTGAGCTTGCGGTCGACCAGGTTGGCGATCGTCGACTTGCCGGCGCCCGACAGGCCGGTGAACCACAGCACGCAGGGCTTCTGAATTTTCTGCGACGCGCGCACGCGGCGGTCGACGTCGAATGCCTGCCAGTGCAGGTTCGACGCGCGCCGGAGCGCGAAGCGCAGCATGCCGGCACCGACCGTGTTGTTGGTCATGCGGTCGATGAGGATGAAGCCGCCGAGGTCGCGGTTGTCGGCATACGCCTCGTACGCGAGCGGGCGGTCGAGCTCGATGTCGCACACGCCGATGTCGTTGAGGTCGAGCTTGCCGGCGGCGACGTGCTCCAGCGTATGCACGTTCACGCGATACTTGATCGGCGCCACCGTGGCGTTGACGGTGCGCGCCCCGAGCTTGAGCACGTAGCTGCGCCCGCGCAGCAGTGGCGCCTTGTCCATCCACACGATCGTCGCTTCGAACTGGTCGGCGCTCGCCACCGGCCGCGCCGCCGCGGCGATCACGTCGCCGCGACCCACGTCGATCTCGCGGTCGAGCGTCAGCGTCACGGCCTGGTTGGCGATCGCCAGCGGCAGGTCGCCGTCGGCGGTGACGATGCGCGCCACGCGTGCAGTGAGCCCCGACGGCTGCACCTCGATCGCGTCGCCGGGGCGCACGCTGCCGCTGACGATGGTGCCTGCGTAGCCGCGGAACGCCGGGTGCGGACGGTTCACCCATTGCACCGGCATGCGCAGCGGCGCCGCCGCGAGGTCATCGCCGACCTCGGCCGTCTCGAGGCAATGCATCAGCGTCGGCCCGCGATACCACGGCGTCGCCGCGCTGGCGATGACCACGTTGTCGCCCTGCACGGCCGACAGCGGGATGCAGGTGATGTCGGCGATGCCGATGCTGCGGGCGAATTCGCGGAACGCCGTCTCGATGCCGGCGAACGCCGCCTCGGCATAGCCGACGAGGTCCATCTTGTTGACGGCGAGCACGACGTGGCGCACGCCCAGCAGCGCGACGAGGTACGCATGGCGCCGTGTCTGCTCGGTCAGGCCCTTTTGCGCGTCCACAAGCACGATCGCGAGATCGGCGGTGGACGCCCCGGTGACCATGTTGCGCGTGTAGTGCTCGTGCCCCGGCGTGTCGGCGACGATGTAGCGGCGCGTCGGCGTCGAGAAATAGCGATAGGCGACATCGATCGTGATGCCCTGCTCGCGCTCCGCGGTGAGGCCGTCGAGCAGCAGCGCGTAGTCGATCTCGGCGCCGCGCGTGCCATACCGCCGCGAGTCGGCGGCGAGCGCGGCGAGCTGGTCGTCGCGGATGCCCTTCGACTCGTGGATCAGGCGCCCGAGCAGCGTGCTCTTGCCATCGTCGACGCTGCCGCAGGCGATGAAGCGCAGCAGCGTCGGCGCGCCGGCTGCGCCCGCGCGTGTCGCCCTGGGCAAGCCCGTCGCCGCCGTGGCCGTTGCCGACGAGTGATCGTCGGCGGCCATCAGAAGTAGCCTTCCTGCTTCTTCTTTTCCATCGAGCCCGCGGCGTCGTGGTCGATCATGCGGCCCTGGCGTTCGGACTGGGTGGACGCCTCGAGCTCGCCGATGATCGCATCCAGGGTGTCGGCGGCGGACTCGACCGCGCCGGTCAGCGGGTAGCAGCCCAGCGTGCGAAAGCGCACCATCCGCATCGCCGGCGTCTCGCCGGGCGCGAGCGGCAGGCGCTCGTCGTCGCGCATGATCAGCGCGCCGCCTCGCACGACCACCGGCCGCGGCGCTGCGAAGTAGAGCGGCACCACCGCGATGTTCTCGCGGCGGATGTAGTGCCATACGTCGAGCTCGGTCCAGTTGGACAGCGGGAACACGCGAATGCTCTCGCCCTTGTTCTTGCGCGTGTTGTAGAGGCGCCACAGCTCGGGGCGCTGCGCCTTCGGGTCCCATCGATGGGCGGCCGTGCGGAACGAGAAGATGCGCTCCTTCGCGCGCGCCTTTTCCTCGTCGCGTCGTGCTCCGCCGAAGGCCACGTCGAAGCCGTGACGGTCGAGCGCCTGCTTCAGCCCCGCGGTCTTCCAGATCTCCGTGTGCAGCGCCGATCCGTGCGTCAGCGGATTGATGCCCTGCGCCACGGCGTCGGGATTGACGTGCACGATGAGCGCGGCGCTGCGCGCCACCTCGTCGCGCATCGCGTACATGGCGCGAAACTTCCACGTGGTGTCGACGTGCAGCAGCGGGAAGGGCAGCGGCGCGGGATGGAACGCCTTGCGCGCGAGATGCAGCATCACCGAGCTGTCCTTGCCGATCGAGTAGAGCATCACCGGCTTGTCGGCCTCGGCGACCACCTCACGCAGGATGTGGATGCTCTCGGCCTCGAGGCGGTCGAGGATCGTGAGCGCGGGGCTTGGCGTCATGGAGGGCATCGATCGGCTTCGCCGCGTGTCCGGAAGTGCACGGGCGTCCGGGCCGCATTCTGGCATTGCCGCGGGCATGCTCGTCGCGGGAACTGAACCAGATGGCCGCAACGGCGCGGCCCCGGGGCCGCCGCCGTCCGCCGGCACTCCCCATGCGGGCCGCGTCGTCCCGCGGCGCCGGCGCCCGGGGATCGCGGATTCGGTTCCGGGGGCTGGCGTTGCGGCGAGCCTATTCCACGTCGACTGCCACGGTGTTGTCGCGCGGCGTGCGGTCGATCAGCTCGTTCAGCGGATCGATGCCGGCGCGCGCCGGCTTCGCGTCCACCTCGATCGTGAATTCGGCGCTTTCGGCCGCGATCTTCTTCTTCTCGAGGTAGAGCGGCTTGCCGTCGGCATCGAGCACGCCGATGTCGATCCAGTCGTCGAGCGCAACGTCCTTCTCGTTGCCGAGGCCGTCGGCCTTGCGCTTCTTGGCGGCGACCTTGAGCACCACGCTGTAGCGGCCGCCCGGGAGCGCCTTGGCGCGGGCGCTCACCGCGCGGTTGTCGTACAGCGTGATCGACTCGAACATGTCGTCGATCAGGTACTGGTAGCGCGCCGGCGTGACGTCGCGCAGGTCGCGCAGGAACTCCGTGGTGTTGGGGTAGGGCGGTCCCTTGAACGCGTGATCGTCGCGAAAGCGGCGCAGCGCGCGGTCGACGTTGTCCTCGCCGATGTAGTCGGCGAGCGCGTACATGACGAGGCTGCCCTTGCGGTAGTGGATGTAGTCCTGGTTCTCCACGCGCGCCAGCGGCAGCTCCTTCTTCTGCTCGGTGGCGCGTCCGATCAGGTAACGGTCGAGCTCGTAGCCGAGAAACCTCTGCATCTTCGCCGCGCCGTACTTCTGCTTCATCACCATCAGCGCCGAATACTGCGCGAAGGTCTCGGACAGCATGGTCGCGCCCTGCACGTCGCCGCCGATCACCTGGTGCGCCCACCACTGGTGCGCCGCCTCGTGCGCGGTCACGTAATACGGATAGTCGATGTCGTCCTTGTTGCCCTCGCGCACGCGGGCGATGAAGCCGATCCCCTCGGAGTAGGGCACGGTGTTGGGAAACGACTGCGCGAACGCGGCATAGCGCGGGAACTCGATGATGCGGAACTGCCGGTATTGGTAGGGGCCGAAGTGCGTCGAGTAGTACTCGAGCGACGCCTTCGTCGCGGCGATCATGCGCTCGAGGTTGTACTCGTGCCCCGGCTGGTAGTAGACCTCGATCGCCACGTCGCGCCAGCGGTCGCGCTTCACGGCGTAGCGCGCCGACTGTACGGCGAAGAAATCGAGAATCGGCACGTCCATCCGGTAGACGAAATAATGGCGGCCGGCATCGGTCCATTCGCGGTCGAGATAGCCGGGCGCGATGGCCCACTGGTCGGCGTCGGTGGCGACTTCGGCTTCGAACGTCACCCAGTCGGCGTACGGCGACAGCACGTTGTGCGCGAGGCCCGCCGGGTCGTCGCGGTCGCGCATGCGCTCCTTCGGCTTGAGCCCGTATTTGGCGCGGTCGCGGTCGCTGACTAGTTCGCCGCGCGGGTCATAGCCGATGACCGGCAGCACGAAGAGACCGTTGACGAAGCTGCCGTTGAACACCACGGCGGTGTTGCTGCCGCTGTTGCGGAAGCCGTGCGTGGCAACTTGGGCGTCGATCGCCAGCGTCAGCGACGCGCCTGGCGCGAGCGGCGTCGCCAGGCGGTAGCTGCGCAGGCCGATGGTCGGGTCGTCGGTGACCAGCGTCGCCGGCACGCCGAAGTCGATCGACCGGATGTCCACGTCCTCGCCCTGCGCCCAGAAGAGGTGGATCGTGTCGACGGCCACCGTCTCTCGGTTGGCGAGGCCGAGCGTGCCGCGCAGGCGCACGCGCTGCTCGCGCGGATAGAGATCGACCGCGACCTTGACCGCGGTCACCCGCGGCTGCGGCACGCCGTCGAGCGCGCGGTACTTCTTCTCGTAGTCGGCCTGGCGCGCCTGCAGATCGTGGCTGGTGCGGTAGTGGTTGAGGATGTTGGTGTTGTAGAAGATGAAGCCGCCGAGCGCCACCGTTGCCGCGGTGGCGACGCCGGCGAGCGCGCCGACGCGCGGCGTCGCGCGCGCGCGCGCTTCGGCGGCCCGGTCGCGCCAGCCGCTCGGCGTGCCGCGCGTCCAGGCGAGGTACGCGCCGACGCCGAGCAGCAGCGCGATCCCCGCGTAATACGCCTCGAAGGCGCGCAGCCGGGGCAGGAAGTGGCCGTATCCGTTCATGTCCGAATAGGTGTACTCGGGCACGTTGCCGTACAGGTAGAGGTTGTGCTCGAAGCCGAGCGGCACCGCGAACGTGAGCGCCAGGAAGTACACGATCATCAGGAAGTTGCCGAGGTACTTGTTGGCGACGATCGACTGCAAGGCGAGCGCCAGCACGCAGACGAGCCAGTACTGCGGAACCTCGATGCCGAACATCTCCCGCGCGTAAAGGCCGAGCTCGTAGTGGTGATAACCCTTGAAGGTCTGGATCGCGACGCCACACATCATCAGCACTGCCTGCAGCACGACAGGCACGAGCATCAGCGCGAGGAGCTTGGCGAGGAACGGCAGCCACGTCGGCACCGGCAGCGCGTCGTGGATCTGGTCGAGGCGGTTGTCGCGCTCGCGCCAGGCGAGCTCGCCCGCGTAGAACGTGATGATCACCAGCATGAACACGCTGAACGAGCCCGAGACGAGCCCGAGCATCTGATAGGTCACGGGCCACGTGGTGGTGCCGAACACGCTGCCGAGCGTGGTGCTCGCGACCGCGACGAATGCGATGCCGGCGAGCGCGAAAACGACGAAGTAGAGGTTCTTCACCGTCTCGCGGAAATAGAGCCAGGTCAGGTGAGGCAGCAGTCGAAGGCCGCCAACGCGCGCCGGCCGCGCCGTCATTGCGGGCGATGGCGCGCCCTCGGGTGCGCCGAGGTCCTCTGCAGCGGCGGGTCGCCGCCCGTCGCCGGCGGGATACGCGAAGCGGAAGCGCCAGTAGCAGAACGCCATGACCAGGACGCCGACGCCGACCCAAATCGCGCGATTCGCGGCGAAGACGCCGACGAGCGGGACCAGCGCCGCGTTGCGGTCGGCGATCGTCCAGTAGCGGGTCACGGTGGCGGCGGCGCTGATGCCGAACGGGTCGAGCAGCGCCGCCAGCGTCATGTTGTCGATATCGCTGAGCAGTGCACGCGCGCCGAGGTAGCCGACGAGCGCCAGCACGCTGACGATATACACGGGCAGCATCCGCCGCGAAAGCGCGGCGACGCAGAAGAAGATCCCGCCTAGCCAGACGAGGTTCGGCAGCAGCATGCTCGCGTAGGGCAGCAGGTAGGGCGCGAGGCGCCGCGGACCGAGGCGGTCGGCGTCGAGACCGGGAAAGAAGGTGCCGGCGAACGAGCCCAGCGCCAGGCTCGTGAACACGATGACTAGCACCACGAGCGCTCCGGCGTATCGGCCGCCGAGGTATTGCCACTTGGCGAGCGGCGCGGAGAAGAAGAAGTTCTCGGTGCGATATTCGTAATCCTGCTGGATCGCGCGACCCATCAGCGCCGCGGTCACCGTCAGGCCGGCCATGCCGAGGAACGAAATCGTTTGCAGGATGGCGTACGGCGAGTTGATCCAGACCTTGCCGCTGGCGAAGATGATGTTGGCGCCGGCAAAGGCACCCCCGGCGGCGGCGGTCCACAGCGTCGCCAGCGCGAAAAAGACGATGAAATAGACCCACGTCGACAGGCGCTTCAGCCGCTGCGCGATTTCGAAGCGGGCGATGGCGAGGAAGCGCGACATGACCGGGCGTCAGGCCGCGACAGCCGGCGCGGTGGCGAGGCGATCGCCGATCGACGCGAAGTAGACGTCCTCCAGCGACGGCTCGACCGGCGCGAAGCCGGGCGCCGGCGCCGCGTCGGCGACGACGTTGATCAGCGTGCGCCCGGCTACGAGACGCGTGGAGATCACCGGATACGCCGCCTTCGCCGCCTCGAGCGCGTTGCGTGCCACCGCCTGCTGCCAGACGCGGCCCTGCAGCGCGCGCGTCAGCGCGACGGGCTCGCCGGTGAGGCGCACCCGCCCGCGATCGATGATCGCCATGCGCGCGCAAAGATCGGAGACGTCCGAAACGATGTGCGTCGACAGGATCACGATCACGTTCTCGCCGATTTCGGCGAGCAGGTTGTGGAAACGCACGCGCTCCTCCGGGTCGAGGCCGGCGGTAGGCTCGTCGACGATCACGAGGCGGGGATTGCCGATCAGTGCCTGCGCAATGCCGAAGCGCTGTCGCATGCCACCCGAGAATCCGCCGAGCGCCTTGCGCCGCACGTCCCACAGGTTGACCTGGCGCAGCAGCGACGCCACGACATCGCGCCGCTCGCCGCGGCCGGCGATGCCCTTGAGCCGCGCCAGGTGGTCGAGCATGTCCTCGGCCGAGACCTTGGGATAGACGCCGAAGTCCTGCGGCAGGTAGCCCAGCATGCGGCGCACCGTGTCCTTGTCGCGCAGCACGTCGATGTCGCCGATGCGCGCGCTGCCGGCGTCGGCATCCTGCAGCGTGGCGAGCGTGCGCATCAGCGTCGACTTGCCCGCGCCATTGGGACCGAGGAGCCCGAACATGCCGGTTGGAATGTCGAGCGTCACGCTGTCGAGCGCGCGCACGCCGTTGGGATAGGTCTTGCACAGATCCGATATCGACAACGCAAAGGGATTCACGACGTGCCTTTCCGCAGCCGGAAAGCGGCGGATTATGAGCGCGCATCCCGGGCGCGACAATGCGCGTCGGGGCCAATGGGGGAAGTGTGCGACGAACCGTCGCAGGGCGCGACGAACTCGTCCCGGCACGGAACGATTGGCGCTCCGTGCAATCCCAGCACAGGCACGTCCGCCACCGCGCGACGGCCTGCTGCCGATCACCTGGCTGCCGCGCATGCCGTACGATTGCAAGGTTTGGGGCCCTGCCGCGACTGAATCCGTAACGGCGGCGGTGGCCAATGGCGTCGGCGCGCCACCGATGCGCGCGGCCAGGGCCGATGTCGCTCGGAACGAGCACCCGCGGACGGTGGCGCCACATGGCCAATCCGGTTCGCGGCATGGATGAACCCACGAGGAGCATGGACATGATCAAGACATTCCGCCAACGCGCCACGGCCGTCGTCGGCTGCGCGCTGATGGTGCTGGCCCAGGGATGCGGGGCGTCGAGCGCCTCCGTGGCGCTGCCGCCGCCGGCGCAGGACATCGCGGCCACCGCCGCGCCTTCACCCCAGTCGGCCGTCTTCGCCGGCGGCTGCTTCTGGGGCGTGGAGGCGGTGTTCCGCCACGTCAAGGGCGTCAAGAGCGCGGTGTCGGGCTATGCCGGCGGCACGGTGAAGTCGCCGAGCTACGAGCAGGTGAGCACGGGCTCGACGGGTCACGCCGAGTCGGTGAAGGTCACCTACGACCCGTCGCAGGTGACCTACGGGCAGTTGCTGCGGGTGTTCTTCTCGGTCGCCCACGACCCCACCGAGCTCGATCGCCAGGGGCCGGACCGCGGCACGCAATACCGTTCGGCGATCTTCACGACGTCGGATGATCAGGCGCGCGTGGCGCGCGCATACATCGCCCAGCTGGATGGGGCGAAGGTGTTCGCGAGCCCGATCGTGACGCAGGTGGTGGCGTTGCCGGCGTTCTATCCTGCCGAGGCGTATCACCAGAACTATGCGGCGCTGCATCCGACGCAGCCGTACATCGCGTTCAACGACCTGCCGAAGGTCGATCACCTGCGCGATCAGTTCCCCACCCTGTACCGCAATCCCTGAGCGGCACCGGGACCTCGGCCGCGCGCCTCCCACTGCGGGCGCGCGGCGAGGACACACGATTGATGAAGCTGCGCGCGGCACGCGCCGGGCGGCGGCGCGGGCTCAGCCGGCGGGTTTGAGCGCCGTCCGGATCGCATCGTCGACCGTCGTAAGGAAGACGAAGGACAGCTGCGCGCGCGCATCCGGCGGGATGTCGTCGAGATCGCGCCGGTTGCGCTCCGGCAGCATCACCGTGCGGATGCCCGCGCGCTGCGCGGCGAGCACCTTTTCCTTGACGCCGCCGATCGGCAGCACGAGGCCGCGCAGGCTGATCTCGCCTGTCATCGCCACATCCTTGTGCACGGCGCGGCGCGTGAGCAGCGAGGTCAGCGCGACGAACATCGCGACGCCGGCGCTCGGGCCGTCCTTGGGGGTCGCGCCGGCCGGCACGTGCACGTGGATGTCCGATTTCTCGAGCACGTCGGCGCCGATGCCGAGCGCATCGGCGCGCGCCTTGACCAGCGACAGCGCCGCCTGCGCGCTTTCCTTCATCACGTCGCCGAGCTGGCCGGTGAGGATGAGCCGGCCGCTGCCCGGCATCCGCGCCGCCTCGATGAACAGGATGTCGCCACCCACCGGTGTCCACGCGAGACCGGTGGCGACGCCGGGCACCTCGCTCGCCATCATGACCTCGGCCTCGAACTTCACCGGACCGAGGATCGCATGCAGGTCGCCCGCGTCTACGGCGATCGGCGTCGCGCCGCCTTCGGCGATGCGCACCGCGGCGTTGCGCAACACGCTGCCGATCTCGCGCTCGAGGTTGCGCACGCCGGCCTCGCGCGTGTAGCCGTCGACGATGGCACCGATCGCGGCATCGCTGATCGATACCTGCGCCGCGTCGAGACCCGTCGCCTCGAGCTGGCGCGGCACCAGGTAGCGGCGCGCGATCTCGCGCTTCTCCTGCGCGGTGTAGCCGGGCAGCTGGATGATCTCCATGCGATCGCGCAGCGGTCCGGGAATGGTGTCGAGCACGTTCGCCGTGCACACGAACACCACCTGCGACAGGTCGAACGGCACCGCGAGATAGGTGTCGCGGAACGTCGCGTTCTGCGCGGGGTCGAGCACTTCGAGCAGCGCCGACGCGGGATCGCCGTGGAAGCCGCCGGCGCCCAGCTTGTCGACCTCGTCGAGCATCATCACGCAGTTGCGCGTGCCGACCTTGCGCAGGCTCTGGATGATGTTGCCCGGTAGCGCGCCGATGTACGTGCGGCGATGGCCGCGGATCTCCGCTTCGTCGTGCACGCCGCCCAGGCTCACGCGCACGAACTTGCGGCCGGTGGCGCGGGCGATGCTCTGGCCGAGCGACGTCTTGCCGACGCCCGGCGGCCCGACGAAGCAGAGGATCGGGCTGCGGCCCGACGGATTGAGCTTGTGCACCGCGAGGTACTCGAGGATGCGCTTCTTGATCTTGTCGAGGCCGAAGTGATCCTCGTCGAGGATGCGCCGCGCCGCGGCGATGTCGATCGGCGGCTCCGCTTCCACCGCCCACGGCAGCTCGGTGAGCCACTCGAGGTACGTGCGCACCATCGAGTACTCGCCCGCCGCCTCCGGCATGCGTTGCAGGCGCTTCAGCTCCTTGCGCGCGACCTTGTCGACCTCGTCCGGCATCCTGGCGTCGGTGATCGCCTTCTCGAGCTCGGCCAGGTCGGCCGCGCCTTCATCGTCCTCGCCGAGCTCCTTCTGGATCGTGCGCATCTGCTCGCGCAGCAGGTGCTTGCGATTGACGTCGGAGATCGACTCGCGCGTGCGCTCGTCGATCTCGCGCGACACCTTGAGCACCTCGATGCGGCGATCGAGCACGCCGAGGAGCTTGTCGAGCCGCGACTTCAGGTCGAAGGTCTCCAGCAGTCCCTGCTTCTCCTCGGCGGGAACGTCGATCAGGCCGGCGATGAAGTCGGCGAGGCGGGCGGGGTCGTCGACGCCCTGCAGGGCGACCGCCATCTCTTCAGGCACCTGCGGCAGGAGCTGCAGGATTTCCAGCGCGCGCTGCTTCAACGCGCGGGCGCGGCCCTCGATCTCGGCGTCGGTGGCCGTCGCATCGTCGATGTACTGCACGCGGGCCACCGGAAACGGCCAGCCGTCGAGGAACTGCAGCACGCGAAACCGCTTGTTGCCGCGCGCGATCGCATGGTGCATGCCTTCGGGCGTGGTGATGTAGCGCAGGATGGTGGCGCTGGTGCCCACCCAATGCAGATCGTCCGGCTGCGGCTCCTCGACGTCGGGCTTCGATTGCAGCAGCACGCCGATCGCGCGCTCGCCGCGCACGGCATCCTGCACGGCGGCGCGCGAACGCTCGCGGCCGACGGTCAGCGGAAACACCGAGCCGGGAAACAGTACGAGATTGCGCACGGCGAGGATCGCCAACGCGTCCTCGGGAATCGGACGAGCGTTCGTCGCGCCGGCCTCGCCTGGCATCGACGCGGCGGCGCGCGCGCTCGCCGCCGCCTCGGCGGCGAGTGGCAGGGAGTCGCTTTCGCGGGCGTCTTCGGTGGTCACAGGATCGAATCCATTTTCCGCAGGTGCAACACGAGGCAGCCCAGCATCAATTCGGGCGCGCCGATTTCGAGCCGCCCGGGCGGCAGCGGGATGCGCCGCTCGAACGCGCCGTAGGGAATCTCGAGCTGGCGCACCGCATGGCGCGTCCCGGCCAGCGGCAACGGGCGCGTGCCGCGCACGACCAGCGCACCGGGCTCCTGCGCGATCTCGACGGCGTCAGGCGGCACGCCGGGCATGGCCACGACGATGACGATCTCGCGCGCGTCCTCGAACACGTCGAGCGGCGGCTGCCACGTGACGCGTGCGCGCGTCGACGTCGTCAGGTGGAAGAACTGGCGGTGCAGGCGCTCGGCCTCGTCCATCAGGTCGAGCGCTTGCGCCCACATCCACGCGGTCGGGTGGCTGCGTCCGGTCATGGCGTGAAGCGGGTGGGGACAACGGAGTAGGAGGTCACCGAACCATGGTGAGGGCGCGCAAATCCGCGTTCAAGCTCGATGCCGCGCCACGCGTGTTGCCGGCGCGCGGGTGGCGGGCGTGAACGTTTCAGCATAGGGCGGGGATGCGCGGTGCTTTCGGCGGCGAATGCGACTCGCAACTCCCCGCGTAAGTTGTCGCGAATCGACATAAAGCGGGCGAAATAGATTGTATGCTACATTAAGAGGACCAACCTGGATCTGTCCGGATGGCAGGTGGACCCGTTGGACACGGATGCGTTGGAGGGTCGCCGAACGAGTGAGGGTGCTGCCGCCTGGCCACTTGCCGTGCAGGGGCGTACCGTAACGCCGAGCGGGGCCCACGCAGGCGACCCGCGCAAGGGGGAGTCCGTGCGCCGCAAGCCCCGGAGTTTCGTCGAGCTCGAGCGCGCGACCGCCACGCCGGCAGCGTCGCGTGGCGCGGCCGCCGTTGCGCGACGCCACGTCGCGCTCCTGGTCTGCCATGGCATGGGCCAGCAGGTGCCGTTCGAGACCATCGACGCCGTCGCCCGTATGCTCCGCCGCGCGCATCTCCGTGGTGGCAGGGACGCCGGGGACCTCGAAGTGACGGCGCGCGTCGTCGACCTCGGTATCGGCAAGCCGGTGGGGCGCGCGGAACTGACGCTGGCCGACGCCCGCGGCGGCGAGGTGCGCGTGCACGTCTACGAGGCGTACTGGGCGCCGCTCACCGCCGGCAAGGTCTCGCTGCGGCAGGTCGTCGCCTTCCTGCTCGATGCGGGCGTCGGCGGCCTCGCTGCGGCGCGCCGCACGTTCCTGCGCTGGATGTTCGGCGGCTGGCAGGAGTTCGCCCGCTCGTACCGCGCGTTCACCGAGCTCGCGGTGGCGATCCTGTTCGTGCTGTCGCTCGTGCTCGCCAACGCCACGATCGTCATCATTGCCGCGTCACGCGGCATCGGTCACGCGCCCGCGCAGTGGCCGAGCGCGAAGCTCGTCGGCGCGATCACCGCCGATTTCGTGCTGGTGCTTGCGCTATGGGGACTGGCCGGTCTCGCGCTCGGCCTCGCGTACGCCTGCCACCAGAGCATCGACGAGGATCGCGTCGGCTGGAATCGCGACGCGTGGGCAATCAGGTCGCTGGTGGTGGCGACCAACGTCTGCGTCTGGCTGGCCATCGCCGGGACGATCGTGATTGGAGGCCTGCTCGGCCTCGACCTCTACCGCGATGCGACCGGCGCGCCGCTGGCGTGGGCAAGCATCTGCGCACGCGGAGGCGCGATCTGTGCGCTGACCGACTTGCCCGGCACGGCGCTGCTGCCGGTGTGGGCGCTCGTCCTTCTCGCGAGCGCGCGCATCCGCACGTTTCTCGTCGAATTCCCGGGGGATGTCGTTGCCTACGTCAACGCCCACGCGGTGAGCGAGTTCAGTGAATTGCGCGCCGCAATCCAGCGCGTCGCGCACGACATC
>DATBOK010000219.1:0-10235 GCA_036553845.1 Casimicrobiaceae bacterium
TGCTCGCGTACGACACGCTCAACCGTCTGTTGCTCGAGGAGGCGTGGCACCCAGGCAGCGAGGTCCGCGCGCGCACTTCGGCATTGATCACGTTCGGCTCGCCGCTGGACAAGACCGCGTTCGTGTTCCGCAGCCAGAAGCCGTTCGCATCCGAGGTGCGCGAAGCGCTCGCGGCGGGCCTGCAGCCGCTCATCGCCGACAGCCTCTATCGCGGCACGCTGGTATGGCGCAACTTCTGGTCGCGCTCCGACTGGCTGAGCGGCAGCCTCGCGTATTACGACCCGAATCCCCCCGTGGCGGCCTGGCAGGTGCAGAACGCCCGGGACGACTACGCGAGCATCCCGCTGCTCGCTCACGTCATGTACTGGCGCAGCCCGCAGCTCGCGAAGGCGCTGTACGACGCCGTCACGGCGTGAACCGGCGGGCGAGTGCGCGTCACGCCGCCTTGCGCGGCTTGCGTCCCTTCGCGGCCTTGCGCTTGCGCGCACCGGCGCGAGGGGCCTGCAAGCGCTGCAGCGCATCGCGCCGGGTGATGCCGCGCAGCGTGGCGATCTTCGCGAGCTGTGTCCCGCGCGGAACCGCGGTTTCGTGCTCCCAGTTGTAGACGGATTGGGCACTGACACCGGCCAGTGCGCCGAATTGCGCGGCGGACAGCGCGAGGCGCTTGCGCAGCGAGCGCAGCCCCTTGGCGACGAAGCGGTGCGCCTTGGCCGATGCCGGGGCAGCCGTGCTCGAAACCGCCGGTGTCGCACGACGGGCGACGAGCTTGAGGTGCCGCTCAAGGTCCGCGACCTGGCGCTTGAGCGCGGCGATGTCGCGCCGGTGCTGGGCGATCGCCTTGCGTGCAGGTTCGACCTGCCCGCGGGTTTCCTTGCGCGCGAGCCGCGCGATTTCCTGTTTCAACAACGTACCGATGTTCGGCATGCGTGTTCCGGTGGAGGCGGGAGTCGCACTCTACCAATTTCGGCCGGCCGCCATGACGCGCACGCAAGCATCCACCAGGCGCCCGCGAGGGCGCGCCCACGCCCGATGTGGCACGGTGCCTTTTTGTAAGTGGCGGTCATCGGCGTGTCGAATTTATTTACGTTTCTACAGGTTCGTGTGGAGATGGCATCAGCAAGCCCATGATTTGCAAGCGTTTGTAATTTTGGTACGGCAGATGCTTGTGTGATACACATGGACGTCCACACCCTCGCGACCCTGCCCGTCGGTGCTCTGCGGGACTGGGCGAACATGGCCGGAATGCCCGACCCGTCGACGCTGGTCCTCGCCTTGACGGCGCTGGTGATCATTTTCGTGCAACGCGCCCGCGCCAATCGCAAGCGCCGCAAGTAACGACGTACCGCGGGCGCGCCGGTCGTCGCGCGCCATCCCCGTCGCCGGGTTTCGCCGCAACGCCCGTGGGGCGCGCACACGGCGCGCCGCCCTCGCATGGCACATTTCCTGCGTCGCTCCGCCGACAACGCATTGCCATTTGCCATCGGGCGCGCAACATGGACGATCAGGCCGCACAACCCGCGAAGACGCGGAACGCAGATCAGCCGATTGCGGTGGCGATGGCGCGCGCACACGACGATTCCGGGCTCGAATGCGTCGGGCCTCCCGGCTGGTTCTCGACGATCCACGTCGTGCTGCGGCATGCGGGGCTCGTCGCGGCCATCGTGCTGTTTCCGCTCAACGTGCCGCTGGCCACGATCTTCGTCGCCAGCTACCTGCTGCGCACCTGGGGCATGGAGGCCGTGTACCACCGGTATTTCTCGCATCGCAGCTATCGCGCCGGCCGCGGGTTCCAGATGGTGCTGGCGCTGGTGGGCACGCAGTGCGGACAGCGCGGTCCGCTGTGGTGGGCATACGTGCATCGCCTTCACCATCGGTACGCCGACACGGACGAGGACGTGCATTCGCCCAACGCGCACTCGTTCTGGCATGCGTACATGGGGTGGATGCGCAACACCGAGTCGTACCGGATGGATTTCGGCGAGATCGCCGATTTCGCGCGCTTTCCCGAGCTGCGCTGGCTGACGCGATATTACGAGATCCCGCTCGAGCTTGGCGGTGTCGCGCTCTTCGTCGCCGGGCACTTCGGCGTGTTCGGCCCCGGCGTCAGCGGATGGTCCGCCTACCTGTGGGGCTACTGCGCACCGGCGGCGCTGGTGCTGCACGCGGTGGCGCTGCTCAACACGCTCGGCCATCGACCGGCGCTGCTCGGCGGCTACCGCAACTTCGCCGACGAGCCTTACGCCACCAATCGCCCGATCCTGTCGCTGCTGATGCTCGGCGCGGGCCTGCACAACAACCACCATCAGTCGGCGGCATCGGCGCGCACGGCCGTGGCGTGGCACGAGATGGATGCGACGTTTCGCACGCTGCAATGGCTGCGCGCGGCGGGCCTCGTCACGCACCTGCGCGATGCGCGGATCGGCGCCTGCGAGCCGCGGGTCCTGGCGGCATCGCCGCGGCAGTGAGCACGATCGGCGGTGCGCAGCCTGCCGGACGGACTGCCTACGCGGTGCGCCGGTGCAGCACGCGCACGAACTGCGCGCGCTGCGCGAAGCCCATGGATTCGTAGAGCGCGATCGCGCGCACGTTGTCGGCGTCGGCGTGCAGGAACGGCACTTCGCCGGCGCGCAGCATCCGGTTGATCACATCGGCCATCAGCGCGCGGGCGAGCCCCTTGCCCTGCGCATCCGGATGCGTGCACACGCCGCTGACCTCGCGAAAATCGCCCGTGTGCATGCGCTCGCCGGCCATGGCGACGAGGCGGCCGGCGTGGCGCACGCCGACGAACGTGCCGAGCTCGATCGTGCGCTGGCGAAAGGGCCCGGGATGCGTGATCTCGACCAGCGCGAGCATCGCGTCGACATCGTTGGCGTCGAGCCGCACGATCGCCGCGTCACCCCTGGGCAACGGCCGCGGGTCGCGGCGGATCATTTGCACCAGCCGCAGGTTGTCCTGCGTCGCCCACCCCTCGGCGTCGTCCGGCACGGGAGTACCGACGACCGCCACCACCTCGTCGACGTCGACCAGCGCCCGCAGCGCCGCCGCATGCAAGGGCGTCACCGCAGCCATCGCCGCGAACGGCGCGATGTCCGCCGGATAGCGGCGCGCCAGCGCGTCGCCGCGCGCCAGATGGGCGTGCCGGGTCGTCAACGCCGACCATACGGGATCGTCGAGCGGGCGCTCCGCGGTCATCGCATCCATGCGTCGTCGTTACCCTCTGCGCAAGCCCATCCCGGTCCGCGCGTGATGTCCCCGATGCCGGTTTGAAGTTACGGTGTGGTCACCTTGGCCAGCGTTGGGCCGGCGACGGGGGGCACGTATGTTACGCCGGCGGCTGTCGCGATCGCCGCGTGTAGACGGCTGCCGCGACGACGCCGAAGACCACGTGCGCGATCATCGTGACCGCATCGCGGTCGGCCGCGAACCACGGGAAAAAGCGGGTCATGCCATGCAGGTTGACCGCGTAGAGCACGGTGCCGAATGCGGCACCTACCACGACCGGGCGCGCGGCGTGCCATGCAGCGAGCAGACTGGACAGCGCCGCCGCATAGACGAACGACAGCGCGAGGTGCACGCCGGTCGCCGCCAGCAGGATGCCGGCGCCTACAGGTTCGGCAGGGACGAGGACCCGCTGGCCCAGGACCAGGGCGGCGGCGAAGCGGACATCGCGAAGGATCGTGCCGGCAGGATCGTCGGCGAGCGCCAGCCATGCGACAACTTCGACCAGTGTCGACGCGATGGCGGCCGCGATGCCGGCATAGACCACTGCGCGCCAATGCGCGCCACGTCTCACGTGGGGCGGCCCGCGAAGGGCGCGCGGTGCACGGGCGCGCAGGTCAGGCCGGACGCGTCGCCATGTCATTCAGCGCCGGATGGAACGCGCGGACCGCCCGGTAACCCAGCACCACGAAGGCCAGCAGCACCACCCCCTGGGCAATGACGAATGGCGGCTCGGATTGCGTCGGCGCCAGCGCGGCGAGCGAAGGAATTTTCTGGAACGACTGCACGACCAGCACGAACACGTTGAGATAGAGCGCGAGCACCGAGCCGACGACGTAGATCGCGCGCCACGATCCCTCCAGCCGGCGTGCGTAGAGCGCGTAGACGGCGACGGCCAGCACGACCAGCGAGATGGCGCCCACCACGTGCGAGGGCAGGATGTGATCGCGCGGAAACAGGTAGCCGGTGAGGCTGGTGAGGATGGTGGTGGCGAGGAACAGCGCCGTCCCGCGCGGCAGGCGCCGCGAGCCTTGCATCGCGTACAGCACGACGAGGCCGGCGACGATGCCGACGAGGCTCAGGATCACGTGAAACGTGGTGAAGGCCGATACGGACATTCCGAGCAGCATGACGGACTCCCTTGGTGTTGGCTCAGCGGATTGGCGTACACGACGGACGATCGGTAGAGGCGGGAGGTGGGCGACCTGCCAACCCTGCCTGCATTCGGGACATTATCGGTTTTCCCCGCATTCCGTATACTGGATCGTCGCCCGGTGCCACGCGTGCGTGCGCCGCGCCGGTCAACGACGCGCTCGTCGCCGACACCCGGGATTGCGCGGGCTCGCCAATCTCAGCAGCGCGTTGCCAGGTATCTGGATTGACATGTTGTGAAGGAACCGCCGATCGACGGTGGTCGCTCGCATCCAAAAACAGGGAGTCGAAATGAAATCCAGCACGCGCAAATCCGGCAGTGTGGCCAAGTCAGCAGCGCAAAAGGCGCCCGCACCGCTCAAGGAAAAGGAATATTCGAAGGCACTCGCCCCGCTGCACGAGGAGCTCGTCGCACTTCAGCAATGGGTCGTGCGCGAGGGGCTCAAGGTCTGCATCGTCTTCGAGGGACGCGACGGGGCCGGCAAGGGCGGCACGATCAAGGCCATCATGGACCGGGTAAGCCCGCGTGTATTCAGGGTGGTGGCGCTGGCTGCACCCACCGATCGCGAAAAGTCCCAGATGTACGTTCAGCGTTACCTGCCGCACCTGCCCGCAGCAGGGGAGATCGTGATCTTCGATCGCAGCTGGTACAACCGCGCCGGCGTCGAGCGGGTGATGGGGTTTTGCACCGAACAGCAGGCGAAGGATTTCCTGCAGGTCGCGCCGCTGGTAGAAAAGGCCATCGTCAATTCGGGAATCATCCTGCTCAAGTACTGGCTGGAAGTGAGCCCGGAAGAGCAGACACGCAGGCTCGAGGCGCGCATCAAGGACCGGCGCAAGGTGTGGAAGCTGTCACCGATGGATGTGAAATCCTACAACCGCTGGTACGAATACTCGCGCGGGCGCGACGACATGTTCGCCGCGACCGACACCGATTTCGCACCCTGGTACGTGGTCGACTCCAACGACAAGCGGCGCACGCGTCTGAATATCATCAGTCACCTGCTGAGCAAGATTCCGCACCAAACTATTCCCGTCAAGAGCATTCGCTTGCCGCCTCGACAGAAGCCGGGCAGCTACAAGCCCTTGAAGCATCCCTACAAGTTCATTGAAAAGCGGTACTGATCCGCGCGGCGTTTCGCACGTGGAGTCCTGCAGCGATGCGCGGAGCGGCGAAATGGCATCGAGGTCCGGCTGGGATTGGATGCCCGGCACCGCGGGCAGTTGACGTGCACCAGGCGTGGGAGGCTGATGCCAGCCTCCCGCTGCTAATGCTCAGAAGGGGGTGGAGGCGGGGGTCGGAATCGAACCGGCGTACACGGCTTTGCAGGCCGCTGCATGACCACTCTGCCACCCCGCCTTGAGGGGTGCGCCCAACGAAAAGGGAGAGCCGGTGCTGCGTGACGGTGGGCTCTCCCTGGCGAATCTGGAGCGGGAAACGAGTCTCGAACTCGCGACCTCAACCTTGGCAAGGTTGCGCTCTACCAACTGAGCTATTCCCGCGGTGATGAGTCGTCGATTATAGCGGATTTCGCCAATTCGTCAAAGAGTTGCGCGATCCTTCTCGCAACGGATCGCGCGCCCGGCCTCAGGATTTCGATACGGCGGCGATCGCGCTGGCGACGTGGTCGAGATTGCGCAGGTTGAGCGCCGCCACGCAGATGCGGCCGGAATCGACCGCGTAGATCGCGAACTCGTCGCGCAGCCGATGCACCTGCGGTGTGGTGAGGCCGGTGTACGAGAACATGCCGCGTTGCGCGATGACGAAATCGGACGCGGCGCCCGGCGCGAGCACCTTGAGCTTGGCGTGCAGCAGCGTGCGCATTTCGCGAATGCGATCGCGCATCGCCGCGAGCTCCTGCTCCCATTGCGCGCGAAGCTCGGGGTCGTTCAGCACCATGGCGACGGTCTGGCCGCCGTGCGTCGGCGGGTTGGACCACAGCACGCGCGCGACGCGCTTGGCCTGCGACAGCGCGCGCGCGGCTTCGTCCTTGTTGGATGCCACGATCGTCAGCGCGCCGACGCGCTCGCCGTACAGCGAGAACGACTTGGAGAACGAGCTCGCGACGAGCATCGGGCCGGGCGTGGCGGCGAAGCTGCGCACCACGGCGGCGTCGGCATCGAGGCCGTCGGCGAAGCCCTGGTAGGCGATGTCGAGGAACGGGATCAGTTGCCGCGTGCGCACGAGGTCGCGGACCTTTTGCCATTGCACCGGCGTCGGGTCGACGCCGGTGGGATTGTGGCAGCACGCATGCAGCACCACGACGTCGCCGGCCGGGATCGATTCGAGCGCGCGCATGAACCCGTCGAAATCGAGGCCGCGCGTCGCCGCATCGTAATAGCGGTACGTGTTGACGACGAAGCCGGCGCCTTCGAACAGCGCGCGATGGTTTTCCCAGCTCGGGTCGCTGATCCAGACCCTCGCGCCGGGCGCGAAGCGGCGCAGGAAATCGGCGCCGACGCGCAGCGCGCCGGTGCCGCCGAGCGCCTGCACGGTGAGGGCGCGACCGCTGCTGACGACCTCGCTGTCCGCGCCGAACAGCAGCGCCTGGGCGCCCTTGTCATAGGCGGGTATGCCGTCGATCGGCAGGTACCCGCGCGGCGCCGCCTTGTCGGCGATCGCGCGCTCGGCGCGCCGGACGCAGTCGAGCAGCGGGATCTTGCCGGCGTCGTCGGTGTAGACGCCGACGCCCAGGTTCACCTTGTCCGGTCGCGTGTCCGCGTTGTAGGCGTCCGTGACGCCGAGGATCGGGTCGCGCGGCGCCATTTCGATGGCGGCGAGGAAGGTGCTGGTGGTCGCGAGGGGAGCGTTCATCGTGTGAATTCCGCGTTGCAATCGGTGGAATCGGCCAAACAATGTATTTTACCGCAACGCCAGCTCCCTTCCGTGCCCTCCAGCATGGCCCGCAACGACACGCGGCTCGAACCCGCACCGCCGATTCCCCCTGCCACCGCGCTGCGCACCGTCGCGCGCGTGGCGCGCTTCGTGCGACCGTATCGGCGCCAGGTGATCGTCGCCGCGATCGCGCTGCTGGTCGCCGCCGCCGCCGTGCTGCTGTTCGGGCAGGGCCTCAAGTACGTGATCGACCGCGGGTTCTCGGCCAACGACGCGGCGCAGCTCGACCGCATGCTGGCGCTATCGCTCGGCGTCATCGTCCTGCTCGCGTTCGCCACGTACACGCGGTTCTACTTCGTGTCGTGGATCGGCGAGCGCGTGACCGCCGACCTGCGACGCGCGGTGTTCGATCACCTGATGTCGCTGCCGCCGAGCTTCTTCGAGGAGGCGCGCACCGGCGAAGTGATGTCGCGGCTCACCAACGACACGACGATGCTCGACCAGGTCATCGGCAGCAGCGCTTCGATGGCGGTGCGCAATTGCCTGCTGATGATCGGCGGCATCGTCATGATGCTCGCCACCAGCGTCAAGCTGACACTGCTGGTGATGGTCGGCATCCCGGTGGTGGTGGCGCCGATCGTGCTGTTCGGCCGCAAGGTGCGCAAGCTCGCGCGCGCCAGCCAGGACCGCGTCGGCGACGTGTCGAGCTATCTGGACGAGGCGCTGCACGAGATCCGCGTGGTGCAGGCCTACGGCCACGAGGACCAGGACCGACGGCTGTTCGGCGAGCGCGTCGAGGCCGCGTTCACCACGGCGACGCAGCGCATCCGCCAGCGCGCGTTCCTCGTCGCCTGCGTGATCATGCTGGTGTTCGGCGCCGTCGGCGTGATCCTGTGGATCGGCGGCCACGATGTCATCAGCGGTGCGATGTCGGCCGGCCAGCTGTCCGCGTTCGTGTTCTACGCGGTGCTGGTGGCCAGCGCCGTCGGCACGATCAGCGAGGTGATCGGCGACCTGCAGCGCGCCGCCGGCGCCACGGAGCGGCTGTTCGAGCTCCTGGCCGTGGAGCCGGACATCCGCATCCCGGCGGATCCGCAGCCGCTGCCCATGCCGTCAACCGGCTCGATCGCGTTCGATCGCGTGAGCTTCCACTACCCGGCGCGCCCCGAGCACGCGGCGCTGGCGGACTTCACCCTCGACATGCGCCGCGGGGAGAAAGTCGCGCTGGTCGGCCCGTCCGGCGCTGGCAAGACCACGGTGCTGCAACTGCTGATGCGCTTCTACGATGTCGGCGCCGGCCGGATCCGCGTCGACGGCGTCGACGTCGCACGCGCCGATCCGCGCGAAGTGCGCAGGCGCTTCGCGCTGGTGCCGCAGGACCCGGTCATGTTCGCCGCGAGCGTCGCCGAGAACGTGCGCTTCGGCCGCCCGCAGGCGAGCGACGACGAGGTGCGCGCCGCCTGCGTCGCAGCCTATGCCGACGCGTTCGTCGAGCGCCTGCCGCAGCGCTACGGCACGTTCCTCGGCGAGCGCGGCGTGCGGCTGTCCGGCGGCCAGCGGCAGCGTCTGGCCATCGCGCGCGCGGTGCTCGCCGACCGGCCGTTCCTGCTGCTGGACGAGGCGACCAGCGCGCTCGATGCCGAGAGCGAGCGGGAAGTGCAGCTCGCCCTTGAAACGCTGATGACCGGCCGCACTGTGCTGATGATCGCGCATCGCCTCGCCACCATCCGCCATGCCGATCGCATCGCCGTGATGGAGGAGGGCCGCATCGTCGCGATCGGCACCCACGACGGCCTGTTGCACGCGAGCCCGCTGTATGCACGGCTGGCGGCGCTGCAGTTCCTCGACAAATAATCGTGCATACCGTTAATATATACGGTTCCAGGGATTCCTCGCATTCCATGATCGTCCGCTTCCCCGACAGTCCGTACGAGCTCCACCAGCCGTTCGCCCCCGCGGGCGACCAGCCGCAGGCGATCGACAAGCTGGTCGAAGGCCTCGAGGACGGCCTGTCGTTCCAGACGCTGCTGGGTGTCACCGGCTCGGGCAAGACCTTCACGATGGCCAACGTCATCGCCCGCACCGGGCGGCCGGCGCTGGTGCTGGCGCCGAACAAGACGCTCGCGGCGCAGCTCTACTCGGAATTCCGCGACTACCTGCCGCACAACGCGGTCGAGTACTTCGTCAGCTACTACGACTATTACCAGCCGGAAGCGTACGTGCCGTCGCGCGACCTCTACATCGAGAAGGACAGCTCGATCAACGAGCACATCGAGCAGATGCGGCTGTCGGCGACCAAGGCGATCCTCGAGCGCCCGGACTGCGTGATCGTGGCGACGGTGTCGGCGATCTACGGCATCGGCGACCCGTCCGAGTACCACAGCATGATCCTGCACCTGCACGAGGGCGAGAAGCTCACGCAGCGCGACGCGATCAAGCGCCTCACGGAGATCCAGTACGCGCGCAACGACACGGACTTCAAGCGCGGCACGTTCCGCGTGCGCGGCGACGTGCTCGACATCTTCCCCGCCGAGCACGCCGAGAACGCCGTGCGGGTCTCGCTGTTCGACGACGAGATCGAGTCGCTGCAGCTGTTCGATCCGCTCACCGGCCACGTGCGCCAGCGCATCGCGCGCTTCACGGTCTTCCCGTCGTCGCACTACGTCACCGGGCGCCAGAAGACCCTCGACGCGGTGGAGGCGATCAAGCGCGAGCTGGTGCTGCAGAAGGACAAGTTCGTCGGCGAGATGAAGCTGATCGAGGCGCAGCGCATCGAGCAACGCACCCGCTTCGACCTCGAGATGATGGTCGAGATCGGTTTCTGCAAAGGCATCGAAAACTACTCGCGGCACCTGTCCGGGCGCCAGCCAGGCGAGCCCCCGCCGACGCTGATCGACTACCTGCCGCGCGACTCGCTCATGTTCATCGACGAGTCGCACGTGACGGTGCCGCAGGTGGGCGGCATGTACAAGGGCGACCGCGCGCGCAAGGAGAACCTCGTCAACTACGGCTTCCGGCTGCCCTCGGC
>DATBOK010000238.1:0-33823 GCA_036553845.1 Casimicrobiaceae bacterium
GACGGACGAACGTACGAAAACGCGATTGCCTTGCGTTGCGTGGAGACCACCGACTTCATGACCGCGCGCTGGGCGCCCCTGCCGCACGAACTGCTCGCGCGGATCAGCAACCGCGTCACCAACGAGGTGCGCGGGATCAACCGCGTCGTCTACGATATATCGAGCAAGCCGCCGGCGACGATCGAGTGGGAGTAGCCGCGCTGCGGTTTTGCACGCGGGAACATGATGCTTCCCGCAAAGGACCTGATGATGGGCGCAGACAGGACCATGACCAACAAGGCCCGCACCGGCGTCCCCGGCCTCGACGACATCCTCGCCGGCGGATTTTCGCCCGGCCACGTGTTTCTGCTGGAAGGCCATCCCGGCACCGGCAAGACGACGATCGCGCTGCGCTTCCTCATCCAGGGCGCGCAGGACGGCGAGCGCGGTCTCTACGTCACGCTGTCCGAGACCGAAGGCGAGCTGCGCGATGGCGCCGCCTCCCACGGCTGGACGATCGACGGCAGTGTCGAGGTGTTCGAGCTCGTGCCGCCGGAAAGCCTGCTCGATGCCGACCAGCAGCAGAGCCTTCTCTACTCGTCGGACCTCGAGCTCGGTGAAGTCGCGCGGATGATCTTCGACACGTTCGAGCGCGTGCGGCCCCAGCGCGTGGTGATCGACAGCCTGTCCGAGATCCGCCTGCTGGCGCAAAGCTCGCTGCGCTACCGCCGCCAGATACTCGCGCTCAAGCATTATTTCGCGCGCCACGGCGCGACTGTCCTGATGCTCGACGACCGGACGTCGGAGAGCACCGACAAGACCGCGCACAGCGTCGTGCACGGCGTCATCCAGCTCGAGGAGCTGGCGCCCGACTACGGCGCCGAGCGACGCCGGCTGCGCGTGTCGAAATACCGCGGGCAGGCGGTGCGCGGCGGCTACCATGATTTCACGATCAAGACCGGTGGCGTCCAGGTGTTTCCGCGGCTGGTGGCCGCCGAGCATCGCCGGCCTTTCAAGCGCGACCAGGTGAAAAGCGACGTCGAAGGACTGGACGCGCTGCTCGGCGGTGGCATCGAGCGCGGATCGAGCACGCTGATCCTGGGGCCGGCCGGCACGGGCAAGAGCACGTTCGCGCTGCAGTTCGTCGCCGCGGAAATCCGGCGTGGCGGCAAGGCGGCGATCTTCGCCTTCGACGAGGAGCTCGGCCTGCTCTTCGACCGCACCAGGACGATGGGCTTCGACCTCGAGGGCATGCGCGACAGCGGCGCGCTGCACATCGAGCAGCTCGATGCCGCGGAGCTGTCGCCCGGCGAATTCGCGCAGCGCGTGCGCGACGTGGTGCGCCGCATGGAAGTGAGTACGGTGGTGATCGACAGCCTCAACGGCTACCAGGCCGCGATGCCGGAAGAGAACGCGCTCATCCTGCACATCCACGAACTGATCCAGTACCTGAACCGCCAGGGCGCCAACACGTTCCTCACCGTGGCGCAGCACGGCCTCGTCGGCGACATGAAGGCGCCCGTCGACGTCACGTATCTCGCGGATACCGTCATCCTGCTGCGCTATTTCGAGGCTCTCGGCAAGGTCCGCCGCGCGGTGTCGATCATCAAGAAGCGTACCGGCCGCCACGAGGACACGATCCGCGAATTCCGCATCGGCTCGAACGGGCTGAGCCTCGGCCTTCCGCTCACGGATTTTCAAGGGATTCTGCGAGGCGTGCCACTGTTCGTGGGCGGCGCCAATCCGCTGCTGCAGCATGGCGAACCCCGGGATCGCGGGTCCTGATCCGCGCCGCGCACCCGCGGCCGTCGTCTTCGCGCCCATGGGACGCGACGCGGCGGTGGCTTGCGGCCTGCTGCGCGAAGGCGGCATCGATGCGTCGGTCGCCGCCGACTTCGCCGCGCTCGAGCGAGCGCTCGCCGGCGATCCGGGCTTCGTCGTGGTCACCGAGGAGGCGCTATGGGATGCCGATCTCGGCGGCATCGCCGCGTGGGTGCGCGCGCAGCCGGCGTGGTCGGATCTGCCGATCATCGTGCTCACGCGGCGTGGCGGCGGCCCCGAGCGCAATCCGCAGGCGCTGAACCTGTCGGAACGTCTCGGCAACGTGACATTCCTCGAGCGCCCGTTCCATCCGACGACTTTCGTCAGCGTCGCGCGCACCGCCGTCAAGGCGCGCGAGCGCCAATACGACGCGCGTGCGCGGATGGAGGAGCTGCACGAGGGCGAGCAGCGGCTGCGTACCGCGCTGCGCGCGGGCCGGCTCGGCTCGTGGGTGCTCGATGTCGAAACCGGCGCGCTCGACGCGTCGCCGACCTGCATGGCGCTGTTCGGGCGGGACGAAGGCGAGCCGATGTCGCGTGACACGCTGCTGGCCATCGTGCATGCGGACGACCGGGTTCGCGTGCGCGAGGCGATGAAGCAGACGATCGACAGTGGTGTGGACTATGCGATCGAACACCGCAACGTGTGGCCGGACGGCAGCGTGCACTGGGCCGAGTTCCGCGCGCGACTCGTGCGCGACGCCGGCGGCATGCACGCGCGCCTGGTCGGCGTGGCGTCGGACATCACCGATCGCAAGGCCGCGGAAGAGACGTTGCGCCGGATCAACGAGACGCTGGAAGAGCGCGTCGTCGCGCGCACGCGGGAACTGCAGACGGCGCACGCGACCGTGCTGGGCGAGATCGAGCAGAGGGAACGCGCCGAGCGGCAGTTGCGCCAGGTGCAGAAAATGGAAACCATCGGCCAGCTCACCGGTGGCGTTGCGCACGATTTCAACAACCTGCTGATGGCCGTGATGGGCAACCTCGACCTGCTGCGCAAGCGGGTGGCGGACGACGAGCGATCCGTCCGTCTCATCGACGGCGCGCTGCAGGGCGCGCAACGTGGCGCCACGCTGACGCAGCGGTTGCTGGCCTTCGCGCATCGCCAGGATCTCAAGGTCGAGCCCGGCAACCTCGCGGACCTTGTGCGCGGCATGGCCGACCTCATCGAGCGCTCGGTCGGCGCGCGCGTCGAATTGCGGATGCAGTTGCCGCCGAAACTGCCGCTAGTTCTGCTCGACACGAACCAGATCGAGCTCGCGGTGCTCAACCTCGTCGTCAACGCGCGCGACGCGATGCCCGAGGGCGGCACGCTCACCATCGCCGTCGACGCCGTGGAGACGCGCGACGACGCCGAGCTTGCGCCGGGCAGATATGTGCGGCTGGTCGTCACCGACACCGGCCACGGCATGGACGCCGAGACCTTGCGCAAGGCTACCGAGCCGTTCTTCTCGACCAAGGAGCTGGGCAAGGGCACGGGGCTCGGCCTGTCGATGATCCACGGCCTCGCCGTGCAGATGCACGGCGCGTTGCGCCTTGCAAGCGAAGTCGGGCGCGGTACGCGCGCGGAGGTGTGGCTGCCGGTCACCACCAGCGCCGCGCCCGCGGGCAATCCGGTCACCGTGCCCGTGGTCAAGGCGGCGCCCCGGCGAATGACGGTGCTTGTCGTCGACGACGACGAGCTGATCGCCACGAGCACCGCGGGCATGCTCGAGGATCTCGGCCACGGTGTCCTCGAGGCCGCGTCCGGCACCGATGCGCTCGACATTCTGCGGCGCGGCGAAGTCGTCGATTTCGTCGTCACCGATTATTCGATGCCGGGGATGAACGGCCTGCAGTTCGCCGAAGTCGCGCGCCGGATGCGCCCGGACCTGCCGATCCTGCTCGTCTCCGGGTATGCCGATTTGCCGCGCGATTCGGGAATCGACCTGCCGCGCATCGGCAAGCCCTATCGGCAAGCCGAGCTGGCCGCGGAAATCGAGCGGATACTCGGCATGCAGGAAGGCGTGCCCGGCCAACCGGTGCAGGCGCGTACCATGGCGAGCGCGAAGAGCACGCCATGAACGCATTACCGATCATCGAAGCGACCCGAACGATGGCGTGCCGTCGGCAACCGGCATGTGCGGCGTGAGCCCAAGGTCCAACATCGGCAGCGGTGCCCCGTGGGAGCCGATCGTCGGCTATTCGCGCGCAGTCCGGGTCGGCCGCCAAGTATTCGTCTCCGGCACCACCGCCACCGACGGCGCCGGCAACATCGTCGGCGTCGGCGACGCCTATGCGCAGGCGCGCCAGGCGATCGCCAACATCGCGGCGGCGCTGGCACGCGCGGGCGGCTCGCTCGCCGACGTCGTGCGCACGCGAATCTTCGTCGTCGACATCGACCAGTGGGAAGCGGTCGGGCGCGCGCATGGCGAGGCATTCGCCGCCATCCGGCCGGCCTGCACGATGGTGGAGGTGTCGCGGCTCATCGCCCCCGAAATCCTGGTGGAGATCGAGGCCGACGCGGTGATCGGGCAGGGCAATGGCGGATAAGGCCGCCAAGCCGGCGGCGGACGCCAAGGCCGCCAAGCCGGCGACGGACGCCAAGGCCGCAGCGCCGAAGTCGTCCGCCGCGACGACGCTCGCGCCGCACCGGCGCTTCCTCAGCCGCGTCGTCTCCGGCGCCAAGGTCGCCGCCCTGCTGCTCGCCGGCACGCTGACCTGCGGCGTGCTGGGCTATCACTTCATCGCGCATTTGAGCTGGCTGATTTCGTTCCACCAGGCGTCACTGCTGCTCTCCGGCATGGGGCCCGTGGTCACCGATCTCTCGGATCCGGGCCGGGTGTTCGAGAGCCTCTATTCGCTGTTTTGCGGCGTGATGCTGCTGGGCTCGACCGGCATCCTGTTCACGCCGTTCATCCATCGCCTGCTCCACGCATTCCATGTCGAGGACAGCGTCAACGAGAAGTGAAGTCGCGGGCGCGACGCCCGGGGCATCCGCCGACGCAGACGCCGACGCGATGGGCGAGGCGCTCGCGCTCGCGCGCGCCGCGGCGGCTCGCGGCGAGGTGCCCGTGGGCGCCGTCGTCGTATGCGAGGGCGCGATCGTCGGCCGCGGTGGCAATGCGCCGATCGCGCACAACGACCCGACCGCGCATGCCGAGATCGCCGCGCTGCGCGATGCCGCGCGCGCCCTCGGCAATTACCGTCTCGCCGGCTGCACGCTCTACACGACGCTGGAACCCTGCGCGATGTGCGCGGGCGCGACGCTGCACGCGCGCATCGCGCGCGTCGTGTTCGGCGCGCACGATCCCAAGACCGGCGCCGCGGGCTCGGTGATCGACCTGTTCGCCGAGCCGCGCCTCAACCACCATGCGGCGGTGACGGGCGGCGTGCGGGGCGCCGAATGCGCGGCGCTGCTGTCCGGATTCTTCGCGGCGCGGCGATGACGGTCGCGTTCGGCATCTACGCGCCGGCGGGCTTCGCCACCGATCCCGCGGCGGTGGCGCGCGCCGCGCAGAAGCTGCGCGAACTGGGACACGCGGTCGTCGTCGACGACGCCGCCACGGCACGCTGGCAGCGCTTCGCCGGCACCGACGACGAGCGCCTGGCGGCGATCGCGCGCATCGCCGCACGCGACGACGTCGACGTCGCGCTCGCCGTGCGCGGCGGCTATGGCTGGACGCGCCTCATATCGCGCATCGATTTTGCGCGGCTCGCGCAATCCCGCAAGCGCTGGCTCGGCCACTCGGATTTCACCGCGTTCCAGCTGGCTGCGCTCGCCGCCGCCGGCATGAAGTCGTTCGCGGGGCCGATGGCCGCGTACGACTTCGGTGCCGCGGCACCGTCGGCGTACACGCTCGAGCATTGCCTCGCCGTCCTCGAAAATCCGCACCACGCGTTCGATTGCGCGCTCGACGGGCCGGACATCGACGTCGCAGGCACGTTGTGGGGCGGCAACCTCGCGCTGGTCGCGTCGATGTGCGGCACGCAGCATCTGCCGGCGATCGATGGCGGCATCCTGTTCCTCGAGGACGTCGCCGAGCATCCGTACCGCGTCGAGCGGATGCTCTACCAGCTGCACCACGCGGGCATCCTCGCGCGGCAGCGCGCGGTGCTGCTGGGCGCGTTCACCGAATACGCGCTCAACGCCAACGACGGCGGCTACGACTTCGCGGCGATGGTGGCGCACATGCGTGGCGTGACACCGACACCGATCCTGACCGGGTTGCCCTTCGGCCACGTGCGCGACAAGGTGACGTTGCCGGTGGGCGGCCGCGCCGCGCTGACGGTGCGCGACGGCGCGGCGCGTATCGGGCTGTCGGACTACGCGTGAGCGGACCGGCATTCGGCGTGCGCGTGACCTGCTGGCGCGACGACGAGGCTGCGCTGCGCGCGGTGCGCGAGGCGGTATTCGTCGTCGAGCAGGGGATACCGCCCGAGCTCGAATGGGACGATGCCGATCGCACGAGCGTCCACGTCCTCGCCGAAGCGGCCGACGGCACGCCGATCGGCTGTGCGCGGCTGTTGCCGGAAGGCGCGATCGGTCGCGTCGCGGTGCTCGCGCACTGGCGGGGCCAGGGCGTCGGTGACAGGATGATGCGTGCGCTGCTCGACATCGCGCGCGCCGCCGGCCACCTCCGGGTGTCGCTGCATTCGCAAGTACAGGCCTGCGTGTTCTATGCGCGACTGGGATTCGCCGCGGTTGGCGACGCCTACGAAGAGGCCGGCATCGCGCACCAGACGATGGTTCGCGAACTGGCGGCGGGCAGCACGTAGAAGGGGCGCCGGCGCGACGACGTGCGCCCCGGGAGCCGTCCGCCACCGCATCGCCCGACGCCGGCGTCAGCTGCGCGCGGCGACTTCGAAGCGCTCGGTGATCTCGTCGATCAGCGTCGCGTGGCTGTCGAAGCGGCGTTCGACGAACGTCGCAGTGCCGTCGTGCGCGATGGTGAGGATCGTGGACGCGCGTGTGCCGTAGTCCGGATCGACGATGAAGGGCGCCGACACCAGGCGCTCGCGCGCGAGCGGCAAACCGGTGTGTGGCAGCTCGCCATCCGGCGCTGGCGCGCGATCGGCGAGCGCCTGCCACAGGCGGTCGATGTCGTCACTGCCGTCGGCGCACCAGCGCTCGACTGCGGCACCCACGCGCAGCACCTTTGGCCACGGGGCGCCGAGCGCGCCGTTGGACAGCGCATGCACGCCGCTGCCGAGCGCGACCACACCTTCGCGCCGGTTCGAGAAGTGGAACGCCGCGTGCGGCTCGCCGGCGACGACGTTGAATCCGTTGTAGCGGTCGCCGACGCGCGCGACGCCGGCGCAGGCCGTGGCGATGTCCGCGGGGTCGCGCAGGATGGCGAGCGGCAGCTCGCCGCGCGAGCGCCGTTCGGGATCGTTGCGCCCGGGCTCGCGGAAGTTGGTGACGAGGGCGAAGCGCCCGGCCCGCGTGACGCCGAACCATGTGCCGCCGGCGCGCTCGTCGCGGCCCGCGAACACGCCGTCCTCCCACCAGTGGGCCGCCGCCGCCGGTCGGGCGTGGTACTCGTCACGGTTGGCGGCGATCACCAGCGCGTGACGCGGATGCGCGGCGAGCGCGACAGCGGCGAGGCACATCGGACGCTCAGGTCGCGCGCTTGCCAGCCGCGCAGAAGCACTCGACGTGGCGCCCGCCGTCGGCGAACTGAGCGGCGGCGTGGTCGGCGACGGCGCGCGCGAGCCGGCGCTCGAAGGCGTGCCGGTCCTCGATGTCGTCGTACACCTCGAGCCAGGTCGAGGCGTCGTCGGCGCGCTCGAACAGGCGCCCGGCGACGCCCGTGCTCATGGCCACGTCGAGCATCATCGCGGTAATCGCCGCGCGGGCGCAGGCCGGGTCCCCGGCGAGCCGGTACCAGACGTAATAGTGATGGTCGCGCGTGGTCACAGCCGGACGCGGTCGTTGTCGAGCGCAGGCACGGCATACGGCAGGGCGCGCGGCGCGAGCGCATGGCCGCCGGCGAAGAGCGGCGCGTCGCCGGCGTCGAGGCGCGTCACGGCGAGAAGATCGACGCCGCCCGCGGGCGATGGCGCGGCATTGACCACGGTTCCCACGCTCTCGTCGCGGCCGGCGCTCGACAGCGGCGTGCCGGCGGCGATGCCGGCTGCGTCGGCGTGGAAGGCGCGCAGGCGCTCCTTGAGGCGACCGAGATATTGCATGCGCGCGATGATTTCCTGGCCGGGGTAGCAGCCCTTGCGGAAATCGACGCCGCCGACGAGCTCGAAGTTGGCCCCTTGCGCGATCAGGACGTCGCTCGTCGCCTGCGTAACCTGCGGAACGCCGGCGCGCACACCGGCCCAGGACCACAGCGACTCGTCTGCCTCGGGCAACGCCGCCATGGCATCCGGCAGGCCGGCGTCGCAGTCGACCAGGAAACGGCCGTCCGGCAACGCGAGCACGTCGGCCGTATCCATGCGCGCCGACCTCCATGCGGCCGGCAGCGCAATGCCGTCGCCATCGAGCGCGGCACGCGCATCGGCACCGACGACGCCCCACAGCGGCCGCGCCGAGGCGGTGATCGTCACTTTCGCGCGCAGCACGTACATGGCGAGGCGCTTGTGGATCGCAGGCGCGAGGTCGGCGGCGAGGACCAGCGTCACGCGGTGCGGCTCGCGGTGCCAGGCGATCATCGTCGCGAGCATCCGGCCCTTGGCCGAGTTGTAGCTCGCGTAGTGCGCGCTGCCAGCGGCGAGCGCCTTGACGTCGCTCGACAGCTGGCCGTGCAGGAACGCGAGGGCGTCGGTGCCGGCGACGTCGAGGGCGGCCAGCCCGGCGAGGCGGGCGCGGACCGGGACGCCAGGCAGCGGTGCGAAGAGAGGGGTGGCGCTCATGCGGTGCCGGATCGTCGCTCAGTGAATCAAAACCGTGCTAGAATAGCAAGTTAGCTCGCATTCGCAGTCAGGGGAACACCACCCGGCCCTGGGGCCGCGGCATGTCCCCAGATGCGGCGCCGGCGGGACGAATCAATCCCTTGCGGTGTCTGGCGAACGCGGGAAAATCCGCACATCGCGCAGGTTCAGGGTGTCCGCCGCCCGCAAGGGCACGCGGATCATCGCTGCCGATGGAGGTCAACCAACCCTGACGAGGAGTCAACGAGCATGTCCGTCACGATGCGCCAAATGCTGGAGGCCGGCGTCCACTTCGGCCACCAGACCCGCTACTGGAATCCGCGCATGGCCGAATACATCTTCGGCCACCGCAACAAGATCCACATCGTCAATCTCGAGAAGACGCTCGAGAAGTACAACGATGCGATGAAATACGTGCGGCAGCTCGCCGCGCGCAAGGGCACGATCCTGTTCGTCGGCACCAAGCGCCAGGCGCGCGAGATCATCGCCGAGGAGGCGCAGCGCGCCGGCATGCCGTACGTCGACCACCGCTGGCTCGGCGGCATGCTCACCAACTTCAAGACCGTCAAGGCGTCGATCAAGCGCCTGAAGGACCTGGAGACGATGGCCGGCGACGGCACGTTCGAGCGGATGCCGAAGCGCGAGGCGCTGTCGCACAAGCGCGAGCAGACGAAGCTCACCGAGTCGCTCGGCGGCATCAAGGACCTGACGGCATTGCCCGACGCGATGTTCGTCATCGACGTCGGCTTTCACAAGATCGCGGTCACCGAGGCGAAGAAGCTCGGCATCCCGGTGGTCGCCGTGGTTGACACCAACCATTCGCCGGAGGGCATCGCCCACGTGATCCCGGGGAACGACGATTCCAGCCGCGCGATCCGCCTCTACGCGCGCGGCGTCGCCGACGCGGTGCTCGAGGGCAGGAGCCAGTCGATCCAGGAGATCGTGCAGGCCGGCGACGAATTCGTCGAGGTGAAGGACGACGCCGCGGCGTGACGTGCCTTCCCTCGGCATTGCAGTGAATTCGAGGGGGCCCTTGCCCCCTTGTTTTTGTCCGTGGCGGCGCGACATGCGCAGCGCACGGCGACGCCCGCAAGTGGCGGAACCGGACTACTGGAGTCGAGCATGGCGGACATTTCCGCGAGCATGGTGATGGACCTGCGCCAGCGCACCGGGCTGGGCATGATGGAGTGCAAGAAGGCGCTGACGGAATCCGGCGGCGACATGGCGAAGGCCGAGGACCTGCTGCGCATCAAGTCGGGCGCCAAGGCGTCCAAGGCGTCGGCACGGGTCGCGGCGGAGGGCGTGATCGGCCTGTACGTCGCCGCCGACGGCAAGAGCGGCGCGATCGTCGAGGTCAATTGCGAGACGGACTTCGTGTCGCGCAACGAGGAGTTCAAGGCGTTCGCCAACGAGATCGCCGCGCTTGTCGCGCGCGATGATCCGGCCGACGTCGCGGCGCTCGCGACGAGGAAGCTCGACGCCGGCGACACGGTCGAGGCGCGCCGCGTGGCGCTGGTGCAGAAGATCGGCGAGAACCTCGCGATCCGCCGCTTCGTGCGTCGCGCCGCGGCGGGCCGCCTCGCGTCGTACGTGCACGGTACCCGCATCGGCGTGCTGGTCGACGTGTCGGGCGGCGACGTGGCGCTCGGCAAGGACCTCGCGATGCACATCGCGGCTTCCAAGCCGCTGGCGGTCGACCGCAACGGCGTGCCGGCGGCCACGGTGGCGCACGAGCGCAGCATCGCCAAGGCCCGTGCCGACGAGTCGGGCAAGCCCGCCAACATCATCGACAAGATGGTCGAAGGCGCGGTCGCCAAGTTCCTCGCCGAGGTGGCACTCGTCGCCCAGCCGTTCGTCAAGGGCGACGGCAAGGAGACCGTGGGCGATGTCGCGAAGAAAGCCGGCGCAACAGTCAACGGCTTCACGCTCTACGTCGTCGGCGAAGGCATCGAGAGGAAGAAGGACGATTTCGCTGCAGAGGTCGCGGCGATGACGCGCGCCTGATCGTGTTTCGAGGGCCGCGGGACCCGCGTCCCGCGGCCGAGCCACTCACCGCAGCATAGCCGCAAGGAGTGTCGATGAACCCGCCAACCGTCGCGCCCGTCTCGATCGCTCCCGCCGTTTCCGCTCCGCCGGCACACGCCGCACCGGCGGCCGAGCCCGCCTACAAGCGCATCCTGGTCAAGCTCTCGGGCGAGGCGCTGATGGGCGAGGATCCCTACGGTATCAATCGCGCGACCATCGACCGCATCGTCGCCGAGATCGTCGACGTCACGCGCATGGGCGTGGAGACCGCGATCGTCATCGGCGGCGGCAACATCTTCCGCGGCGTCGCGCCAGGCGCGGCCGGCATGGATCGCGCGACGGCCGACTACATGGGCATGTTGGCGACGCTGATGAACGCGCTGGCGCTGCAGGACGCGCTGCGGCGCGGCGGCGTCGAGTCGCGCGTGCAGTCGGCGCTGCGCATCGACCAGGTGGCCGAGCCCTATATCCGCGGCAAGGCGCTGCGCTACCTCGAGGAGCGCAAGGTGGTGATCTTCGCCGCCGGCACCGGCAATCCGTTCTTCACCACCGACACCGCCGCCGCGCTGCGCGGCCGCGAAGTCGGCGTCGACATCGTGCTCAAGGCCACCAAGGTCGACGGCGTGTACACCGCCGACCCGCTGAAGGACCCGTCGGCGCGCCGCTACCTGTCGCTGACGTTCGACGAGGCGATCGTCAAGAACCTCAAGGTGATGGACGCGACCGCGCTCGCGCTATGCCGCGACCAGAACATGCTGCTCAAGGTGTTCTCGATCTTCAAGCCGGGCGCGCTGAAGCGCGTCGTCATGGGCGAGGACGAGGGCACGCTCGTCCACTGCTGAGCGCGCCCCGCGGCGGCGCCGGCGCAGGCGTCGGTACCGCGGCCTGGCGGGTCCCGCGACGCCGGGGCGCGGCGGGCTAAAATGCGGCTCTCGCGCGCTGGATGGAGGCAAGATGATCAACGACGTCAAGAAATCGGCCGAGCAGAAGATGGCGAAGTCGGTGGAGGCGCTGAAGGCCGACCTGTCCAAGGTGCGCACCGGCCGCGCCCACACCGGGCTGCTCGACCACATCCACGTCGACTACTATGGCTCGCCGATGCCGCTCAACCAGGTCGCCAACGTCACGCTGGCCGACGCGCGCACGATCGCCGTGCAGCCGTGGGAGAAGAAGATGATCCCGGTGGTGGAAAAGGCGATTCGCGACAGCGACCTCGGCCTCAATCCCGCCACGCAGGGCGAGATCGTGCGCGTGCCGATGCCGGCGCTGACGGAGGAGCGCCGCCGCGACCTGATCAAGGTGGTTCGCCACGAGGCGGAGAACGCGCGCGTCGCGATCCGCAACATCCGCCGCGATGCCAACGAGCACCTGAAGAAGCTGCTCAAGGACCACAAGGTTTCCGAGGACGACGAGCGCCACGCGCAGACCGACGTGCAGAAGCTCACCGACCGATACATCGCCGACGTCGACAAGCAGCTCGCGACGAAGGAAGCGGACCTGATGGCGGTCTAGTACCGCCGATCGCCCACGACGCCGGCAGGCGTCGCCCATGCCCCGCATGTTCACCTCGTCGACCCGCGAGATCCCCGTGACGGACGCCATCCCGCGCCACGTCGCGATCATCATGGACGGCAACGGCCGCTGGGCGAAGAAGCGACTGCTGCCGCGCGTTGCCGGCCATCGCAAGGGCGTCGAGGCGGTACGCGCGACCGTGCGCCACGCGATCGAGCGCGGCGTGCGCTACCTGACGCTGTTCGCGTTCTCGAGCGAGAACTGGCGGCGCCCGGCGGACGAGGTGTCGATCCTGATGGAGCTCTTCATGCGCGCCCTCGAGGACGAGGTCGCCAAGCTGCACCGCAACGAGATCCGCTTCAAGGTGGTCGGCGACCTGGCACGGTTCACGCCGCGCATCCGCGAGCTGATCGCCGGCGCCGAAGCGTTGACCGCGGCGAACACGCGGCTCACGCTGACCATCGCCGCCAATTATGGTGGCCGCTGGGACATCGCGCAGGCGGCGCAGGCATATTACCGGGCACACCCGCAGGCGCTGGCGCCGGAGGCGCCGCTCGCTGCCGATGCGTTTGCACCCTACCTGGCGATGAGCTTTGCGCCGGAGGCCGACCTTTTCATCCGCACCGGCGGCGAACGGCGCGTGTCGAACTTCCTGCTGTGGCAACTCGCGTACACCGAGCTTTACTTCACCGACCTCCTGTGGCCGGACTTCGACGCCGCGGCGCTGGATGCCGCGATCGCGTCGTATGCGAAGCGCGAGCGACGCTTCGGCCGCACCAGCGAGCAACTCGCGTCCGCCAGCGACACCCTGGGCGTCGGTCGATGAGCGCCGCGGGGCCGCCCCAAGGCGCTGCGCCCCCATGGGGGGAAGCGAGCGAAGCTCGCTACCGGGTGCAAACATGAGCGCGCTGGCACAGCGGGTGGCAACGGCGATCGTGCTCCTCGCGGCGCTCAGCGCGGCGATCTTCCTCCTGCCGTCACCGCTGTTCGCGTTGGTACTACTCATCGCCCTGGTGGTGCCGGCGGCATTCGAATGGGCACGACTGGCGGGCCTCGCCGCGGGTGCGCGCGTTGCCTATGCGCTCGGCGTCGGCGCGATTGCGCTGGTGCTGCTGCGGCTGCCGGCAGCGGGGTTCGCCGGCGAATGGCCGGCGCCGCTCCTCGTGGCGATCTGTGGTGCGGCGACGCTGTTCTGGATCGTCGTCGCCACGCCGTGGGTGACCGCGGGCTGGCCGCTGCGCCCGCGCGCCCTGGTGGCATCGATCGGCGCGCTCGTGCTGATCGCGACGTGGATGGCGCTCGTCACGCTGCACGCGCGTTCGCCGTGGACGCTGCTCGCCGCGATGGGCGTGGTGTTCGTCGCCGACACCGCCGCGTTCTTCGCCGGCCGCCGCTTCGGCCGGCGCAAGCTGGCGCCGCGAGTGAGCCCCGGCAAGACCTGGGAAGGCGTGTTCGGCGCGCTCGCCGGCGTCGCCGTGTACGCCGCAGCCTGCGCATGGTGGAGCGTGCCGCCCGCGTCGCACGCGCTGCACGTCGCGGCGTGGGTCGGCGTCGCGCTCGTGCTCACCGCGTTCGGCATCGTCGGCGACCTCTTCGAGTCGTGGCTGAAGCGCGCGGCGGGCGTCAAGGACAGCGGTGACCTGCTGCCCGGACATGGCGGCATGCTCGATCGCGTCGACGCGCTGCTGGCGGCGATGCCGCCGGCCGCGCTCGCGGCATCGGCGCTGCTGCGATGAGCGTGCAACACATCGCCGTGCTGGGTTCGACGGGCTCCGTCGGCGAGTCGACGCTCGACGTCATCGCACGCCATCCCGACCGCTTCGCGGTGGCCGCGCTGGTCGCCCATCGCAACTGGCAGAAGCTCGCCGCGCAATGCCGACGGGCGCGGCCCCGCGTGGCGGCGATGCACGACGTCGACGCGGCGCAGGCGCTCGCGCTGGCGCTCGCCGGCAGCGGCATCGAAGTGCTGGCCGGCGCCGATGCCATCGCCGCCCTGGCGGCGTCGTCGGACGTCGACACCGTGCTCGCCGGCATCGTTGGCGCCGCCGGACTGCGCTCGACGCTGGCGGCGGCCCGGGCGGGCAAGCGCATCCTCCTCGCGAACAAGGAGTCGCTGGTGATGGGCGGCCGCCATTTCGTCGCGGCGGTGCGCGCCGGCGGCGCGACGCTGCTGCCGATCGACAGCGAGCACAACGCGATCTTCCAGTGCGGGGACCGCGGTGCCGGCGCCGACCTCGCGCACGGCGTGCGGCGCATCGTGCTCACTGCGTCCGGCGGTCCGTTCCGCACGCGCGCCGTCGACACGCTGGGCGACGTGACGCCGGCAGAAGCCTGCGCACATCCCAACTGGTCGATGGGCCGCAAGATCTCGGTCGACTCGGCGACGATGATGAACAAGGGGCTCGAGGTCATCGAGGCGCACTGGCTGTTCGGCCTGCCGCGCGCGGCGATCGATGTCGTCGTGCATCCGCAGAGCATCGTGCACTCGCTCGTGGAGTACGTCGATGGCTCGATGCTCGCGCAGCTCGGCTGCGCCGACATGCGCATCCCGATCGCGCACGCCCTCGGCCACCCCGCGCGCATCGCCAGCGGCGCGCCGTCGCTCGATCTCGCGCAGCTCAAGGCGCTGACCTTCGAGGCGCCCGACCTCGCGCGCTTCCCGTGCCTCGCGCTCGCGTTCGACGCGCTCGATGCCGGCGGCGCCGCGCCGCTCGTGCTGTCGGCGGCGAACGAGGTGGCGGTGAACGCGTTTCTCGACGGACGTGCGCGCTACCTCGATATCCACCGCGCCTGTGCGGCGGCGCTCGGCGACGCCGCGCTGGCGGGAGCGCGCGTCGAATCCATCGACGACGCGATCGCCATCGACCGCGAAGCGCGCCTGCGCACCGCGGCGATGCTCGGCGTCACGCCCCCCGCCGAGGTGCTCGCGGCATGATCGACATCCTGTGGAAGGTCGCGAGCTTCGCCATCGTGCTCGGCGTTCTGGTGGTGTTCCACGAGCTCGGTCACTACGCCGTGGCGCGCCTCGCCGGCGTGCGCATCCTGCGCTTTTCGGTTGGCTTCGGCCGCGTGGTGTGGTCGCGGTTCGTCGGTGCAGACCGCACCGAATGGGCGTTGTCGCTGATTCCGCTCGGCGGCTACGTCAAGATGCTCGACGAGCGCGAAGGCCGTGTCGCGCCGGCCGATGTGGCACGCGCGTTCAATCGCCAGAGCGTGTGGAAGCGCATCGCGATCGTCGCCGCCGGGCCGATCGCCAATCTGGTGCTCGCGGTCCTGCTGTTCGCGGCCTCGTACGTCGCCGGCGTGCCGGGCCAGCGCGCGCTGTTCGCGGAACCTCCGCCGGCGTCGCCGGCGGCGGCGGCCGGCATCGCCGACGGCGATACCGTGATCGCGGTCGACGGCGTCCCGGTGCGCAGCCTACAGGACCTGCGCTGGCGCATCGCGCGCGCGCAAGGCGCCGATGCGGTGATGCTGGACGTGCGCGAGCGGGACGGCGCCACCGCCGAGCGCCGCCTCGCGCTCGGCACGCTCGACGCGCGCCAGTGGGAAGGCGACTTCATGCCGGTGCTCGGATTGCGCGCCGACCTCGGCTCGCCACTGGTCGACGAGGTGGTGGCCGACAAGCCGGCGGCGCGCGCGGGCATGCAAAATGGCGATCGCATCGTGGCGATCGACGGCGCGCCGATGCGCTCGCCGGCGGCGGTGGCCGCCGTCACCAATGCGCACCCGCTGGCGCCAATGATGTTTCGCGTGCTGCGCGACGGGCGCACGATCGACATCGCGGTGACGCCGGAAGCGGGGGAGGCCGAAGGGCGCCGCGTCGGCATCGCCGGACTGCGCCTGCGGGTCGATCCCGCCGAGGTCGACAAGGTGTCGATCGTGGTGCGCTACGGTCCAGGAGAGGCGCTCGTGCAGGCGAGCCGGCGCACCGGCGAGCTCGCGGTGTTCACGCTGCGCATGCTGGGACGCATCGTCGTCGGCGACGCTTCGGTGAAGAACATCAGCGGACCGATAACGCTCGCCGACTACGCGGGCCAGTCTGCGAAGGGCGGCCTGCTGTCGTTCGCCAGCTTCATCGCGCTGGTCAGCATCAGTCTCGGCGTGCTGAACCTGTTGCCCATTCCGCTGTTGGATGGGGGGCATTTGCTGTATTATTTCGCCGAATTCATCAAGGGTGCGCCGATTTCCGACCGCGCCTTCGAGGTCGGCCAGCGCATTGGCATGGCCATCCTGGCCGTGTTGATGACTTTGGCGTTGTTCAATGACGTTTCCCGATTGTTCTGACCGCCGCGCGGCGTGCTCGCGCCCCGTACCGCGACGCTTGCGTCGCGCGTTGCCGGCGCTCGTCGCCGCACTCGTCGCGCCGTGGCTCGCCTCGCTCGCGTTCGCCGTCGAGCCGTTCGTGGTGCGAGACATCCGCGTCGAAGGGGTGCAGCGCACCGAGGCGGGCACGATTTTCAGCTACCTGCCGATCAAGTCCGGCGACCGCGTCGACGACCAGAAGATCTCCGACGCCGTGAAGGCGCTGTACGCCACCGGCTTCTTCCGCGACGTGCGTCTCGAGCGCCAGGGCGACGTGCTGGTGGTGATCGTGCAGGAGCGGCCGACGATTTCGTCGCTGACCTTCGTCGGCAACAAGGAATTCGACACCGACACGATCAAGAAGGCGCTGCGCGAGATCGGCGTCAGCGAGTCGCGGATCTTCGATCGCTCGGCACTTGATCGCGCCGAGCAGGAGCTGAAGCGCCAGTACGTCTCGCGCGGCCTGTACGGCGCCAGCGTGCAGACCACGGTCACGCCGCAGGAGCGCAACCGCGTGGCGATCAACTTCACGATCACGGAGGGCGACCCCGCCAAGATCGCGCGCATCAACATCATTGGCAACAAGTCGTACACGCTGGCGCAGCTGCGCGACGAGATGAAGCTGACCACGCCGGGCTGGCTCACCTGGTATACCAAGGACGACCAGTATTCGAAGCAGAAGCTGTCCGCCGACCTCGAGTCGCTGCGCAGCTTCTACCAGAACCGCGGCTATCTCGAGTTCTCCATCGACTCGACGCAGGTGTCGATCACGCCCGACAAGGACGACATCTACATCACGATCAACATCACCGAGGGCGAGAAGTACACGGTGTCCGACGTCGAGCTCGCGGGTGACCTCGTGGTGCCGCACGACGAGCTCGCGCGCCTCGTGCAGCTCAAGGCCGGCGACACGTTTTCGCGCGCCAAGCAGCAGGCGACCACCAAGGCGATCAGCGACCGCCTCGGCGCCGAGGGCTACGCGTTCGCCAACGTCAGCGCGGTGCCGGAAGTCGACAAGCAGAAGCACACGGTGGCGTACACCCTCTACGTCGACCCGGGCCGCCGCGTGTACGTGCGCCGCATCAACATCATCGGCAACGCGCGCACGCGCGACGAAGTGATCCGCCGCGAGGCGCGCCAGCTCGAGGGCGCATGGTTCGACAGCCAGCGCATCGACCGCTCGAAGGTGCGCATCAAGCGCCTCGGCTACTTCGACGACGTCAACGTCGAGACGCAGCCCGTCGCCGGCTCCAACGACCAGGTGGACCTCGAGTTCAGCGTCACCGAGCGCACCACGGGCAACCTGCTCGCCGGGGTCGGCTACTCGACGTCCGACGGCGTGGTGTTCAGCGCCTCCGTGTCGCAGCAGAACGTGCTGGGCACCGGCAACGCCCTCGCGGTGGGCATCAACACCAGCAAGATCAACCGCACGATCTCCGGCGTCTACACCGATCCGTACTGGACGGTCGACGGCGTGTCGCGCACGATCGAGCTCTACCAGAAGAACATCGATCCGACGTCGCTGGCGGTGTCGAACTACGAGTCGTCGACGCTCGGCGCGGCGCTGTCGTTCGGCGTGCCGATCAGCGAAAGCGACTCGATCAACCTCGGCGGTCGCGTCGAGCACACCAAGATCACGCTGTTCGCCGAAAGCCCGCCGGCCTACATCCAGTACGTCAACGAGTTCGGCGCGGTCACCAACAGCTACATCCTCACCGCCGGCTGGTCGCGCGACACGCGCGACGACATTCTCTATCCGAACGAAGGTCGGCTGCAGAGCTTCTCGCTCGAGGTGGGTCTGCCGCTGACGAACACCGCGTACTACAAGGCCGAGTACGTCAACCAGTGGTTCTGGCCGATCTGGTCGCCCGCAATCCTGATGCTGCGCGGCAACGTCGGCTACGCCGACGGCTACAGCGGCGATCCGCTACCGTTCTTCAAGGCGTTCTACGCGGGCGGCGTGGGCTCGGTGCGCGGCTACGAGCAGAGCTCGCTGGGTCCGCGCGACGTCTTCGGCAATTCCCTCGGCGGCAAGCGCAAGATCGTCGGCAACGCCGAGCTGTTCTATCCGCTGGTCAAGGGCGACCGCGCTGTGCGCGCCAGCGTGTTCGCCGACCTCGGCCAGATCTACGCCAACGGCGACCAGCCCGACTTCGAGTCGTTCCGCTTCTCCGCAGGCGTGGGGGTGGCTTGGAATTCGCCGATCGGGCCGCTCAAGTTCAGCTACGCTATACCCCTCCAGTCCAAGCCCGGCGACCGCCTGCAGCGCTTCCAGTTCCAGGTCGGTACGGTATTCTGACCGTCGCACGGGCCGTATGCCGAATGCAGGAGATATCCTTGAAACGCTTCCTTGCCATCCTCGCCGCGGCGCTCGCGCTGGCCGCCACCCCGGCCGCCGCCCAGGCTGCGGACTACAAGATCGGCTTTGTCAACGGCGAGCGACTGCTGCGCGAAGCCGCCCCGGCGAAGCGCGCGCAGGCCAAGCTCGAGAAGGAGTTCGCCAGCCGGCAGGCCGACCTGCAGAAGCTCGAGAAACAGGTGCAGACGCTGCAGCAGTCGCTCGACCGCGACGGCGCGACGATGGCGGAGACCGACCGCCGCAACAAGGAGCGCGACCTCGCCAACATGACGCGCGACCTGCAGCGCTCGCAGCGCGAGTTCCGCGAGGACCTGAACCTGCGCAAGAACGAGGAGCTGGCCAGCATGCAGGAGCGCGCCAACAAGGTGATCCAGCAGATCGCGGTCGACGAGAAGTTCGACCTGATCGTGCAGGAGCCCGTGATCTACGCGAGCCCGCGGATCGACATCACCGACCGCGTGATCAAGGCGCTCGCCGACAAGTGATCGCCGGCGCCGAGGTCGCGCCGCCAACTCCCGCGCGCACCCCATGCCGCCCGATCCGCGCTATCTCACGCTCGACGAGCTGGCCGCACGCGCCGGCGCGACGCGCGTCGGCGATGGCAGCACGCTGATCGCGCGTGTCGCCACGCTCGACAACGCCGCTCCCGGCACGATCGCATTCCTCGCCAATCCGCGCTACCGCCCGCAATTGCGCGAGACGCGGGCGTCGGCGGTGATCGTCGCGCCGGACGCCGCGGATCTGACGCCGTTGCCGAAGCTCGTCTCACCCAATCCGTACGCGGTCTACGCCAAGGTCGCGCGTATCCTTGCCGGCGACGATCCGGTGTCGCCCGGCGTGCATCCGTCCGCGCTGATCGATCCGGCCGCGGAGATCGCGCCGAGCGCTGCGATCGGCGCGTTCGTCACCATCGGCGCCGGGGCCGCGATCGGCGCCGACGTCGTGATCGGCGATCGCGTGTCGATCGGCGCGGAAGCATCGATCGGCGAGCGCTCGCACATCCATGCCAACGTCGTGATCTATGCGAAGAGCGTCATCGGCGCACGCGCGATCGTGCACGCCGGCGCGGTGATCGGGGCCGACGGCTTCGGCATGGCGCGGGAAGACGGGCGCTGGCTCAAGATCCCGCAGATGGGACGCGTGGTGATCGGCGCCGACGTCGAGATCGGAGCCAATACCACGATCGACCGCGGCGCGATCGACGACACCGTCATCGGCGACGACGTCAAGATCGACAACCAGGTGCAGATCGGTCACAACTGCGTGATCGGCGACCATACGGCGATCGCCGGCTGCGTCGGCATCGCCGGCTCGGCGCACATCGGCCGCAACTGCCAGATCGGCGGCGCGGCGATGATCGCCGGACACCTGACGATCGCCGACGGCGCGATCATCTCCGGCGGCACGCTGGTGTTCCATTCGATCGACGCGCCGGGCGTCTACACCAGCGCATTCCCGACCTTGCCGCATGCGCAGTGGAAGCACGTGGCGTCGCACACCCGCAACCTGCGCGAGCTGGCCGAGCGCGTGCGCGCGCTCGAGCGCAAGCTGCGCGCGCGCGGCAATGGCGGCGACGACCGCGGTGCACATTGATCCCAGGGGAGACGACGATGCCAGCCCTCGATATCAACGCCGTCAAGAAGATACTGCCGCACCGCTATCCGATGCTGCTGGTCGACGCCGTGTCCGACTACAAGGTCGGCGAGTGGATACGCGGCGTGAAGAACGTCTCGGTCAACGAGCCGTACTTCCAGGGGCACTTCCCGCACTATCCGGTGATGCCGGGCGTGCTGGTGATCGAGGCGATGGCGCAGCTCGCCGGGCTCCTCACCATACTCTCCGGCGTCGCGCGCGGCGACGGCAGCCAGCTGGTGTTGTTCGCGGGCATCGACGCGGCGCGCTTCAAGCGCCAGGTGATGCCCGGCGACCGCCTGCTGATGCAGGTCGACCTCGTGCGCGCGATCCGCGGCGTCGGGCGCTTCCGCGCCGAGGCTCGCGTCGGCGACGGCGTGGTCTGCGAGGCGATCCTGCTGGCTGCGGTGCGCGACATGCCGAAGGGCGACCTGGACTGACGCGATGGCGCGCGTGCATGCGACGGCGGTGGTGGAGGCGGGCGCCGAGCTCGCCGGCGACGTCGAGGTCGGTGCGTTCGCGCTCGTGGGCGAGCACGTCCGGGCCGGCGCCGGCTCGGTGATCGGACCGCATGCCGTGGTCACCGGGCGCACGACGCTCGGCGCGCGCAATCGGGTGTTCCAGTTCGCCTCGATCGGCGAGATCGCGCAGGACCGCAAGTACGGCGGCGAGCCGACCACCACCACGATCGGTGACGACAACGTGTTCCGCGAGTTCGTGTCGGTGCACGCCGGCACCGCGCAGGATCGCGGCGATACCGCGATCGGCGACGGCAACCTGTTCCTCGCGTACACGCACGTCGCCCACGACTGCGTGGTGGGCAACGGCACGACGTTCTCCAACAATGCGCAGATCGCCGGGCACGTGACGATCGGCGACTTCGCCGTCATGGGGGCCTACGCCGGCGTCCACCAGTTCGGGCGCGTCGGTGCGCACGCGATGGTGGCGGCGGGCGCGATCGTGCTGCAGGACGTGCCGCCGTTCGTGACCGTGCAGGGCTACCCTGCGAAGCCGCATGGCATCAACAGCGAGGGCCTGCGGCGCCGCGGTTTCGCGGCCGCCGACATCCTCGCCGTGCGCCGCGCCTACAAGCTGCTCTATCGCGAAGGCCGCGCGCTGGACGACGCGCGGGCCGCGATCGCGGCGCGGGCAGCGGAGGAACCGGTGCTGGCGCCCCTCGCCGAATTCCTCGCGGTGGCCGGCCGCGGCATCGTGCGCTGATGGGCGCGCGCCCGGGCGCACCGGTGATGGGCACCGCACTGTCGCCCGCGCGCTGCGAAATCGGCATTGTCGCCGGAGAAGCCTCGGGCGACGCGCTCGGCGCCGAGCTGATGGCCGCGGTGCACGCTCGCAACCCGGCGATCCGTTTCGTCGGCGTGGCGGGGCCGAAAATGCTGGCGGCGGGCTGTGAAGCGCTGGTCGCGCAGGAGAAGCTCGCGCTCCGCGGCTTTGTCGAAGTCCTCGCGCACCTGCCGGAGCTCGTGCGCATCCGTCGTGCGCTGGGCGCCGAATTCCTGCGCCGCCGCGTGCCGCTGTTCATCGGCGTCGACGCGCCGGATTTCAACCTCGGCCTCGAGCGGCGCCTGAAGGCACGCGGCGTGCGCACCATCCACTACGTGAGCCCCTCGGTGTGGGCATGGCGGCGCGAGCGCGTGCGCCACATCGCACGCGCCGCCGACCGCATCCTCGCGCTGTTCCCGTTCGAGCCGCCGATGTACAAGGACGCCGGGGTCGCGGTGGACTTCGTCGGCCATCCGCTCGCGCGCGACGCGGCGACGCCGACATCGCGCCGTGACGCGCGCGACACTTTCAAGCTGAAGCCGGCGGTGCCTGTATTCGCGCTGCTGCCGGGCAGCCGCCAGTCGGAAGTGGCGATGCACGCGGAGCTCGTGCTGCACGCGGCGCGTGCGATCGCCGAGTCGCGTCCCGACGCCCGGTTCCTCGTGCCGCTGGTGTCGCGCGCGACGCGCGACCTGATGCGCCAGGCGGTCCACGACGCCGGCGCGGACGCGCTGCCGATCACGCTGCTCTACGGCCACGCGCAGGAAGCCCTGCAGGCGGCCGACGTGGCGCTGGTCGCGTCGGGCACCGCCACGCTCGAGGCGGCGCTCGCGCGTTGCCCGCACGTGATCTTCTACAAGGTCGCGCCGTTGACGGCGCGCATCGTCGCCCGCAAACTGCTGCTGCCCTATGTCGGATTACCCAACGTGATCGCCGGACGCTTCGTGGTCGCCGAGTTGCTGCAGGACGACGCGACGCCGCCCAACCTCGCGCGCGCCGCAGTCAACCTCTTCGACGACGCGGTGACGCGCCGGCGGCTGGATGCGCTGTTCGCGCAGTTCGCGCGCGAGCTGGCCGCCGATTCGCCGCAGCTTGTCGCCGACGCCGTGATGCGTGAACTCGCCGTGGCGGGCGTGCGGTGCTGATCGCCGGCGTGGACGAAGCGGGCCGCGGCCCGCTCGCCGGCCCGGTGGTGGCGGCCGCGGTGATCCTCGATCCGGCGCGCCCGGTGCGAGGCCTGCGCGACTCCAAGCTCCTCACCGAACCGCGGCGCGACACGCTCGCGCCGCGCATCCGCGAGCGCGCGATCGCCTGGGCGGTGGCGATCGCGGACGTCGGCGAAATCGATACGCTCAACATCCTCTGGGCATCGATGCTGGCGATGAAGCGCGCCGTCGAAGCGCTCGCGGTCGTGCCGGACGCGGCATGGATCGATGGTGATCGCTGCCCCGTGCTCGCCTGTCCCGCGCACGCGTTCGTCGGCGGCGACGCCACGCACGCGGCGATCGCCGCGGCATCGATCCTCGCCAAGACGGCGCGCGACGCGATGCTGGTCGAGCTCGACAAGCTCTACCCGCAATACGGCTTCGCCCAGCACAAGGGCTACGCCACGCCCGAGCATCGCGCGGCGTTGCAGGTGCACGGGCCGTGCCCGGTACACCGGCGCAGCTTCGCGCCGGTCGTGCAGTCGGCGTTCGTGTTCGTGGGCGAGGCGTGAGCGTTCCTTCGCTGCGCCAGGACGGCCGTGTCGCGCTCGTCACCGGCGCCAGTTCGGGCATCGGCCGCGCGATCGCGCATGCGCTGGCGGCCGCCGGGGCATCGGTGGTGCTGGCCGCGCGCCGCGGCGACGTGCTCGCGAGCGTCGCCGACGCGATCCGCGCCACGGGCGGCGCCGCGTTTCCGCTGATGTGCGACCTGCGATCGCGCGCGGATGCGGCCCGCCTCGCCGGCGATGCAGCCAAGCCCTTCGGCGCACCGTCGATCCTGGTCAACGCCGCCGGCATCAACATCCGCAAGCCGATGCTCGACCTCACCGACGACGACATCGACGACACGCTCGCGATCAACCTGGTGGCGCCGCTGGTGCTCGCGCAGCGCATCGCACCGGCGATGCTCGCCGCCGGGTTCGGACGCATCATCAATCTCACGTCGCAGCAGGAGATCCGCGCGTTCAACATGAGCGGCATCTACGGCGCGTCGAAGGGCGGCCTCGCGGCGCTGACGCGCTCGATGGCCGAGGCATGGTCGGCCCGCGGCATCACGGCGAACGCGATCGGTCCGGGGCTGGTGGCGACGCCGATGACGGCCGCGGTGCTCGCCGATCCGGCGCGCGCACGGGCGCTGGCCGCGCGCACGATGGCCGGGCGCAACAGCGTGCCCGAGGATGTGATCGGCGCCGTGCTGTTCCTCGCCAGCGAAGCCGCCGCCTACGTCACCGGGCAGACGCTGTTCGTCGACGGCGGCTTCTCGGTGACGTAGGCGGCGGCTTCGCTGGCCATGAGCGCCGATCCGCTCGCGCTGCCCGATCTCGCCGCCGTGCGCGCCGCCGCGGCACGTATCGCGCCGCACGTGCACCGCACGCCAGTGATGCGGTCGCGCGGGCTCGATGCATGGGTGGGTGCCGCGCTGTACTTCAAGTGCGAGAACCTGCAGAAGGTGGGTGCGTTCAAGGCGCGCGGCGCCACCAACGCCGTGCTGTCGCTCGCCGACGCCGATGCGGTGCGCGGCGTCGTCACGCATTCCTCGGGCAACCACGGCGCCGCGCTCGCCTACGCCGCCGGCGTGCGCGGCATCCCGGCGTACGTGGTGATGCCCGACAACGCGCCGAAGATCAAGGTCGACAACGTGCGCGGCTTCGGCGCGACGATCCGTTTCTGTGCGCCGAACGTCGCCGCACGCGAGGCGGCGTGCGCCGAGGTGCAGCGCGAGCATGGCGCGACCCTGATCCACCCGTTCGACGACGCCGCGGTCATCGCCGGGCAAGGCACCGCGGCGCTCGAGCTCCTCACGGACGTTCCCGGCCTCGACGCGGTCGTCGCGCCCTGCGGTGGCGGCGGCCTGCTCTCGGGCACGGCGATCGTCGCCAAGGGGCTGGCGCCGTCGATCCGCGTGCTCGGCGCGGAGCCGGCCAATGCCGGCGATGCGGCGGCGTCCTTCCGCTCGGGACGCATCGAGCCGCTGCCGGCGACGACCACGATCGCCGACGGCCTGCGCACGACGCTCGCGCCGCGCACGTTCGCCGCGATCCGCCGCCACGTCGACGCCATCGGCACCTGCAGCGAGGACGCGATCGTGCGCGCGATGCGCGTCACCTGGGAGCGCATGAAGATCGTCATCGAGCCGTCCAGCGCAGTGCCGCTCGCGTGCATGCTCGAATCCGCGCTCGACGTGCGCGGGGCGCGCGTCGGCGTCATCCTGTCCGGCGGCAACGTCGATCTCGATCGGCTGCCGTGGCAGGCTAAAATGACGGCATGACCCCGCACCTGCCTACGACGCCGTACCCGCGCTTCCACCTCGCCTTTCCGGTCAACGACCTCGCCCGCGCCCGCGCGTTCTACGGCGAATTCCTCGGCTGCGCCGAGGGGCGCAGCGCCGACGACTGGGTGGACTTCGACTTCTTCGGCCACCAGATCGTCGCGCACAAGGTCGACGCCGCCGCGATGACCGACGCCACCAGCCTCGTCGACGGCCAGGACGTGCCGGTGCGCCACTTCGGCGCGGTGCTCGACATGCCGGCGTGGGACCGGCTGGCACACAAGCTGCGCAGCGGCGGCACCCGGTTCATCATCGAGCCGTATGTGCGCTTCAAGGGGGAGGCGGGCGAGCAGGCCACGATGTTCCTGCTCGATCCTTTCGGCAACGCCCTCGAGTTCAAGGCGTTCGCCGACATCAACCAGCTGTTCGCGCGCTGAGAGGATGCTCGCGCGCGCCGTGCGCGTGTCGCGGTTGCCCGGGCGGCTCCGTGCGAAACCGGCGGTCGGCCTGAGGTAGACTAGGGCAATGACCTCGCGGCCGACATCGCTGCTGCTCAACGTCGCGCATGCGCTCGACCACCTCTTCCTGCTCATCTTCGCGGCGGCGGTGGGCGCGATCGCCGCCGATTTCGGCATGGCGCGGTGGGAGGACCTGATGCCGTACGGCGTCGGCGCGTTCGCGTTGTTCGGCCTGGGCTCGCTGCCCGCGGGCAAGCTCGGCGATCACTGGGGCCGGCGGCGGATGATGCTGGTGTTCTTCTTCGGCATGGGCGCCGCGGCGCTGGTCGCCGCGGCGACGCGCGATGCCTGGCAGCTCGCGATCGCGTTGACGCTGCTCGGCGCGTTCTCGGCGATCTACCATCCCGTCGGCATCCCGATGCTGGTCCGCTACAGCACGCGGCCAGGCCGCACGATCGGCTTCAACGGGCTTGCCGGCAACCTGGGTGTCGCCGCCGCGGCGGTGGTCACCGGCCTCCTCGTCAAGTACGCGGGCTGGCGCGCGGCGTTCGCCGTGCCCGGCGTGGTGGCGATCCTGTGCGGTTTTGCGTTTGCGCGCGTGACGCCGGCGGAGACCGAGCCGCCGTCGCAGCGCAAGCAGACGCACGTCGAGTTGCCACCGGCGCTGTTCGCGCGGGTCTTCCTCGTGATCACGATCGCCTCCGTCACGGCGAGCCTGCTGTTCAACTTCGCCACCAACGGCAACGGCGAGCTCCTGCGCGAGCGCTTCGCCGGCATCGTCGAGGATCCGGCGCGGCTCGGCGTCATGCTGGCGGGCGTGTACGTCCTCGCGTCGTTCGCGCAGCTCGTCGTCGGCAGCCTGATCGACCGCGTGCCGCTCAAGTACCTGTACGCGGGCATCGTCGCGGTGCAACCGCCGCTGTTCTTCCTCGCCGCCTCGGCGCAGGGATGGACGCTCTACGTGCTGATGATCGCCTTCATGGTGGCGGTGTTCGGCGCGATACCGTTCACCGACGCGATGATCGTGCGCTACGTCGATGACCGCATGCGCTCGCGCGTCTCGGGCATGCGACTCACGGTGTCGTTCGGCGTGAGCTCGGTGGCCGTGTGGCTGCTGGGGCCGGTGGTCAAGGCGGCGGGCTTCGGCGCGCTGCTGGTGGCGATGGCGGTGATCGCCATGGCCACCTTCTGCGTGGTGATGGCCCTGCCGCACGTTAAGGGATTCGACGGACCGCTGGCCAAGTCCGCCGGTGCTGGAACGTCACCGGGCACCGCCGACTGAGCGCGCGTCAGACGACGCGCACGCGCAGCATCATGCCGCCATCCTCGTGCTCGAGGTTATGGCAGTGCAACAGATAGTCCTGCGGTCCCGCGAATGCGCATGCGAAGTCGATGGCCACCCGCACCGATTCACCGGGCCAGACGAGCACCGTGTCCTTGGCGCCGAGATCCGTCGCGAGCCGCCCCTGGGCGTCGACCGCGAGCGGTGCCAGGAAGTCGGGGCTCTGCTCGCGCGCGAGCACGCGCAGCGTGAAGCCGTGCAGGTGCATGGCGTGCGGCATGCTCGTGTAGTAGTTGCGCAATAGCCACGTCTGCACGGTATTGCGCGGCACCACGATCGGTTCGTCCGCCATGTCGAACACGCGGTCGTTGATGCGCCAGTGCGCCTTGGCGAACGACAACCGGAACGGCACTGCATCGGCGTCGCTGGTGCGCGGCGGCGCCAGCGTCGACAGCAGGCCAGGCGGCGGCGGAGACGCGCCGGTGCGCTCGCGGATGCGGAACTGCATCAGAGCCAGCCGTGCGCCGTCGCCAATCGCGGAAGTGGACGCGCCGGCAGGGGTGGAGGGCGCCGTGCCATGGCCGGCGTGCGCCAGCGCGCTCGCCGCCGGCGGCTGCCCGGCACGCGCCGCAACATCGGCCGGTGCCGCCGACGCCTGCGCGGCCGTCGCATGCGTGGCGTGTCCTTCGCCATGCATCGGGTCGAACGCCAGTGACTCCATCACGATCGAGTCGCCGATCGCGCGGCCGGCGAAGTCGATCCACACGTCGACGCGCTCGGCGGACGCGACGAACACTTCGCGGCAGGCCACGGGTCGCGCAAGCAGGCCGCCATCGGTGCCGAGCAGCATGAAGGCGAGCAGCGCGCCGTCGTCGCCGCGAAAGGCGAGGCGGAATGTGCGCGCGTTGGCGGCATTGACGATGCGCAGCCGGTAGCCGCGGCTGGCGACGTCGAGCCAGGGTCGCGGCGTGCCGTTGATCAGCATCTCGTCGCCGAGATAGCCGCTTACGCGATCGTCGGCGGACGGCGCATACGTGCCGCGCGCGTCGCTGCGCCGGTCCGACAGCGCGAGCACGAGGTCGGTGCGCCCGCGCTCGGCGCGCAGCGTCGCGCCCAGCGCGCGATCCTCGCCATCGTCGACGAGCAGCACGCCGAACAGGCCGCGATGCGCCTGGCCGGCGGTCAACCCGTGCGGATGCGGGTGATACCAGTAGAGGCCGGCGCGATTGGCGATGTCGAACGCGTAGTCGAAGCGCGCGCCCGGCGCGGCGACGCGATCGCCATTGCCGTCGTTGGCGCCGTCGATGCGAAGGCCATGCCAATGCACGATCGTCGGCGCGTCGAGCGCGTTGTCGAGCGTCACGCGCATCGGCGTGCCAGGCTCGGCGACGAGCACCGGGTCGCGCCATTCGCGATCGCCGCCGGCGACGCCATAGGCAAGCGGCATCGGGCCGCCGTCCACCGCCCCGGCACGCATGCGGAAGGGGCCGTCGACGGCGTAGTAGCCCATGTAGCCGTCGCGCCCGGGGAGCGCGAGCGGCCGCTCGAATGTCGAGCCGTTGGCGCAGAGGTCGGACGGCAGCGGTGCCGCGCGGTCGGCGCCGGGCAGGGCGCGCGAGGCGGCCATCGCGGCGATCGCGGCCAGCACGCGCCGTCGGGGCGGCGATTCGATGGGCATCGCGGGAGCTTGCCTGGCGCGCGGACGGCGGCGTCAGTGGATCGCGACGCCCCAGGGCAGCTCGCCGACTTCGACGTCGGCCACCTTGGCATTGGTCGCGGTGTCGATCACCGCCGCGCGGTTGGATCGCCCGCACGCGACGTAGAGCTTGGCGCCGTCCGGCGTGAGCGCCATGTTCCAGGGCCGCTTGCCGACCGGGATCCTGGCGACGATGGTGTTGGTGGCGGTGTCGATCACCTGCACGGTGCCTTCGCCGCCGGACGAGACGAACACGCGCTTGCCGTCGGGATGCACGACCACGCCGTTGGAGCGCGCGCCGGCCTTGATGCGTGCGATGACCTCGCCGCGCGCGACGTCGAACACGTTGACGGTGTCGGCGTTCTCCGCGGCGACATAGGCGCGCGAGCCGTCCGGCAGGAATCCGATGCCGCGCGGACGGTTGCCGACCGTGACCGATTTCACCACTTCGCCGTTGGCGACGCTGATGATGTCGACCGAATCCGCCTCCTCCGCGCTCGCGTAGATCAGCGAGCCGTCAGGGCTCCATACCGCATGCTCGGGGTTCTTGCCGCGCGTCGTGACGCGCTTCGCCACGCTGAGCGTCGCCGTGTCGATGATCGCGACGGTGTTGTCCTCCTCGATCGCCGCGGTCAGCCATTTGCCGTCGCGCGACAGGTAGATGGCCTCGGGCGAATGGCCGAGCGGCACCGTCCGCACCGGCTTGCCGCTCGCGGTGTCGACCGCGACCAGCGCATTCTTGTCCTGGTCGGACAGGTAGAGCGTGGCGCCGTCCTGCGAAATCGCGATGCCGCGCGGCTTGCCGCCCAGCGCCCACGTCGCGACGACGCGATCGGTGGCGGTGTCGATCACCGTCACGCTGCCGGAACCTTCGTTGGAAACATACGCGAGCGGGGCGGCCTGCGCCACCGTCGACAGCGCGGCGAGCGCCCATGCGGCGCCGATACGTGCAGCGATCATCGTCGATTCTCCATCGGTCGGCTAATTTTGCAATAATGCGCGGGCGACCGGTGCGGCGACCGGCCGCGTTCGCTGTCGCGTTCATCTTCGGCACACGCGCCGCCCGGGGGCTTGCACGATGCGCTTCGACAGTCGATGGCCGCGGGCGTTCAGCGCCGCGCCGGCATTATGCATCGCCTGGCGTACGGGGCTGGTGCTCGGGCCGCTGCTCGGCGGCTGGCTTGGCCTCTGCGACATTGCGCACGCGCAAGCCGATGCCGCCGTCTCGCTCGACCCGATCGTGGTCACCGCCACCCGCAGTGCCACGCGCAGCTTCGACGTGCCGGCCTCGGTGTCGACGATCGATGCCACGACGATCCAGGACGGCCAGCCGATGGTCAATCTCAGCGAGATCCTGCTGCGCGCCCCGGGCATCGTCGCCAACAACCGCCAGAACTACGCGCAGGATATCCAGATCAGCTCGCGGGGATTCGGTGCGCGCGCGCAGTTCGGCGTGCGCGGCATCCGCCTGTTCCAGGACGACATCCCGCAGACGATGCCCGACGGGCAGGGACAGACCGGGAGCTTCATGCTGCTGTCGACGAAGCGCATCGAGATCCTGCGCGGTCCGTTCTCGACGCTGTACGGCAACGCCTCGGGCGGCGTCATCAGCGTGCTGACGGAGGATGGCCGCGATCCGCCGTCGCTCTACGGCAATCTCGGATTCGGCAGTTACGGCCAGTTCACCGCCGGGGTGAAGGCCAACGGCATCGCCGGCAACGTCGGCTACGTGGTCGCCGCGAGCCACTTCCAGACCGATGGCTATCGGGACCACAGTTCGGCCTCGCGCGATCTCGGCGTGGCGAAGCTCGTGCTCGCGCCGGCTCCCGGGGCGCGCCTCACGCTGCTCGCCACGACGCAGGAGCAACCGAACTCGCAGGATCCGCTGGGGCTCACGCGCGCGCAGTGGCAGGCGAACCCGCGCCAGGCCGATCCATCCGCCACGCTGTTCGACACGCGCAAGTCGATCAGCCAGCAGCAGATGGGGGCGACGCTCGAGGACGACATCGACTCGGTGACGACGCTGAAGGGCGTCGTCTATGGAGGCCAGCGTGGCGTGCGCCAATACCTGGCGCTGCTCGGCAACACGGCGGTCTCGTCGGGCGGCGTCACCGATCTCTACAGCACGTTCGGCGGCGCCTCGCTGCGCCTCACGCGCCAGTTCACGCCGGCCGTCGCGCTGATTGCCGGCCTCGAATACGAATCGCAGGACCAGATGCGCAAGGGATACGTCAACAACGACGGCGACCTCGGCGGCCTGCAGCGCGACGAGGACGACACGGTGTTCTCGACGGCGGCCTATGCGCAGGTGAAATGGGATATCGGCAAGGACGTGGCACTCACCGCCGGCGTTCGCGGCAACGAGGTGCGTTTCAAGTCGGACGACCATTTCATCACCGCGCAGAACCCGGATGACAGCGGTGCGCGCAACTACGGCAAGGCGTTGCCCGTGGCGGGCGTGCTGTGGCGCGTCAGCGACGCGGTCAACCTCTACGCCAACTACGGCCAGGGATTCGAGACGCCCACGTTCATCGAGCTCGCCTATCGCAGCGATGGACCGGGCCTCAACTTCAACCTCGATCCGGCCACGAGCAAGGCCTTCGAGATCGGTGCCAAGACCGAGCTCGCCCCGGGGCATCGCCTCGACGTGGCGGCATTCGAGGCCGACACGTCGAACGAGATCGTCATCGATTCCTCGACGGGCGGGCGCACGACCTACAAGAATGGCGGCGACACCCGCCGCCGCGGAATCGAGCTCGAGTACACGGGCGACTGGTCTCACGGCGTGCGCGCGCACGTCGCGCTGACCTGGCTCGACGCCTATTTCTCCGATGCCATCACCACGGGCAATCCGCCGGTCGTCCTGCCCGCCGGCAACAAGCTGCCCGGGGTGCCGGATTTCACCGGCTACGCGGAGGTCGCCTGGACGCCGCTGGCGTGGCCCTGGTTCGAAGTGGCCGGCGAAGTGCAGGCCTCCGGCAAGATCTACGTCAACGAGCGCAACAGCGATGCCGCCCCCGCGTACACGATCGGCAACCTGCGCGTCGGCGTCACCCGCAAGGCGGGCGGCGTCCTGTGGCGCGCGTTCGCGCGAATCAACAACGTCACCGACCGCAACTACGTCGGGTCGGTCATCGTCGGTGATACCAACGGCCGCTTCTTCGAGCCGGCGCCGGGACGCAACTGGTTCGCCGGCATTTCCGGCACGCTGGTGTTCTGACGTCGTGCGGGGCCGGGTCTCCGCGCTGCCGGCGCAAGTCACGGATCCGCCGGAACGCGCAGTCCATGCCGGCGCGGCGCGCTACACGCGCACGGCCGTCCTGCTGCACTGGAGCATCGCCGCGCTGGTGCTGGCGCAAATCGCGCTCGGCATCTACATGCAATCGATTGCCAAGGTGCCCGTGGGCCCGCGCGTCGATGCCTACAACCTGCACAAGTCGATGGGCATTGCGATACTCGCGCTGATGCTCGTGCGGATCGGTTGGCGCATCGCGCATTCGCCACCGCCGTTGCCGCCGATGCCCCGTTGGCAACGAGCGGCGTCGCACGCGTCGCACGCGATCCTCTACGTCGCGCTCGTGGCGCAGCCGCTGATCGGATTCGCCGGATCGGTGGCGAGCGGCTACCCGGTGCGCCTCTTCGGGCTGACGCTGCCGAAGCTTTGGCCTCGCGACGATGCGCTCAAGGACGCGCTGTCGACCGCGCATCTCGTCGTGGCGATCGTGCTGGTGGCGACGATCACGCTGCACGTCGCCGCCGCGCTGCGTCATGCGACCGCGCGCGACGGCGTGTTGCGCCGGATGCTGCCGCTGCGCGGCTAGCCGCGGGCGTCAGTGCGCCGAGAGGTGCGCGAGGGTGCTCGCGTACTGGCCCTCGCGAGCGATGTCGGCGGCGGTCTTGCCGCGGTTGTCCTTGAGCGACGGATCCGCGCCGGCGGCGAGCAGCACGGCGACGACGTCGTCGCGGCCGTAGCCGGCGGCCCACATCAGCACGGTCAGGTCGTTGGCGTAGCGCCGGTTGACGTCGATGCCCTTCGCCAGCAGCTTCTTCACGACGTCGGCATGTCCCTGGGCCGCGGCGTAGATGAGGGCGGTCTTGTCGATGCGGTCCACCGCATCGACGGCCGCCTGGCGCGCGAGCAGGAGATCCACCATCTCGGCGCTGCCGTTATAGGCCGCGGCCATCAGCGGCGTCGTGCCGTTGACCGCGGCGAGGTTGACGTCGGTGCCGGCCTCGATCATCCGCTGCGCGAGCGGCACCTCGTTGCGCTTGATCGCGCTCAGCAGCACCGTCTCGCCGATGCGGCTGCGGGCGTTCACCGATCCGCCGTCCGCGAGCGCGCGCTCGACCGCCGGCAGGTCGTTCGCGCGCGCGGCCATCAACAGCCGTGCGCTGGCGGAATCGTCGAATCCCGCCTGCGCCATGCATGCGGCGGCGCAGGCGAGCGCGATCACCCCGATCGCAATCCTGGCGTTCATCGTCGTCGTCATCTTCGACTCCTCGAGAGGGCGGATTGTGCGCCGCACAACCACTTTGTTTGCCACAACCCGCGCAATGGACTATAACGCATCGGTTCAACGCGGTGGGCGCCACCGCGCCAAGGTCGAACGGCACGCCATTCCCACAAAGTTCCGGAGGCCCACGATGAAACGCAAATTCCATCCCTTGATCAGCGTCACCCTGGCCGCTTCGATCCTCGCATTTGCGACCGTGGCATCGGCACAGGCCGAAATCGCCGGCGGCGCGACCAAGAAGTCGGCCGACATCACGGCCAACATCGCGGTGTCGCAGGCGATGCTCAACGGCGCGTCGAAGAACGCCGACGCGTGGCTGCATTCGAACGGCGACTATTCCAATTCGCGCTATGCGGCGGCGACGCAGATCAACACCCGGAACGTGAAGAACCTGCGCCCGGCGTTCGTGTTCCAGACCGAAGTGCTGGAGTCGATGGAAACCTCGCCGATCGTCGTCGACGGCGTGATGTTCCTGACCACGTCGTACGACCACGTCTACGCGATCAACGCGGCGACCGGCGAGGAATACTGGCACTACAAGCACAAGATGGGGCCGATCACGACGTTCTGCTGCGGGCCCAACAACCGCGGCGTGGCGATCGGCGACGGCAAGCTCTATCTTGGCACG
>DATBOK010000012.1:0-6378 GCA_036553845.1 Casimicrobiaceae bacterium
CGCGTCGAAGGCGACGGTGCTGGCGCGGTGCTTGGGAGGGGTCAAGGCGTGCGGGCGCGGAAAAGGAGCAAGAGGCGGATTGTAGCTTTGCGCTCAAACGACCCGCAATGACCGCGGGTCATTTAGCGGCGCGCAGCTAGCGGCCGCGCAGCAGGCGACTTTCGGCGCGATCGATGTCGCCGGGCCGGCCGAGCAGGATCACCACGTCGCCGGCCTCGAAGCGCCAGTCGACACCCGGCCGCTCGGAACGCGTGCCGCGGCGGCGCACGCCGGTGACTTCGACCTTGCCGCGCATCGCCACGTCGGCCAGCGACTTGCCGACGGCCGCGGCGCCCTCGGTGAGCAGCACCGAGTGCAGCCGCGGCTGCACCGTCTCGGCAACGTCGGAGGTGTCGGTCACGCCGTGGAAGAAGCCGCGGAAGAGGCTGTAGCGTTCCTCGCGGATGGCGCGGATGCGCGCCAGCACGCGCGCCAGCGGCACGCCGAGCAGCAACAGCGAATGCGAAGCGAGCATAAGACTCCCTTCCAGCACTTCGGGCACGACCTCCGCCGCGCCGGCCTTGAGCAGCTGGTCGATGTCGGAATCGTCGAAGGTGCGCACGATCACCGGCAGCTCGGGCCGCGAATAGGCCACCTGGTGCAGGATCCTGAGAGCCAGCGGCGTGTCGGCGAAGGTCACGCAGACCGCGCGCGCCTTCATCAGGCCCGCGGCGAGCAGCGCCTCGCGGCGCGATGCATCGCCGAACACGACGTTGCCGCCGCCGACGGCGGCCTCCTTCACGCGCTGTGCGTCGTTGTCGAGCGCGATGAACAGGATGTGCTCGGCCTCGAGGAGCCGGGCGAGATTCTGCCCGCTGCGGCCGTAGCCGCAGATGATCACGTGGTCCTGGCGCGCCATCGACCTGGCCGCGATCTGCGTGATCTGCGCCGCGCGCGCGAGCCAGTCGTTGGCGGTGAATCGCTTGACCAGCGGATCGCCGAGCTGGATCAGCAGCGGCCCCGACAGCATCGACAGCACCAGCGCGGCCAGCACCACCTGCGTCGTCGTGGCGTCGAGCACCTCGTTGACGAAAGCGAGCGTCAGCATCACCAGCGCCAGCTCGCCCGCCTGCGCCACGTACAGGCCGGTGCGGATCGCGTTGGCGCGACCGGCGCCGAAGATCCGCGCGAGCCCCGCCACCAGCAGCATCTTGCCGAGCGTCGGCAGCACCAGGAGCAGGAGCACGAGCCCGAAATGCGCCCACACGACGTGCAGGTCGAGCGACATGCCGACGGTGACGAAGAACAGGCCGAGCAGGACGTCGCGAAACGGCGCCACGTGCTCCTCGACCTCGTAGCGGAATTCGGTCTCGGCGATCATCATGCCGGCGATGAACGCGCCGAGCTCGAGCGACAGTCCGGCGAACGACGTCAGCGCCGCGAGGCCCAGCGTGACGAGCAGCAGATTCAGCATCGACAGCTCCGCCGAGTGCTGGTTGGCGATGAGCTGGAACCACGTGCGCAACGGCTTCTGGCCGAAGTACAGGATGATCGACAGCACCGCCGCCGCCTTGAGCGCCGCCCAGCCCAGGCGCTCCATCATCTCCTTGCCCGGGTGCGCGAGCGACGGGATGATGATCAGGAACGCCACCACCGCCAGGTCCTGGAACAGCAGGATCGCCATCACGTCGCGACCGTAGGGCGTGGCGAGCTCGTTGCGTTCGGCGAGCATCTTCGACGCGATCGCCGTCGAGCTCATCGCCAGCGCCGCGCCGAGCACCAGCCCGATCTGCCAGCTGCCGTAGTACCACCAGAACGCGAGCATCGCGACCACCGTGGTCCCGGCCACCTGCAGCAGGCCGAGGCCCAGCACCGCGCGGCGCATCGCCTTCAGCTGCGGCAGGCTGAACTCGAGACCGATCGAGAACAGCAGGAACACGATGCCGAACTCGGCGAAGAAGCGCGTCGTCTCGTTGTCGGGGATCCAGCGCAGGCCGAACGGCCCGACGACGACGCCGATCACGAGGTAGCCGAGGATCGCCGGCAACCGCGAGATGCGGCACAGCACGACGACCACCACCGCCGAGGCAAGGAGCACCAGGATCGACTGCAAGGTATGCGACATCGTGATGTGTGCGAGTGGCCAGCGGCCGCGCCGTTGCCATCGGGCGCTGGCGTCGGCGGCGCGCTGCAACGCCGCGTCGGCGCGCATTGACCGCGCCGACGCGCTCCCTTTCGCCAAACTTACCATGCAAACGCGCCGGGTATACTCGCCGGCGTGACCCAGGAGGGACGAAAAGTCGACGCCGCGCGCACGCTGCGCCTCGCGCGCGACGTGCTCGCCATCGAGGCGCGCGCCATCGACGCGCTGGCGCACCGGCTGTCCGATGCGTTCGTCGATGCCGTCGCCCTGCTGCTCGCCTGCCGCGGCCGCGTCGTGGTATCCGGCATCGGCAAGTCCGGCCACGTCGCGCGCAAGCTTGCGGCGACGCTCGCCTCCACCGGCACGCCGGCGTTCTTCGTGCACCCCGCCGAGGCGAGCCACGGCGACCTCGGCATGATCACCGCCGACGATGTCGTGGTGATGCTGTCGAACTCGGGGGAGACCGACGAGCTCGTGCTGCTGGTGCCGCACATCAAGCGCCAGGGCGCGCGCATCGTCGCGATCACCGGCAACGAGCAGTCGTCGCTCGCGCAGAACGCGCACGTGCACCTCGACGCCGCGGTCGACACGGAGGCCTGCCCGCTCGGCCTCGCTCCCACCGCCAGCACGTCGGCGGCGCTGGCGCTGGGCGATGCGCTGGCGCTCGCGGTGCTCGACGCGCGCGGCTTCTCCGCCGACGATTTCGCGCGCTCGCATCCCGGTGGCTCGCTCGGCCGGCGCCTGCTGGTGACGGTCGCCGACGTCATGCGCGTCGGCGCCGACCTGCCGTGCGTGCGCGACGACGCGACGTTCGCCGCCGCCGTCGTCGAGATGACCGGCAAGGGCATGGGGATGACGGCGATCGTCGATGCCAGGCGCCGCGCGGTCGGCGTGTTCACCGACGGCGACCTGCGCCGCGCGATCGACCACATCGAGCACGCGCGCACGCTGCCGATCAGCGCGCTGATGACGCGCAATCCGCGCAGCATCGGCGCCGCGCGCCTCGCCATCGACTGCGTCGAGCTGATGGAGACGCCGCCACGCGTCACCAACCTGTTGGTGGTCGACGCCGAGGGCGTGCTGGTGGGCGCCGTGCACATGCACGACCTGTTCCGCGCCCGCGTCGTATGAACGCCGCGCTCGCCGATCGCGTGGCGGCGATCCGCCTGCTGACGCTGGATGTCGACGGCGTGCTCACCGACGGGCGCGTCTATGTCGATGACGACGGCCGCGAGTCGAAAGCGTTCTGCGCCGCCGACGGCATCGGCATCAACCTCCTCCAGCACGCAGGCATCGCCGTGGCGCTGATCACCGGCAGCCCGGCGCCCGCGGTCATGCATCGCGCGCGCCGCCTGCGCATCGCGCACGTGCTGCAGGGCAACGAGGACAAGCTGCCGGGGTGGCGCGCGCTGCTGGCCACGCTCGGCCTCGCGCCACAGGCCTGCGCGCACATGGGCGACGATCTTCCCGACCTGCCGCTGCTGCGCCAGTCCGGCGTCGCGTTCAGCGTCACGCACGCGCCGCCGATCGTGCGCGACGCCGCCGACTACGTCGCGCGCCAGCCTGCGGGCCTGGGCGCGGTGCGCGAGGTGTGCGAGCTGATCCTCGCCGCGCGCGGCACGCTGGCCACCGCGCTCGAGCTGTATTCCGGCGGGCGCGGCGACCCGGCGTAGGCGATAATGCGGCGCATGCAAGTCCCGCGCCCGCTGCGCTCCTTCGGTCCTGCGCGCGACCTCGCGCGCGGCCCCCAGCCGACCCGGTCGTCGCGCGCCACCACGCGACCCACGCGGCGATGAGCGCGACGCGGCGCCTCGATCGCCTGGTGTCGTGGTCACCGGTGCTGCTGCTGGGTGGCCTCGCCGCGCTGACCTACTGGCTCGACGCGCAGATCCAGCCGCCGCTGCCGCGCCTCGATGGCAACAGGCGCCACGACGTCGACATCTACGTCGACGACGTGCGCGCGGTCAACTTCGGCACGGAGGGCAAGCCGCTGCAGCTCCTGTCGGCGGCGCGCGGCGAGCACTATCCCGACGACGACACGACGGTATTCACCAAGCCCGACCTCAAGGTCCAGGATCCGAAGCAGCCGCGATTCGAGATCACCGCGGACTCCGCCAAGCTGTCGGGCGACCGCGACAACGTGTGGTTCACGGGCAGCGTGCGCGCCTGGCGCGACGCCGAGCCAGCCAAACCCGGCGAGTCCTCCACCGGCGCCGCGACGCTCACCACGGAATACCTGCACGTGCTGCCGCGCGTCAAGCTCGCCGACACGGACAAGGCGGTGACCGTGGAAGATGCGCGCGGCACCATCAACGCCGTCGGCATGAAGCTCGACGCCGACAAGGGCACCGTCAACTTTCTCTCGCATGTGCGCGGCACGGTCGCGCCTCCCGCCGCCAAATGACCGCCATCCGCCTCGCCGCAGCCGCGCTCGCGCTGTTCGCGTCCACCGCCGTACTCGCCGACGACGCCGACAAGGACAAGCCCATCAATTTCTCGAGCGACACCGGCGGCTATAGCAAGAGCACGAACGGCGGCGACCTCACCGGCAACGCCATCATCACCCAGGGCACGCTCACGCTGCACGCCGATCGCATCACGTTCAAGGTCAACGACGACAATTCGGTGTCGGCGATCGCCTATGGCAATCCGGTCGTGTTTCGCCAGCGCCGCCAGGGCACCGACGAGTACGACGAGGCCTACGCGCAGCGCATCGCCTACGATGGCCAGAAGCAGCTCGTCGAGCTCTTCGACCGCGCGCTCCTGAAGCGCGGTCCCACCAACGAGATGCGCAGCGACTACATCTCCTACAACCGCGCGACCGACTACGCGAGCGTCGGCACCGCTCCTGGCGCCGCCACCGCGAGCCGGCCCGTGAGCCGGGTGACGGGCGTCATCCTGCCGAAGGACGTCAACGGCGCCGAACAGGGCAAGACCGTCAAGCCGGAGGCCGCTCCGGGCAAGGACGCGACGTCTCCCGGCGCCGCCGCGAAGGATGGCAAGGCGGCACCGCCCGCGGGTGCTTCCGGCGAAGGCAAGCCTGCCGCACCGGGCACCGGATCCACGCCCGCGACCGGCACGTCGCCCAAGCCCGGCGACGTGACGCCGCCTCCGCCGGCCGCGCCGCCGCCAGCCGCACCCTCGCCCCTGACGATCGATCCCGATCTCAAGTCGAAGTGAGCCAGCTCACCGCCACGCACCTGCGCAAGCGCTACAAGGCACGCACGGTCGTCCACGACGTCTCGCTCGACGTCGCCAGCGGCGAGGTGGTCGGCCTGCTCGGTCCCAACGGTGCCGGCAAGACGACGTGCTTCTACATGATCGTCGGCCTGGTCGCCACCGACGGCGGCCAGATCGCGCTCGACCAGGAAAACCTGTCGGGAATGCCGATCCACCAGCGCGCACGACGCGGCCTGTCGTACCTGCCGCAGGAGGCGTCGATCTTCCGCAAGCTGACAGTGGCGGAGAACGTGCGCGCGATCCTCGAGCTCGTCGAGACCGATGCCGACGTGATCGCCAACCGCCTCGACGCCCTGCTCGAGGACCTGTCGATCTCCCACCTCGCCGACGCCCCGGCCATCTCGCTGTCGGGCGGCGAGCGCCGGCGCTGCGAGATCGCGCGCGCGCTGGCCACGCGACCGCGCTTCATCCTGCTCGACGAGCCCTTCGCCGGCGTCGATCCCATCGCGGTGCTCGACATCCAGCGCATCATCGGCTTCCTCAAGGAGCGCGGCATCGGCGTCCTCATCACCGACCACAACGTCCGCGAGACCCTCGGCATCTGCGACCGCGCCTACATCATCAACGAGGGCAGCGTCCTCGCCTACGGCACGCCGGACGAGATTGTCTATAATGAAGCCGTCAGGAAGGTGTATCTCGGAGAACACTTCCGGCTGTAGCATCGGCCATGCCGGGCGGGTCGCGGCGCGGGGATGCTATGACGCGCGACCATCGCTCGACGATCGGACCGACGGACAGGGATCGCGCGGCACCACGCCGCGCCGGCGCATGTGAAGCAGACACTGCAACTCAAGCTCTCGCAGCACCTGACGCTGACGCCGCAGTTGCAGCAATCGATCCGTCTGCTGCAACTGTCGACGATCGAGCTCAATGCCGAAGTCGAGCGCATGCTGCAGGAAAACCCGCTGCTGGAAAAGGCCGACGGCGAGGACGAGCCGCCGGCCGGCGCGTTCGAAGTCGTCGGCACGGCGCCCGCATCCGGCCCCGCAGCCGATGAACGCTCGGCCGCCGAGGAC
>DATBOK010000054.1:0-5961 GCA_036553845.1 Casimicrobiaceae bacterium
ACGCGGCGGCGATGCCCTTTCCCAGCGAGGAAACGACGCCACCGGTCACGAAGACGAACTTCGTCATGGTCCAAGTTCTCTCTTGGAAATTGCCATTTTACAGGAAACCGCGGCGAGCGTCGCGGCGTCGAGGCCTCGATCCGCGCGCGGTGGGCGCCGTTCTCGTGCACGCCGGCCGGCCGGCGGCGGGAACATGGGTCGCATCGTCGCGCACGTCGCCGGGCGCGATCCGGCGCCGCACGCGCACCGGCGGCGGAAGGGCGGCGCGCCCTGCGCTAGGGCAACTGCCGCGCGATCCGCGCCAGCACCTCGTCGCGGCCGAGCAGCGCGAGCACCGCGTCGATCGCCGGCGTGTTCGGCGTTCCCGTGACGAGCCAGCGCAGCGGCATCATCACCTGGCCCGGCTTGAGCTTGTGCTCGGCCGCCACCGATTTCAGCAGCGCGCCGATCGCGTCGCGCGACCATGCGACGGCCCCGAGACCGGCCGCGACCGCTTCGAGGGCGGCACGATTCTGCGGCGTGACCTGGGCCGCGATCTCTGCACTCGCGGCTTGCGGCGCCTCGTAGAAATAGCGTGCGGCTTGTGCCATGTCGACGAGGGTCGGCGCGCGATCGCGCAGCAGCGCCGCGACACCTTCGACCGCCGGGCCGTGCGCGAGCGCGAACCCGGCGCGCTCGAGGAATGGCTGCAGGCGCGCGGCCAGCGCGGCATCGTCGAGACGCTTCAGATGCTCGTGATTGAGCCACCTGAGCTTCTCGGGGTCGAAGCGCGCGGGTGCCGAATGCAGGCCCGCGAGGTCGAACCACTGCACGAACTCGTCGACGCCGAACACTTCCGCGTCGCCATGCGACCAGCCGAGGCGCGCCAGGTAGTTGACCACCGCTTCGGGCAGGTAGCCGTCGTCGCGGTATTGCAGCACGCCCCGCGCGCCGTGGCGCTTGGAGAGCTTTTCACCTTCGGGCGTCAGCACCGTGGGCAGGTGCGCGAACACCGGCGGCGTCGCGCCAAGCGCACGCATGATGTTGATCTGCCGCGGCGTGTTGTTGACGTGATCGTCGCCGCGGATGACGTGCGTGATGCGCATGTCGAGGTCGTCGACGACGACGCAGAAATTGTAGGTGGGCGTGCCATCGGCGCGGGCGATGACGAGATCGTCGAGCTCGGCGTTGGCGATGGCGATCGGACCCTTGACGGCGTCGGTCCACTGCACGCCGCCGGCATCCGGATTGCGAAAGCGCACCACCGGCTCGACGCCCGCGGGCGGCGTCCTGCCTGCCGCGTTCTCCGGTCGCCAGCGCCCGTCGTAGCGGGGCTTCTGGCCCGCGGCCATCTGCGCTTCGCGCATAAGGTCGAGCTCGGCCGGCGACGCGTAGCAGTGGTACGCGAGGCCGCGCGCAAGCATGTCGGCGAGCACCGCGCGATAGCGGTCCATCCGCTGCATCTGGTGGTAGGGCCCCTCGTCGTAGGCGAGGCCGAGCCATGCCATCGAATCGATGATCGCCGCCACCGCCTCGGGCGTCGAGCGTTCGGTGTCGGTGTCCTCGATGCGCAGGATGAACGTGCCGCCGTGGCGGCGCGCATACGCCCATGGAAAGAGCGCCGAGCGGATGTTGCCGAGGTGCAGGAACCCCGTGGGACTGGGGGCGAAGCGCGTGCGAACCGACACCGGCGATGCTCCGTGACGAACGGCGATTCCCGAGTTTACCGGAGCGATGCACGCCGCACGGGCCGCGCGCACCGCGCCGCGCCCGATGCTAGCCGCTGCTCGCCGTCGCCGGATCGATGCGGGCGAGCTCGATCGTGGCGGCGAACGCCGTCTCGCAGACATCGGTCGTGCCGCTGACCGGCGCCGCCATTCCGGGTTCCGCGGCGCACGCCAGCGGCACGTGGCCGCCCGCGGCGAACAGGCCCGACGTCGGATCGAGCCCCACCCACCCTGCGCCCGGCACGAACGCCTCGACCCAGGCGTGCAGGCTGCCGCGGTCGCGCGCGCCGTCGATGCCCTCGTCGCCGTGCGCGAGTTCGACCAGGTAGCCCGACACGTAGCGCGCGCCGAACCCGAGGTGGCGCAGGATCGTCAGGAGGAGCCATGCCGAATCGCGGCAGGAACCGTGGCCCACCGCCAGCGTGGTCTCGGCGCCCTGCACGCCCGGCTCGTCGCGCACGCGATAGTCGACGTCGGCACGCAGCGCGCGATTGAGCCGCACCAGCATCGCGATCGTTTCCTCGTCGCGGCCCACGCTGGCGCGAAATGCCGCGACCCACGCGGCGAGCCGCCGGCCGTCGTCCGCCGGCAGCGCGCGATACGGTGCCAGCGCCCGCGCGACGTCCGGCACATAGGCGAAAGGCCACGTGAACGCCGACGGATCGACGAAGAAGTCGAAGGGATTGACGTCGACATAGGTGGCCGTGAGCTCGACGTCGATGGCGAGGCGTCGCGCACGCTCGGGAAACGTGAGGCGCGCGACCCAGTTGGCGTAGGGATCCTGCTGCCAGTGCAGTGTGTGCGGAGCCGGCCCCGCCGCGAATGCGTAAGCCGCGACCGGCACGCGCGCGTGCGGCGCCGGGCGCAGGCGCACCTCGTGCGGCGAAAGCGCCACCGGCCGGTCGAAGTCGTAGGTGGTGCGATGGCGCAGGACGAAGCGATGTCCCGCCACGGCGGGGAAGCCGTTGCCGGGCATCGCCGGCGCAGCGGCCGGAACTGTGGGGACGGCGTCCATCACATCCAGTCGGGGTCGGGCAGTTCGCCGAACACGCGCCGCAGCCCCTCGCCCCACTGCGTGTGCACCATCTGGAAGTACGGGTCGTCCTCGTCCAGGCGCTTGCGGGTGCGGATGTCGAGCGATCCCGTCTCGTAGACCAGGAGGTCGATCGGCAGCCCGACCGAGATGTTGGAGCGCATCGTCGAGTCGAACGACACCAGCACGCACTTGGTGGCGTCGGTGAGCGACGTCGTGCGGTCGACCACGCGGTCGATGACCGGCTTGCCGTACTTGCTCTCGCCGATCTGGAAATAGCAGGTCTCGGAGGTCGCCTCGATGAAGTTGCCTTCGCCGTAGACGTGGAACAGCCGCGGATTCTCGCCCTGTATCTGGCCGCCGATGATGAAATTGGCCGACGAGTCGATGTTGTTCTGCTCGAGGTAGCCGGCATCGCGCACGCGCACTTCGCGCAGCGCGTCGCCCAGCAGCCGGGCGACGTCGAACAGCGAGCCGACGTTCATCACGTTGAGCGCCGCGTCGCCCTCGCGGTTGCGCAGCTCGAGGATGTTGACCGCGCTCTGCGTCAGCGACAGGTTGCCCGACGACAGCATCACCACCACGCGGTCGCCGGCGCGCGCGAACACGCGCATCTTGGAAAAGCGCGCGACCTGGTCCATGCCGGCGTTGGTGCGCGAGTCGGACGCGAAGATCATGCCGGCGTCGAGCGCCATCGCCACGCAATAGGTCATCGCCGTCGAATCGCTTTCGCCGTCACGCCTTCGATTTTAGCGGAACGCGCGCGCCGGCCGTTGCCCGGGCCGCGCACGGCGTGCCCGCGCGCTCAGTCGACGGGCACGAGGTAGCGCCGGCTGATCTCGTCGCCCAGTGCCGAGATCCGCTCGAGGAAGTCCATCAGGTACTCGTGCAGCCCAACGCTCATCACGTCCTCGGTGCGCCCGTAGTGCAGGCGCGCATGCAGCTCGCCGGCGAGGCGCAGCAGCTCGTCGTTGCGCGCAGGCGTGGCGAGCTCGCCGAGCGTGGCGCTGATGAGGTTCATGCAGCTGTGCAGCGAGCGCGGCACGTCGTCGCGCAGCACCAGCATCTCGGCCACCCGCCGCGGGGTGATCACGTCGCTGTAGATCTTGCGGTAGGCCTCGAGCCCGGACACCGATTGCAGCAGCGACGCCCACTGGTAGTAGTCGACGACGCCGCCGACGTCGGCGGCCGATGGCAGCAGCAGGTGGTACTTGGTGTCGAGGATGCGCGCCGTGTTGTCGGCCCGCTCGATATGGGTGCCGAGGCGGATGAAGTCGTACTCCTCGCCGCGCAGCATCGTGCCGAAGGTCACGCCGCGGAACGTGTGCGAGCGCATCTTCACCCACTCGCAGAACGCCTGCATGCCGGAGGCCTCGAGCGAGGCATAGTCGTGATCGCGCATCTCGAGCCACGCGGCGTTGAGGTCCTCGTACATCTCCGAGGTGATCGCGCCGCGCACCGTGCGCGCCGACTCGCGTGCCGCCCTGAGGCAGCTGTAGATCGACGACGGGTTGTACGGGTCGAGGATGAGGAAGCGCAGCACGTCGTCGTCGGTGACGAGCGGGTGCGTGGCGTAATACGCGGTGGCGGTGCCGGTCGTCACCAGCGGCACCGCCCAGGGCTCGGCCCAATCCGCTCCCACCTCCTGCACGTCGTACGGCAGGAGCGACGTGCGCCAGGTGACGTCGAGCAGGCGCGCGATGTTCTCCGCACGCTCGATGTGCCGCGCCATCCAGTACAGCTCGTTGGCCGTGCGCGCCAGCATCAGTCGCTCACCACCCAGGTGTCCTTGGTGCCGCCGCCCTGCGACGAATTCACCACCAGCGAGCCCTCGCGCAGCGCCACGCGCGTGAGGCCGCCCGGCACCACCTGCGAGGTCTTGCCGCTCAGCACGTACGGCCGCAGGTCGATGTGGCGCGGGGCGAGTCCCGCCTCGACCAGCGTCGGGCAGGTCGACAGCGCCAGCGTGGGCTGGGCGATGTAGTTGGCGGGGCGCGCGAGGATGCGCGCGCGGAATTCCTCGCGCTGCGCCGCCGTCGACATCGGCCCGATCAGCATGCCGTAGCCGCCGGCGCCGTGCACCTCCTTGACCACCAGCTCGCCCAGATGCGCGAGCACGTGGTCCCGCTCCTCGTGCACGGCGAGCCTGTACGTGGGCACGTTGGCGAGGATCGGCTCCTCGCCGAGGTAATAGCGGATCATCTCCGGCACCCACGGATAGATCGACTTGTCGTCCGCGACCCCGGTGCCGATGGCGTTGGCCAGCGTGACGCGGCCCGCACGGTACGCCGACAGCAGACCGCGCACCCCCAGCGTCGAATCGGGCCGGAACGCCGTGGGATCGAGGAAGTCGTCGTCGACGCGGCGGTAGAGCACGTGCACGCGCTGCGGTCCGCGCGTCGTGCGCATGAACAGCGTGTCGTCGCGAACGAAGAGATCCTGTCCCTCGACCAGCTCGACGCCCATCTGCTGCGCCAGGAAGCTGTGCTCGAAGTAGGCCGAGTTGTACGGGCCGGGCGTCAGCACGGCGACCGTGGGCGCGTCCTCGCCGGCGGGCGCCACCGCACGCAGGTTCTCGAGCAGCAGATCCGGATAGTGCTGCACCGGATGGATCGACTGCGTGGCGAAGATCTCGGGGAAGAGCCGCATCATCATCTTGCGGTTCTCGAGCATGTACGACACGCCCGACGGTACGCGCAGGTTGTCCTCCAGCACGCACCACAGGCCATCGTCGGCGCGCACGAGGTCGATGCCCGCGATGTGGGCGAAGATGCCGCCGCGCACGGTGATGCCCGCCATCTCGGGGCGGTACTGGGTGTTGCCGAGCACGACCTCGCGCGGCATGACGCCGGCGTCGAGGATCCGCTGCGCGCCGTAGATGTCGGCGAGGAAGGCGTTGAGCGCGGCCACCCGCTGCATGAGTCCGCGCTCGAGCATCGTCCATTCCGACAGCGGGATGATGCGCGGCACGATGTCGAACGGAATGAGGCGCTCGGTGCCCTCGTCCTCGCCGTAGACCGCGAACGTGATGCCGACGCGATGGAACGCGCGCTCGGCTTCCTCCTTCTTTTGCACGACCCGCGGAGGCGGCGTGCGCGCCAGCCAGTCGGCGAACGGACGGTAATGCGGCCGCACTTCGCCGTGGGCGTCGTGCATTTCGTCGTAGGGGGTTGGAACGGTCATCGTCGCAGCGTAGACCGTTTCCGGAGCGAATTTTGAGCC
>DATBOK010000145.1:0-14904 GCA_036553845.1 Casimicrobiaceae bacterium
TGGAAATACGAAAACTACAATGGATCATATCTGGGCGGCCTGGTGTACGACGTCTCCACTTGCGGCGCAAAAAATGGGCACGTCGAAGACGCCGGACCCGTGACCATTACTCAAACAGGCAACACATCAATGACAATAGTCACGCAGCAGATACAGGTTGGCACATGCACCTACTCGGGCGACTACTCGCAACTAGGGCACTTGGGAGACCTGGTCGGCGCCTTCGCTTGTGCAGATGGCAGCCGCGGCACCTTCCACGCATTCGAGATGGAAAAGACTGATAGCGGTATGAGTGGACGATACGTCGCGCAGGAAGGCCAGTGCGTGTCGGCTGGTCGCTTTGGCGGACTCTTGCGATGAGAGCAGGATAGTGCCCACTACTGAGCCGCTGGAAGCGCTTGCGCGTGGCCTTCGCAATTGTTGAACCGCAACGCGGGTAAAGAAGCGGGTAAACCGCAGGCTACTCGTGATGTTGATTCTTGATTTATTATTAGATTGAACGGCTTGCGTTCAATCTAATGGCGGAGACGGAGGGATTCGAACCCTCGATACAGGTTTTGGCCCGTATGCTCCCTTAGCAGGGGAGTGCCTTCGACCACTCGGCCACGTCTCCGGTCAGGCGAAATGCGGGGCGGCGACGAGCGCCGCGGTGCATCCGAACTGCGGGCAGCTTGTGTCGCACGCCGCCGCCCCGCGATTCTACGCGAACGGTCGCCGCCCGGACGCGCCCTGCGCGTGGGCCCGTGCGCTACGCCGCAGGCGCCTTGTCCAGCTCGAACGCCTTGTGCAGCACGCGCACGGCCAGCTCGAGGTACTTCTCGTCGATGACCACGGCGATCTTGATCTCGGACGTCGAGATCATCTGGATGTTGATGCCCTCGTCGGCCAGCGCCTTGAACATCCTCGAGGCGAGCCCGACGTGCGAGCGCATGCCGATGCCCACCGCCGACACCTTGGCGATGCGGTTGTCGCCGATGATCTCGCGCGCGTCGAACGACTTGCCTTTCTCGCGCGCCAGCACGTCCATCGCGTTGCGGAACTCGCTGCGATTGACGGTAAACGAGAAGTCGGTGTGACCGGAGGCGCCGATGTTCTGCACGATCATGTCGACGTCGATGTTGGCCGCCGCGATCGGCCCCAGGATCGCGTAGGCGATGCCCGGCCGGTCCTCCACCCCCATCACCGAGATCTTGGCCTCGTCACGGTTGAACGCGATGCCGGAAATGATCGCCTGTTCCATGGTGTCGTCTTCCTCGAACGTGATGAGCGTGCCGCTGGCGGTCGACTCGGGATCGTCGAACGACGACAGCACGCGCAGCTTGACCAGGTATTTGCCGGCGAACTCGACCGAGCGGATCTGCAGAACCTTCGAGCCCTGGCTCGCGAGCTCGAGCATTTCCTCGAACGTGATGGAGTCGAGCCGGCGCGCCTCGGGGACGATCCGCGGGTCGGCCGTGTACACGCCGTCGACGTCGGTGTAGATCTGGCATTCGTCGGCATGCAGTGCCGCGGCCAGCGCCACGCCGGACGTGTCGGAGCCGCCGCGGCCGAGCGTGGTGATGTTGCCGTCCTTGTCGACGCCCTGGAAACCCGCGACGATGACGATGGTGCCGCCGTCGATGTCGCGGCGCATCCGCGCCTCGTCGATGTCGAGGATGCGCGCCTTGGTGTGCGCGGTATCGGTGAGGATGCGCACCTGGCCGCCGGTGTAGCTCTTCGCCGCCAGCCCGAGCTCGTGCAACGCGATCGCCAGGAGGCCGATCGTCACCTGCTCGCCGGTGGCGGCGATGACGTCCAGCTCGCGCGGGTTGGGCCGTGCCGACAGCTCCTTGGCGAGCCCGATCAGGCGATTGGTCTCGCCCGACATCGCCGACACCACGATCACCAGCTGGTGGCCCTCGCGGTGGAAGCGTGCGATGCGCTTCGCCACGCTGCGGATGCGCTCGACCGAGCCGACCGAGGTGCCGCCGTATTTCTGGACGATGAGCGCCATGCGCGCCCGCCTACAGCGCGCGAAACGCGAGCGTCGCGTTGGTGCCGCCGAAGCCGAACGAATTGGACATCGCGCCGCGGATCGTCATCTTGCGCGCGGCCAGCGGCGCGAAGTCGAGGTCGCAGGCCGGATCGACGTTGAACAGGTTGGCGGTCGGCGGCGCCACCTGGTCGCGGATCGCCAGCGCCGTGAACACGGCCTCGATGCCGCCCGCCGCGCCCAGCAGATGGCCCGTCATCGACTTGGTGGAGCTCACCACGAGCTTGTACGCGTGCTCGCCGAACGCGCGCTTCACCGCCGTGCATTCGGCGATGTCGCCGAGCGGCGTCGACGTGCCGTGGGCATTGATGTAATCGATCTCGGCCGGCTGCATGCCGGCGTTGCGCAGCGCATTCAGCATCGCCCGTCGCGCGCCGTCGCCGTCGTCGGGCGGCGCAGTGATGTGATGAGCGTCGGCGGACAGTCCGTACCCGGTGAGCTCGCAGTAGATGGTCACGCCGCGCGCCTTCGCATGCTCGAGCTCCTCGAGCACCAGCACGCCGGCGCCCTCGCCCAGCACGAAGCCGTCGCGGTCGCGATCCCAGGGCCGGCTCGCCGTCGCGGGATCGTCGTTGCGCGTGGACAGCGCGCGCGAGGCGCAGAACCCGCCGATGCCGAGCTCGCTGACCGTCGACTCGGCGCCGCCCGCGACCATCACGTCGGCGTCGCCATACTCGATCAGCCGCGCCGCCTCGCCGATGCTGTGATTGGCCGTCGAGCAGGCCGTGGCGGTGGCGAGGTTGGGGCCCTTGAAGCCGAAGTGGATCGATGCCAGGCCCGCGATCATGTTAACGATCGAGCCCGGCACGAAGAACGGGCTGATCTTGCGCGGACCGTGCTCGAAATACGCCTTCGCCGTGTGCTCGATCATCGGCAGGCCGCCGATGCCCGAGCCGATCGACACGCCGACGCGCTCCTTGTCGCCGTCATAGGCGTCGAGGCCCGCCTCGCGCACGGCTTCCATCGTCGCCACGAGCCCGTAGTGGATGAACGTGTCGTAGCGCCGCGCCTCCTTGCCGGACAGCCACTTGGACACGTCGAAATCCTTGACCTCGCCGGCGATCTGCGACGGGAAGAGCGACGGATCGAAGCGCGTGATGCGCGCGATGCCCGAGCGGCCGGCGAGGATCGACGCCCAGGCGTCGGCGACACCGATGCCGACCGGGGAGACGATGCCGAGGCCGGTGACGACGACGCGACGGCGTGCAGTCATTGAAGGATGGGAGTGGAACGCCGGAAATGAACACGGCGCGGGGCGGCCGGCGGGCGACCGCTTGGGCCCGCGCCGGCGAGGCTTACTTCTTGTCGTGCGCCTTGATGTAGTCGATCGCCTGCTGCACCGTGGTGATCTTCTCCGCTTCCTCGTCGGGGATTTCGGTTTCGAATTCCTCCTCGAGCGCCATCACGAGCTCCACCGTGTCGAGCGAGTCGGCGCCGAGGTCCTCGACGAACGACGATTCGTTCTTGATCTCGGCGTCGTTCACTCCGAGCTGCTCGGCCACGATCTTCTTGACCCGTTGCTCTATGTTTTCCATGCGTCTCCTCCCTTGCGGGGACGAAATTACGAAACCGACGGATTATACCGTAGCCCTGCGGGGCCGATCAGGTCATCAGCATGCCGCCGTTGACATGCAGCGTGGTGCCCGTGATGTACGCGGCGCGCGGACCCGCGAGAAACGCGACGGCGTGCGCGACTTCTTGCGCCGCCCCGAGGCGGCCCAGCGGAATCTTCGCCAGCAGCGCCGCGCGCGCGGCCTCGGGCAGCGCACGCGTCATGTCGGTGTCGATGAAGCCCGGCGCCACGAGATTGACGGTGATGCCGCGGCTGCCGATCTCCTGCGCCAGCGACTTGGTGAAGCCGGCGAGGCCCGCCTTAGCCGCCGCGTAGTTGGCCTGGCCCGGGTTGCCCGACGCGCCCACCACGCTGCCGACCTGGATGATGCGTCCGCGGCGCGCCTTCATCATGTTGCGCAGCACCGCCTTCGACAGGCGGAACGCGGCCTTGAGGTTGGTGTCGAGCACGGCATCCCACTCGTCGTCCTTCATGCGCAGCAGCAGGTTGTCGCGCGTGATGCCGGCGTTGTTGACGAGAATGGCAATCGCGCCGAAGCGCTGCTCGATGCTGCCGAGCACGCTCTCGACGGCTGCGGCGTCGGTGACGTCGAGCCGCATGCCCGTGCCCGCATTGCCGAGTGCGGAGAGATGCGCCGAAATGGCGGCCGCGCCGTCGTCGCTGGTCGCCGTGCCGACGACGGTCGCCCCTGCCTGCGCGAGCACCTCGGCGATCGCGCGGCCGATGCCGCGCGTGGCGCCGGTCACCAGTGCGACCTGGCCTTCGAGTTCGCCTGCGCTCATGGGTTCACCGTCCTGCTCGCCGCGAGTGCGGCGTCGATGTCGATGTCGTCGCTCATCGCGAGGGCGGTGAGCGAGCCGTCGATGCGGCGCATCAGGTTGGTCAGCACCTTGCCCGGGCCGCATTCGATGAAGGTGCGGATGCCGCGTGCGGCAATCGCGGCGATGGTATCGCCCCAGCGCACCGGGCTCGCCGCCTGCGATGCCAGCGCGCGACGGATGGCCGCAGGCTCGCGGTGCTCGGCGACGTCGACGTTGTGCAGCACGGCGATCGCGGGTGACGCGAACGCGACGTCGGCGAGCGCATGCTCGAGCCGTTCAGCTGCGGGCCTGAGCAGCGAGCTGTGGAACGGCGCCGACACCGGCAGCAGGATCGCGCGCTTGGCGCCGTGTGCCTTGACGGCGATCATCGCACGCTCGATGGCGCCGCAATGACCGGCGATCACCACCTGGCCGGGCGCGTTGAAATTGACGGCCTCGCAGACTTCCCCTTGCGCCGCTTCGGCGCACGCCGCCCTGATTGCATCGTCGCTACCGCCGATCACCGCGGCCATCGCGCCGGCACCGGTGGGCACCGCCTCCTGCATCACCTGCGCGCGGAAGCGCACGAGGCGCACCGCGTCGGCGAATCCGAGCACGCCGGCGACCACCAGCGCCGCGTATTCGCCCAGGCTGTGACCGGCGACGACCGCCGGCTCGGGACCGCCGGCACCGCGCCACGCGCGCCAAACGCCGATGTCGGCGGCGAGCATCACCGGCTGCGTGTTGGCCGTGAGGTTGAGCATCTCGTCCGGGCCGTCGTCGATCAGCGCCGCCAGGTTCTCGCCGAGCGCCTCCGACGCCTCGTCGATCGTCGCGCGCACCAGCGGGTGGTCGGCATACACCTTGAGCATGCCCACCGACTGCGAGCCCTGCCCCGGAAAGATCATCGCAATCGCGGTCACTAAGAAACCCTCCGCGCGGAGCGCTCCGGGGCTAATTCGCGCTTGGGGCGGCCCTGCGCGCTCATGTCCATTGCAGGAAAACGGAGCCCCACGTGAAACCGCCGCCAACGCCGAGCAGCATCACGTGCTGCCCGGCGCGGATGCGGCCGTCGCGCACGGCGACGTCGAGCGCCAGCGGGATCGACGCAGCCGACGTGTTGCCGTGGCGGTCGAGCGTGACGATCACCTTGTCGGCGGCGACGTGCAGCTTCTTCGCGGTGGCGTCCATGATACGGATGTTGGCCTGGTGCGGGATCATCCAGTCGATCGAGGAAGCGTCCATGCCGCAGGCGTCGAGCGCCTCCTGCGCGCACTCGGCGAGCACCTTGACCGCGAACTTGAACACCTGCGCGCCATCCATGTGCACAAACGGCCGGCCGGTGACCACACCGCCATGCACCTGTCCCGGCACGCACAGGATGTTGCGATGGCTGCCGTCGGCGTGCAGGTGTGCCGTCAGGATGCCTGGCACCGCACTCGGCACCAGCACCACCGCGCCGGCGCCGTCGCCGAACAGCACGCACGTGGTGCGATCGTCCCAGTCGAGGATCCTCGAATAGATCTCGGCGCCCACCACCAGCGCGTTGCGCGCCATGCCGCTCACGATCATGCGGTCGGCGATCGCCAGCGCGTAGACGAAGCCCGAGCACACCGCCTGCACGTCGAACGCCGCCCCGCCGGTCGCACCGAGCTTGTGCTGCAGGATGCACGCGGTCGACGGAAACACCATGTCCGGCGTGGTGGTGGCGACGATGATGAGATCCACATCCGCGGGCGCGATGGCGGCCGCGGCGAGCGCACGCCGCGCAGCGTGGAGGGCCAGGTCGGACGTGGCCTCGTCATCGGCGGCAATGCGGCGCTCGGCGATGCCGGTGCGCGTGCGGATCCATTCGTCGCTCGTCGCCACGCGCGTCGCGAGCTCGGCGTTGGTGAGGATCTTCGCGGGCAGGTAGGCTCCCGTGCCGGCGATACGGCTATGCATCGGCGGCGGGCGCCGTCGCCGGCACGTCGAGGGGCTCGCGCGCCGCGAGCGTGGCCGGCGGCATCGCCGCGATGCGCTGGGCAATGCGCGTCAGTACGCCACGAGTCACCTCGGCATGCGCCTTGGCGAGCGCGTGCGTGAACGCCATGACGTCGGCGCCGCCGTGGCTCTTGACCACGACACCCTTGAGGCCGACGAGCGTCGCGCCGTTGTGGCGGCGCGGGTCGATGCGGCGGCGGAACGCGTTCAGCACCGGACTGGCGAACGCCGCCGACAGGCGCGTCAGCGGATTGCGCATGAACTCTTCCTTGAGGAAATCGCCGAGCATCCGCGCGAGGCCCTCCGAAGTCTTCAGCGCGACGTTGCCGACGAAGCCGTCGCAGACGACGACGTCGGTGGTGCCCTTGTAGATGTCGTCGCCCTCGATGTTGCCGTAGAAGTTGAGGCCCGACTGCTTGAGGCGCTCCGAGGCTTCCTTGACGAGCTCGTTGCCCTTGATGTCCTCGACGCCGATGTTGAGCAGGCCGACGCTCGGCCGCTCGATGCCGTCAACGGCGGCGCACAGCGCGCTGCCCATCGCCGCGAACTGCACCAGCTGCTCGGCGGTGCAATTGACGTTAGCGCCGAGGTCGAGCGCGGTGACCACGCCCTTGCGCGTGGGCAGCTGCGAGGCGATCGCCGGGCGGTCGATGCCGGGCAGCGTCTTCAGCACGAAGCGCGCGATCGCCATCAACGCGCCGGTGTTGCCGGCCGACACGCAGGCGTCGGCACGGCCCTCCTTGACGAGATTGATCGCCACGCGCAGCGACGAATCCTTCTTCTTGCGCAGCGCGTCGGCGGGCGGCTCGTTCATCGCCACGACCTCGCTGGCCGGCTGCACGTCCACGCGGGCGCGCTGGTCGGCGCGCGCAGCGGCGAGCGCGTCGCGGATCGCCGTTTCGGTGCCCACCAGGATCACCCGCGCATCGGCGCAGAGGTCGAGAAACGCGAGCGCGGCCGGCACCGTGACCGGCGGGCCGAAGTCGCCCCCCATCGCGTCGATCGCGACCGTGACGCTCATCGTGTCAGATCCGCGGCGTGCCGCGGGCCGCGCGCGCACGCGCGAGCCATTCGCACCGGCTGCACGCCAGGCGCCGCGTCAACGCTGGCCCCGCGCGCCGTGCGCATCGACGCCAGGCATTCGCGACTACTCGTCGGCCTTGGTCTTGATGACCTTCTTGCCGCGGTAGAAACCGCTCGGGCTGATGTGATGGCGCCGATGCGTCTCGCCGGTGGTGGGCTCGACGGCGAGCGGCGGCGCGGCGAGGTGGGCGTGCGCGCGATGCATGCCGCGCTTCGACGGGGACTTCTTGTTCTGCTGGACAGCCATTCTCGTTTCTCCGGGTACGGCATGGGCGCGGCGCGCATGATGCGCGCCGCAGGTTTGCATTCACGGGCACGCGGCGGGATGGACGGGCGCGAACGGCAGCGTCAGCAGCAGTTCGTCCCCGACCAGCGCATGCGCGCCGACCTTCGCGGACCCGAGGATCACCTCGTCGTCCACCATTTCATCGAGCGACGCCAGTTCGGCGTCGTCGCGCGCCAGCAGCACGCGGGTTTGCTGCGCGAGCGGCCACGCGAACGTCGCGAGGCAGCGCTGGCAAGTCAGCGGCAGCGTGCCGGTCAGCGCGATCGACAGCATCGGGCGCCCCTCGGCAGTCGTGCCCCCGCTGATCCGCCACGCGATGTCGACGGGCTCTTCGCCGGGCGCCAGCCGGTCAGCCACCGCCGCCAGGCGCCTCACGTCGACGTTGCCTGCTTCGGCGTCGCCGCGCGCGGCCATTCGCAACGGGCTGACGGTCGGACCTTCGTCTTGCCGGCCCATCGGTTCTGCCAACGCCCTTGCGGTAAATAGGCGATTTTAGCCGGCGGCGCGATTTCTGTCAAAATCCGTTTGCAAAACAAGCACCTCGCGGCATTTCGCCTGCGCGGGGCCCGGCCCTGCGATGCGCTACCATCACCACGCCCGCCGACCGCCATGCCCCTCGCCCGCCTTATCGTCCTCGCATCCACGTCGCGCTATCGGCGCCAGTTGATGGAGCGCCTCGGCGTGCCGTTCGTGGTCGCCACGCCCGACGTCGACGAGACGCCGCTCGCCGGCGAGGTCCCGGCAGCGACAGCGCAGCGCCTGGCCGCCGCCAAGGCGCAGGCGGTGGCCGCGGCGCACGCCGACGCGCTGATCGTGGGCTCCGACCAGGTGGCCGATTGCGATGGCGTCGCCGTCAGCAAGCCCGCCGACCACGCCGGGGCCGTGGCCCAGCTCACTGCGCAGTCGGGGCGCACGATCGTGTTCCACACCGCCGTCGCGCTGCTCGACTCGCGCCTCGGCACCTTCGGCACCGCGCTGGTCGACGTGCGCAGCACGTTTCGCGTGCTCGACGCACGCACGATCGAGGCCTACCTGCGGCGCGACAAGCCTTACGACTGCGCCGGCGCGGTGCGCGCCGAATCGCTCGGCATCACGCTCTTCGAGCGCATCGACAGCGACGACCCCACCGCACTGATCGGCCTGCCATTGATCGCGCTCTCGCGCCTCATGCGCGACGCGGGCGTCGACGTCGTCAAGGCGCTGCCGTGAGCGGCACGCTGTACCTCGTGCCCAATCTTCTGGGCGCGGTGCCGCCGCACGCCGTGCTGCCGGCGCGCACGATCGACGTCGCGCGCAGCCTCGCGCACTGGATCGTGGAGACGCCGAAGGCGGCGCGCGCGTTCCTGCGCACGCTGGATATGCCCCGCCCGATCGCGGATCTCGCGATGACCGCGCTACGCGAGCCAGCGAGCGACGCCGACATCGCCCGCATGCTCGCACCGGCACGCGATGGCCACGCGCTCGGCCTCGTCTCCGACGCCGGCGTGCCCGCCGTGGCCGACCCGGGCGCGCGCGTGGTGGCCGTGGCGCATCGCGAAGGCATCCGCGTCGTGCCGCTGGTCGGTCCGTCGGCCGTTCTGCTGGCGCTGATGGCCTCGGGCCTCGACGGCCAGCGCTTCGCATTCCACGGCTACCTGCCGCAAAAGTCCGACGCGCGCGCGACGACGCTGCGATCGCTCGAGGCCGACTCGCGCGCGCATGCGCGCACGCAGGTCTTCATCGAGACGCCCTATCGCAACGAGGCGATGCTGGAGACGTTGTCCTCGGCACTGGCGCCCGCCACGCGGGTGTGCGTCGCGCGCGACCTGACCCTCGCGGAGGAATCGATCGTCACGCTGCCGGTGCGCGAATGGCGCGGGCGCCCGCGCGAGCCTTATGCCCGGCGCCCGGCGATCTTCCTGCTGCAGGCCTGATGCGGCACGCGCGGCGCCGCGCGCTCCTACACCGACTGCATCTCGTCGTCGGGCCAGTTCTTGATGTAGCTCTTCAGCATGCGGTTCTCGAAGCTCTGCTCTTCGTAGACCGCCTTCGCCACGTCGTGGAACGACACCACGCCCAGCAGCGTCGTGCCGTCCATGACCGGAACGTAGCGCGCGTGGCGCTCGAGCATCACGCGCCGCAGCTCCATCACGTCGAGACCCGGCGTGGCCGTCAGTGGCTCGCGCTCGTAGATGTCGCTCACTTCGACGCCGTCGAGCCGGCCGTCGCGCCTGGCCATCGCGTCAAGCACTTCGCGGAATGTCAGCATGCCGATCAGCTGCCCGCGATCCATCACCACCAGCGAGCCGATGTCGTGCTGTGCCATTGCCCGCACCGCGTCGAGCACGGCGCCCGCGGGCCCCGTGGTGAACAACGTATTGCCCTTGATGCGCAGGATTTCACTGACGACCATGGTCCCCTCCTACGCGGGCCGCCTGGCATGCGGTCCGCCGCTCACGGGACCTCGATTCGCGGTCCCGTGCTTCGAGAGTACTCCGCCCCGACGCGTCAGGAAAGTGGCCGGCGTTCGCGCAGCGCCTGCGCGAGCGTGCCGCTGTCGACATATTCGAGCTCCCCGCCCACCGGCACGCCGCGCGCGAGGCGGGTCACCGCGAGGCCGCGTGAGCGCAACATTTCGCCGACATAGTGCGCGGTGGCCTCGCCTTCGTTGGTGAAATTCGTGGCCAGCACGACTTCGCGCACGACGCCGTCGGTGGCGCGCTTCAGCAGGCGGTCGAGGCGGATTTCCCGCGGGCCGATGCCGTCGAGCGGCGACAGCCGTCCCATCAGCACGAAGTAGAGCCCGCCGTAGGCATGCGTCTGCTCGACCATCAGGAGGTCGGCCGGCGTTTCGACCACGCACAGCAGAGCCTCGTCGCGCTTCGCCGAACGGCAGAGGTTGCACAGCCGGTCCTCGGTGAACGTGTTGCAGCGCTCGCAGTGGCGTACCGCGTCGCCCGCCTGCGCCAGCGCGAGCGAAAGTCGCTTGGCGCCGTCGCGATCGTGCTGCAGCAGGTGCAGCGCCATGCGCTGCGCGGCCTTCGGTCCGACGCCCGGCAAACAGCGCAGCGCGGCCGCGAGCTCATCGAGACTCGACAGCGTCTCGGCTGCGGGCGGCGCCTTGGCCTGCGGTCGTTCGCTCGCCAAGATCAGAACGGCAGCTTGAAGCCCGGCGGCATCGGCATGCCGGCGGTGAGGCCACCCATCTTCTCCTGAGTGGTCGCCTCGACGCGGCGAACGGCGTCGTTGAACGCGGCGGCCACGAGGTCCTCGAGCATGTCCTTGTCCTCGCCGAGCAGCGACGGGTCGATCGCCACGCGCCGCACGTCGTGGCGGCACGTCATCGTCACCTTGACCAGCCCCGCGCCCGACTGACCTTCCACCTCGATGCGGGCGAGCTCCTCCTGCGCGCGCTTCAGGCTGTCCTGCATCTGCTGCGCCTGCTTCATCAGGCCGGCTATCTGGTTCTTCATCATCGTCGTGGGCCTCGTGGCGGCGCGTTTGCGCCGGACAATCGCGTGGGTGGGTTCAGGGGATGCGCTTGATGGTATCGGTCTTGATCGTCGCGCCGAAGCGCGACACGACGTCGCGCACGAACGGCTCGTCCTTGAATGCGGCCTCGGTGCGCAGGCGCGACTCCTCGCGCTCGCGCTCGCGCTGCGACGCGAGCGAGCCCTCCGCCGCCGCGCCGACTTCGAACGCGAGCAGCAGGCGCCGGCCGCAGGCCTTCTCCAGCGCCACCTTCAACTTGTCGGCGTAGGCCTTGTCGGCGAGATGCTTGTGCGCGACGGGCAGCGCGAGCGTCAGCGTATTGCCGTCGACGCCGCGCCACTCGGATTGCGCCGCGAGCTGGGCGGCGAACCCCGTCAACGGCAGCGCGGCGACGAATGCCGGCCACTGCTCCGCTGTCTGCGGCAGCGGACGTGCGGGCTCGGCTTCGGCGATGGGCAACGGGGTTGAGGGCGCTGATAACGGCGACGCGGCGGCGGGCGCGCTCGACGGCGCCACTGCCGAAGGCGCGCTCGACGGTGCCGAACGCGATGATGCCGTCGCCGGCGCCACCGCGGGCGCCGGCATGGATGCCGCGGCCGTCGCCGATCCCGCGGCCGAACGCACCACGGCTGCCGGGGCGCGCACCGGGCTCGACACCGCACGCGGCGTGCCGCCACCCGCGCGCGGCGCCGCGTCTTCGGCGGCCGGCGCGAACGCGAGCATCCGCAGCAGCGTCATCGCGAAGCCGGTCGCGGCGTCGGGCGCGAGGTCGAGGTCGTCGCGGCCCTGGATCGCGATCTGCCACGCGAGTTGCGTCGCCTCGGGGCTCCAGCGCGACGCGAACGCGCGCACGCGCTCCGCGTCGTCGAACGCGTCGGCCGCGGTCGGCACCACCTGGGCGACGGCGATCCGGTGCAGCAGCGACGCGAGGCCCTCCATCGCCTCGCCGGCGGCAAGGCCGCGCTCGGCGAGCGCGTCGGCTTCGGCCAGCAACGCGGCGCCGTCGTCCGCGAGCAGCGCATCGAGGATCCGGTACAGGTGGTCCCGGTCGACGCTGCCGAGCATCGCGCGCACGGCGTCTCCCCGCACTTCGCCGGCGCCAAAGGCGATCGCCTGGTCGAGCAGCGACAGCGCGTCGCGCAGCGAGCCGCGCGCGGCGCGCGCGAGCAGCGCCAGCGCCGGCGCGTCGTGCGCGACGCCCTCGGCATCGAGGATGTGCGCGAGCCGCGCCTCGATCATCGGCGCCGGCAGCGGCTTCAGGTTGAACTGCAGGCAGCGCGAAAGCACGGTGATCGGGACTTTCTGCGGATCGGTGGTCGCCAGCACGAACTTGACGTGCTCGGGTGGCTCCTCCAGCGTCTTCAGCATCGAGTTGAAGGCGCCCTTCGACAGCATGTGCACTTCGTCGATCAGGTAGACCTTGTAGCGGCCCACGGTCGGCGCGTAGCGCGCGTTATCGAGGATCTCGCGCATGTTGTCGACGCCGGTGTTCGAGGCGGCGTCGAGCTCGAGGAGGTCGACGAAGCGCCCGGCATCGATCGCCATGCAGGCGTCGCATACGCCGCAGGGGGCCGACGTCACGCCTTTGACGCAGTTGAGACTCTTGGCGAACAGGCGCGCGATGGTCGTCTTGCCCACGCCGCGCGTGCCGGTGAGGAGGTATGCGTGATGCAGCCGGCCCTTGTCGAGCGCGTTGGCGAGCGCCCTGACGACGTGCTCCTGCCCGGAGAGTTCGGCGAACGTCTTCGGGCGCCATTTGCGCGCAAGTACCTGGTAGCTCATCGGGGCTCGACGTGATCGATCGGCAGGCCGGTCACCCTCATGTCGGGCACGACGACCGGCATTGCAACCGGGGCCCGCCATCGCGGCGCCCATTGGCGCACGCGGATGAAGGGGTGGCGAGCCGTTCCCCCGGCACTTGGGTTCGATCGCTGTGGCTGCTTCCTTCCGGACCTGACCAGGTTCACGACCTCCCAATGCGGGGCGACCCGCCGTTGTTCGGTGCACGCTTTCACATGCCGGCCCATTATAGCCCCGATGGACGGCTTCCACGGGTCGTGGGGGGCGGTCGATATAATGCGAGACGCTCCCGCGTCACCGCCTCTGAGTGCGACAGCGAATACCGCGCCGACCCTTCCCGTTGCAAACCGGCCCGCCGATGCCGTGGCCCGCGCTCGCGGCCACCTTGGCGCTCAGCGTGGCCCTCACGGCCTGCCAGCCGCAGGCGCCGCCGCCTGCACCGCGCGCCACGGCAGGCAACGCCAACGCGCTGGTGGTCATCGTGCGGCCGGCACCCGCCTCCTGGTTCATCGGCCCCCAGGATGCCCCGCAAGGCTTCGAGCATGACCTGATCGCGCGCTTCGCACGCGAAAGCAAGCTCGATCTGGTCGCCGTCACCGCGCAATCCGCCACTGACCTCATTCGCCAGGTCGCGCATGGCGATGCCCGCGTCGGCCTCGGCGGCCTGTATCGACCGGACAGCGCCGCGAGCGGGGCGCGCCGCGAATCGCCGGCGCATCCGGATCCCGATCGCGACGTGCTGTGGACCACCGGCATCACGTCGATCGAGCCCGTGCTCGTCTACAACACCGACGGCTTCCAGCCGAAGTCGTGGCGCGATCTCGACGGCGCGGAAGTCGCCTACCTGCCCGACACCGGCATCGATCGCGGGTTCGCCAGCATCCGCAGCGAGCATCCGGGCATCCGCTGGAAACCCGTCGATGCGGGCTCCGCCGATACGCTCATCGCGCAAGTCGACGACGCCACGATCGATTACGCGATCGTGACCTCCGCGGACGTCGCCCTGGCGCGCAACGTGCATCTCGGCTTCGATGTCGCGTTCCCCGCCGGCGCGAAGGGTGAGCTCGCGTGGGCGGTGCCGGCGGGCCAGGCGCAGCTGCGCGACGCGCTCGACGCGTTCCTCGCGCGCATGAAGCGCGACGGCACGCTGGCGGCACTGCTCGACCGCTACTTCGCGCCGGTGCGCACGCTGGCGCGGCCCGACGCCGGCGCGCTGCACGACAAGATGCAATCGATGCTGCCACCGCTGCGCCGCCATTTCCAGCAGGCGCAGGACGAGACCGGCATCGACTGGCGGCTGCTGGCCGCGGTCGCGTACCAGGAATCGCAATGGGACGCGGGCGCAACCAGCGAGACCGGCGCACGCGGCATCATGCAGATGACAGGCGACACGGCGAAGGCGCTCGGCCTCGACGACCGCCTCGACCCCGCGGCGAGCATCCTCGCTGCGGCGCACTACCTGCGCGACCTGCGCGACAAGCTGCCGCCCCGCATCACCGAGCCCGATCGCACGTTCATGATGCTGGCGGCGTTCAACATCGGCCTCGGCCACCTCGAGGACGCGCGTGTGCTGGCGCAGAAGATGAAAGGCAGTCCCGACCTGTGGAGCGACGTGCGGCGCGCGCTGCCGCTGCTCGCCGATCCCGAGTACTACAGCGCGGCGAAGCTCGGCTATGCGCGCGGCGGCATGCCGGTGGCGTTCGTGCAGCGGGTGCGCGCGTACTACGACATCCTGACGCGCTCGCTGCCACCGCATTCGCCGCGCCTGCGCGCGGCGTTGCTGGGGCCGCTCGCCAGCCCCTAAGGGCACCGGCACCCGGGCAGGCACGTTAATAGCTAAATAATTAGTCAATTAGTTACGTTCGCGCAGGCCGGC
>DATBOK010000152.1:0-2857 GCA_036553845.1 Casimicrobiaceae bacterium
GCACGGCGAACACCTGCCGATAGGCGTCTATCAGGCCGCGCTCGATCGCGAGCCGCGCGATCTCCTCCGAGGAGAGTTCCGCGGTGACGCCACCGCGCCACGCGGCAAGCGCGCGCCGCGCCGCCGGCAATTCGCCCGTGCGCAACGCGAGCACGATTGCAGATACCGCGTGGCTGAAGCGGCGGAAGCCCATCAGGAAATAGAGGACGACGATGTTCCAGGCAAGGCCCAGCAGCGGGTGGAGGGCCGCCAGCGCCGCAAACACGACGAAAGCGACACCGACAGGCAGCGCCAGCGCCAGCAGCGTGGCGACCGCGCCCTGTTCCCGCGTGCCGCCGTTCATCATGCGTTCGAGATAGCGGGCGAAATGAGCGAACATCCGCTCCACGCTGGTGCGCCATTGGAATGCGCGCCATTGCTCCAGCGCCAGCGCGGCCACCACCGCCAGAAACGTCATGTCGCGTGGGTTTCGTGGGCCATTGCGGCGTCATCCGTGCGCGGCGCGCGCATTTACGAGCGCGCCGACCAACTGCGCATCGTCACGACTTGAGCTCCGCACGATCCCGATATTGCTCGAGCGCTTCGGGATTGGCGAGCGCCTCGCGGTTCTTCACCTCGCGACCGTGCACGATGTCACGCACCGCGAGCTCGACGATCTTGTTGCTCTTGGTGCGCGGGATGTCGGTCACCTGCACGATCTTGGCGGGCACGTGGCGCGGCGTGGTGTTGGCGCGTATCCGGCCCTTGATGCGATCCACGAGCGGTGCATCCAGCGCGAGTCCGTCGCGCAGCTTGACGAACAGCACCACCCTCACGTCGCCCACTTCGCCGGGCGGCCAGTCCTGGCCGATGACGAGGCTTTCCTCGACTTCGTCGAGCTGCTCCACCTGGCGATAGATCTCGGCGGTGCCGATGCGTACGCCGCCGGGATTGAGCGTGGCGTCCGACCGGCCGTGGATGTAGACGCCATCATGAGAGGTGATCTCGATGTAGTCGCCGTGACACCAGACGCCGGGAAAGCGCTCGAAATAGGCGGCGCGGTAGCGTGCGCCATCGTCGTCGTTGAAGAAGCCCAACGGCATCGACGGGAACGGCTTCGTGCACACCAGCTCGCCACGTTGGCCCGTGCCCGGCGGAACCGGCTTGCCGCTCTCGTCGAACGCGTCGACCGCCATGCCCAGGCCGCGACACTGGATCTCGCCGCGCCAGACCGGCAGCGTCGGGTTGCCGAGCGCGAAGCAGGCCACGATGTCGGTGCCTCCCGAGATTGACGACAGGCAGGCATCCTCCTTGATACATTGGTAGACGTAGTCGAAGCTTTCGGGCGCGAGCGGGCTGCCAGTGGAGAAAATGGTCTCGAGCGCATCCAGCGCGAAGTCCTTGCGCGGCACCGAGCCCACTTTCTTCAGCGCGTCGATGTACTTCGCGGAGGTGCCGAAATGCGTGATGCGCTCGGCTTCCGCGAAGTCCCACAGCACACGCCCGCGTTGCACGAACGGCGATCCGTCGTACAGCATCAGCGTGGCGCCGCTGGCAAGGCCGGACACGAGCCAGTTCCACATCATCCAGCCGCAGGTCGTGAAGTAGAACAGTCGGTCGCCGGCGCCGATGTCGCCGTGCAACTGATGTTCCTTGAGGTGCTGCATCAGCGTGCCGCCAGCGCCGTGCACGATGCATTTCGGCACGCCGGTGGTGCCCGACGAATAGAGGATGTACAGCGGCGCGTTGAACGGCATCGGCACGAACTCGATCGGCGCCGCGGCATGGGTTCGCTGCCACGCTTCCCAGCTCACCTCGTTGCGGATCGCCGGCCGGCTCCCGGATACGCCGAGATACCGCACCACGATCACCTTTTCGACGCTCGGCAGGCGCGCGACGATGTCGGCCAGCCGAGCCGTGACGTCGATCGGCTTGCCGTTGTACCAATAGCCGTCGACGGCAACCAGCACCCGAGGTGCGATCTGGCCGAAGCGATCGACCACGCCCTGCACGCCGAAATCCGGCGAGCACGACGACCAAACGGCTCCGCGCGAAGTCGTGCCGAGCATCGCCACCACCGCTTCCGGCATGTTGGGCAGGTAGGCGGCGACTCGATCGCCGGCGACGATGCCATGCGCGACGAGCGCCTGCGCGAAGCACGATACCTCCGAAGTGAGTTCGGCGTGGGAAAGTCGCCTTGCGACCTTGTCCTCACCGCGGAAAACCAGCGCGTCGCTCGCATCGTCGGCGGCCTTGCGCGCAAGGAGGTTTTGCGCGAAGTTGAGTTTCGCATCGGCAAAGAAGCGCGCGCCCGGCATGCGGTCCGGGTCGTCGATCGTGCGCGTCGGCGGCGTCGTGGCGATCACACCGGTAAAGTCCCACATGGCGCGCCAGAAACCTGGAATATCCTCGGTCGACCATCGCCACAGCGATTCATAGTCCGGCAACGGACGGCCGCAGCGCGCCGACGCTTCGCGCGCGAAGCGAGTGATCGCCGCGCCGTCGATGCGGGCGGCAGAAGGTGTCCACAATGCAGTGCCGGTCATGGCGTTTCCCCTGTTCAGCGTATGTCGATCGCCGGTACCAGCGCGCGAACGGCGTCCGGAAGCGGCGTCGGCCGGCCGTCGGCGCGCGTAACCCAGACCATGCGCGCCGCGCCCTCGGCCACGCGCCGGTCCCCGGCGAGGATTTCGTAGAAGCTGCCGATGCTGGTGCGACCGGGCTCGCCCAGTAACATCACCACCTCGAGTGTCACGGGGTATACGAGCGCTTCGAGGAAAATGCAGCTCGCATTCACGATCAGCGGACCCGATTCGCCATCGTACGGATTGTCGCGGGCGACGAGCGCGTACAGCCATTCCAGCCGCGCCTGTTCCAT
>DATBOK010000154.1:0-9129 GCA_036553845.1 Casimicrobiaceae bacterium
GGCAGGTGCGGTCGTGCTGAACGACAGCGAAAACGCCGGGATGAACGCAGCTGTCGACAAAGCGGCGCGTCGTCTTGCCGATCTAGGCCGGAGCGGCATGCTCGTGATTCCGGCCGACGTGCCGTTGATCACGACCGCGGATGTCGAGACGATCGTGCTTGTCCATCGTGCCGCACCGTCGGTCACGCTGGTGCCTGCCGGCAACGATGGGGGAACGAACGCGCTCGCCTGTTCGCCACCTCTTGCCGTTCCGTGCCGTTTCGGCGAGGACAGCTTGCGTGAGCACCGGAAGGCCGCGCGGGTCGGTGGCATCGTCGCAGGGGTTCTCCGGCTCGAGCGGGTCGGGCATGACATTGACCGGCCCGATGATCTCGCCAAGTTCCTCCTGCGCCCATCGCCGACACGAAGCTACGCCTACCTGGTCTCGAGCGGGATTGCGGAACGGATGCGGGGCGCTTATCGGGATCCCTGCCGGGAATCCCGCGCCGAGCAAATGCCCCATGATTGAAGGAACCGTCAGCGCATGACAGTCTTCCCCGCGTCGAACCCCGCGCCTGATCGTCGCCTGTCCCGGGACGAAGCGCTGATGCTCGCAAATTTTACCGATCTCAGCGGGCTGATGCGGGCGGCGGCAGCGCGGCGCGACGCCGCGCACGGTGGCGTCGTAACCTATTCGCGCAAGGTCTTCATTCCGCTGACCCAGCTCTGCAGGGACGTGTGCCACTACTGCACGTTTGCGCATCCGCCGCGGAAAGGCGAGCGAGCCTACCTGACGCTTGATCAGGTGCTCGCCATCGCACGGGCTGGCGTTGCTGCGAGTTGCAAGGAGGCACTCTTCACGCTCGGCGACAAACCGGAATTGCGCTACCGCGCGGCGCGAGAGGAGCTGGCCCGACTCGGGCACGAGACTACCTTGTCCTATCTGGCCGAGGCGGCGCGCGCAGTGTTCGAAGAGACGGGGCTTCTTCCGCATCTCAATCCGGGCGTGCTCGACGCGTCGAACATTGCCGCTCTACGCAAGGTGTCCGTTTCTCATGGGCTTATGCTCGAAAGTACAGCAGAGCGTCTGTGTGACCGCGGCGGACCTCATCACGGGTCACCCGACAAAAGACCAGCGGTACGCCTGGAAACCATCAGGCTCGCCGGCGAAGCCGGTGTGCCCATCACGACGGGTCTGCTGATCGGCATCGGCGAGACGCGCGCTGAGCGCATCGATGCGCTCCTTGGACTGCGCGATCTCAACGATCGCTACGGTCACATTCAGGAGATTATCGTCCAGAACTTCCGGCCCAAGCCCGGAACAAGGATGGCCAAAGCCCCCGCGCCTTCGCTCGAAGAACATCTTTGGACCATTGCGGCCGCACGGCTCCTCTTCGAGCCCGCGATGAACCTACAGGCGCCGCCGAATCTGAGCCCCGGCTTTCTGCGTCAGTTGCTAGACGCGGGCATCAATGATTGGGGCGGCGTGTCGCCGGTGACGCCTGACCACGTCAATCCAGAAGCGCCCTGGCCGCAGCTCGACATTCTGGCGCATGTGACGGAGGCGAGCGGCAAGGAGCTGGTCGAGCGGCTGGCAATCTATCCGGCCTATGTGCGGCAGATGGAGCGCTGGGTCGATCCGGGATTGCGCACGGCGCTCCTGCATCGCGTCGATAGCGATGGGTATCCCCGCACCGACGGTTGGTCGCCGGGCATCACGAATGATCCGCCCGTGTCGGGTTTGGCGCTGACCGGCGCGTCTCGCTGGGCTGGCCCGCGTGGTGAGGTCCACGCAATCCTGATGAAAGCCAAGCGCGGCGAGGCGCTGCGCGAGGAAGAAATCGTTGACCTCTTTCGCGCGCGCGGAAATGATTTCCCGGCCGTCTGCACCGCGGCCGACGAATTGCGCGAAAGGATGAACGGCGACATCGTGAGCTATGTCGTCAATCGCAACATCAACTACACGAACATCTGCTCGTACCGCTGCCAGTTCTGCGCATTCGCGAAAGGCAAGGCGAGCGAGAACTTGCGCGGTAAGCCCTACGACCTTCCGTTGGAAGAGATCCAGCGCCGCACGCGCGAGGCTTGGGAGCGCGGGGCGACCGAAGTCTGCATGCAGGGCGGGATCCATCCGGCCTATACAGGTGCGACCTATCTCGACATTTGCCGCGGCGTGAAGGCGGCTGTTCCCGAAATGCACGTCCATGCTTTCTCGCCGCTCGAAGTGTGGCAGGGGGCGCATACGTTGGGTGTTTCGCTCGAGGAATTTCTGACCGAGCTGAAACGCGCCGGCCTCGGAACGCTGCCGGGGACGGCCGCGGAGATTCTGGACGATGAAGTTCGCGCCACCCTATGTCCCGACAAGATCAAGACCGGGGAATGGCTCGAGGTGATGAGAACTGCGCACAAGATAGGGTTCCGCACCACGGCGACGATCATGTTCGGCCATATGGAAAAGCCCGTGCATTGGGCGCGCCATCTTCTGCGTGTCCGTGAGCTGCAAGCCGAAACCGGCGGCTTCACCGAGTTCGTGCCGCTCCCGTTCGTGCACATGGAAGCGCCGATGTATCTCAAGGGCAAAGCGCGCCGTGGACCGACATTTCGCGAAGCCGTGCTCATGCACGCGGTTGCGCGTCTTGCTCTGCACTCGCTCATTCCGAACATCCAGGCGTCCTGGGTTAAGCTGGGCCCGGAAGGCGTGAAGGTCTGCCTGCGCGCGGGTGTCAACGATCTCGGCGGGACGCTCATGAACGAGTCGATTTCGCGCGCGGCGGGCGCCGCGCACGGCCAGGAGATGACACCGGCAGCGATGGAAGACCTCATTTACTCAGTCGGCCGCAGGCCGCGCCAGCGGACGACGCTCTACGCCCCCAGCACGCGAAACGCCGAGGGAGCAGCGAAGGGGTAGTAAATCCAACGCCACAAGGCGCGGCGCCACCGCAATGGCCGGTCAGACAGACCAGCGACAGCAGGCTGCCCAGCTATCGACCGGCGGCACGCGCCGGCCGCGGCCCGGCGGAGTGGAATCGTCTTGGCGGCGGCAGTGCGCACCGGTGGACGCGTCACGCGAATGGCGGCATGCTTGTCGCATCGAACCGCGCCCGCGGCCCAATCCGGCGCCCGAGCACGCACGCAACGGACAGTACCAGCCCATGGACACCGCCGCCGTTCGCACCCCGCCACAGCACTTCATCGCCAACGCCTACGTCGTGCCGGCATCGGGGGCCACCCTGCCCATGGTCGATCCGAGCGATGGCCATGCCTTCGCGGCGATCGCGCGCGGCAACGCCGCCGACGTTGACCGCGCGGTACAAGCAGCGCAACGGGCTCGCGACGGCGCGTGGGGCGCGCTGCCGCCGGCGCAAAAAGGCCGCCTGCTCGGCAAGCTGTCGCGGGCGCTGCTCGATCACTTCGACGAGCTCGCGCAGATCGAGGCGCGCGACTGCGGCAAGCCGCTGCAGCAGGCGAAGAATGACGTCACCGCGATCGCCCGCTACTTCGAGTTCTACGGCGGCGCCTGCGACAAGCTGCACGGCGAAACGATTCCCTACGCGCCGGGCTACACCGTGCTCACCTGGCGCGAGCCGCACGGCGTCACGGGGCACATCATTCCTTGGAACTATCCGCTGCAGATCTTCGGGCGCTCGGTCGGCGGCGCGCTTGCCGCGGGCAATGCCTGCGTCGTCAAGCCGGCCGAGGATGCCTGCCTGTCGCTGCTTCGCGTCGCCGAAATCGCGGCGGGGGTCGGCTTTCCGGACGGCGCGATCAACATCGTGACGGGCCTGGGCGCCGAAGCGGGTGCCGCGCTGGCCGCGCACCCGGGAGTCGAGCATCTTTCGTTCACCGGCTCGCCGGCCACCGGCGGGCAGGTCGCGCAGCAGGCGGCGAGGCGGCACTGCCCCGTGACGATGGAGCTCGGCGGCAAGTCGCCGCAGATCGTGTTCGCCGATGCCGACCTCGACGCCGCGCTGCCGGTGCTGGTCAATGCGATCGTGCAGAACGCCGGGCAGACCTGCTCGGCGGGGAGTCGCCTGCTGGTCGAGCAGTCGCGCTACGAGGAAGTGCTTGCGCGCCTGGGCGAGCGATTCGCGGCGCTGCGCGTCGGGCCGGCGCTCGCCGACCTCGACTGCGGTCCGCTGATCCGCGCTTCGCAGCTCGAGCGCGTTCGCGGTTTTCTCGCCGCGGCGAAAGCCGACGCGATCGCCAGCGTTGCCGCGGGGGTGGTGGTTCCGGACGCGCCGCCGACGGGATACTATGCCGCGCCGCAGCTCCTGCGAGACGTACCCGCGACGCATCGGCTCGCACGCGAGGAAGTATTCGGGCCGGTGCTCGCTGCGATGCCGTTCGCCGACGAAGCCGACGCGATCCGCCTGGCAAACGCCACCGATTTCGGCCTGGTGTCCGGCGTCTGGACCCGTGACGGCGGCCGGCAGCTGCGCCTGGCGCACGCGCTGAAAAGCGGCCAGGTGTTCGTCAACAACTACGGCGCAGGCGGCGGCGTCGAGCTGCCGTTCGGCGGCGTCAAATCGAGCGGGTACGGGCGCGAAAAGGGATTGGAGGCGCTGCACGGGTTTACCGTCGTCAAGACGGTCGTGTTGCATCATGGCTGACGCTGCCCCGCCGGCTCCGACGGCCGCGGACGCAGCCCCGAGCCTGCGGCAACCCGGCGTTCCGGATGCCGGGCTGAAGATTTCGATCATCCTGCCGTTGTTCGACCGGAGGAATGCCGGCTGGGAGTCGCTGCGCTCGGCGCTGGCACAGCGGTTTCCCCGCACCCGCTACGAAGTCATCGCCGTGACGGCGCGGAGTCACGCGATCGCGGTGCGCAATCCCGATGTCGACGCGCTGCTCGCGCGCTGCGACACGGTCGTGCACACCGAGATCGACGACACGGTCGCGGCCAGTGAAATACAGCTCTATCTGGCCGGTTACCGGCGCTGCACCGGAGACCTCGTCTTTTTCTGCGAAGGGCACACGGTGCTGGAGGAAGATTGCTGCGCGCTGATCGACGCGCATTTCACGCGTCATCCCGGGTGCGACCTCGCCTGGGCGCCGCGGCGCAATCGCGCCGCCTCGGCGCTCGGGACGCTGGTGGCGATGCACAACCTGCGCCATGAGGAGCGCGCGTCGACCGCAGGAGTGTTCTCGCTCGGTGCGACCAGCGTGATCCGCCGCCGCGTATTCGACGCGCTGGGCGGGCTGGACCCCCGCTATCTGCGCTTCAGCGAGACGGCCCTGTTCCACCGCGCGCTGCAGCGGGGCATCGCGGTGAACCGGATTGGCGCACCGCTGGCGACGCACTGCAACGACATGCCCGTGAGCCACTGGCGCGAGCTCGTGGTCGACACCGGCATGGCGCGCTTCGCCTATTACGACGACCTGCTCGCCCAAGGGAGGGCCGAAGACGCCACCATCAGGCATCGCATCTACCTGTACGCGGCGCACGCCTGGATTGCCGTGCTGTTCGCCCCGTTGCTGACCATTGCGGGAGCAGCGCTCGTCGGCATCGCGATGGGCGCGCTGCGGATGGATCGCGGACTCGCCTATCGCTGCTACCTGCTGGCGCTTGGATGCACCGACCTCGCAGGCTATTGCCGGGCCTGCATGCAGCGGGCGCGGCAACGCCGCCAGTGGCGGGGCGCAACGCGGCAGGAAGACGGCGACTCCGCACCGTTTGCGCTGCACGCGCCCCCCCGGCGCGACTGACAGGGACTGACCGGTATGGGAAGGCTCGACGGCAAGGTCGCGATCGTCACGGGCGCGGCGTCCGGCTTCGGTGAGGGCATCGCGCGGCGCTTTGCGCTGGAGGGCGGGCGCCTCGTCGTCAACGACGTCAATGTCGCCGGCGGCGAGCGGGTCGCCGCGGCAATCGCCGCGGCGGCCGGGCACGCGGTCTTCCGTGCGGGCGACGTATCCCGCGACAGCGACGTCGCCGGGCTGGTCGATCAGGCGTTGCGAAGCTTCGGTCGCCTCGACATCGTCGTCAACAATGCCGGCACCACGCATCGCAACCAGCCGATGCTGGACGTCAGCGAATCCGAGTTCGACCGCATCTACGCGGTCAACGTCAAGGCGCTGTTCCTCAGTGCCAGGCATGCAGTGCCGGTGTTTCGCCAGCAGAAGAGCGGCGTCTTCATCACCATCGCATCCACCGCCGGCGTCAGGCCGCGCCCGGGACTGACCTGGTACAACGGCAGCAAGGGCGCGGCGATCGTGACCAGCCGCTCGATGGCCGCCGAGCTCGCGCCCGACGGCATTCGCGTCAACGTGATCAACCCGGTTGCCGGCGAGACCGGCATGCTCGCGCAATTCATGGGGGTCGACACGCCGGAGATGCGCGCCAAATTCATCGCCTCCATTCCGCTCGGCCGCCTGTCGCTGCCTTCCGACGTCGCCGCCGCGGCGGTGTTTCTCGCGTCCGACGAAGCCGGCTTCATCACCGGCGTGTGCCTCGAGGTCGACGGCGGCCGCTGCGTTTGAACGCGAGCAAGGCCGCCGGCGGGCCGCCAGGCCACGGGCGGTTCAGCTTCCAGTGGTGAGCAGCCGTTCGACGGCCGAGACGATCGGTTCGGCGGCGGCGGCGCCGATGCGCTTGACCAACGCCTGGGCGAAGTCGGGCAGAAAGTCGCGCAGATCGCGCAGATTTTCGGTGCGCTGCAGGCGCATCATCATCAGGTAGCCGCGAAATCCGAGGTGCTTGTTGATCGCGTCGCTGATCTGCTGTTGCGCGGCCATAAAGCGCTTCACTTCGTCATCGCTGCGCGCTGCGGGCGCGGACTCGCCTTCAGCCGAAGACGGCGCGCCGTAGCGCTTGCCGATCAGCCCGACGCGCTCCAGCGTGGCAAGCGCTGCGGCATCCGCGCGCACCGCGCGCGCCCGGTCAAGAACTTCGGCGACGGTGCGTTTGCCGTCGACCATGATCAGCAGGCTGCGCAGCATGATCGGCAGGTTGTGCGTGCGCTCCTTCAGCTCGCGCAAGCCTTCTTCGGTCTTGGCGTAGATTTCATCAGAATTCATCGTGCGAGCTCCCGCCGGGCCGTCTGGCGGCGTTGCGATCTCCAAACATTAGACGATTATAGGCGAGGCAGGCAATCGCGCAGCGCGGCGCATCCGAGTTGCAGGATACAAGCTGCATAGTGCCGGTTGCGCGTTTGTGGAATAATCGAGCGATAGCGCGCGCTCTCCCATGCTCGATCCTGCCCTGCTTTCCGCATTTGGCGACATTCTTCCGTCGTCGGCGATCGTTGCCACGACCGAGGGCACGCGCGCCTACGAATGCGATGGACTGACGCTGTTTCGCGAGCTGCCGCTGGCGGTGCTGCTGCCGGAGGATGAGGCGCAGGTCGTCGCCATCCTGCGGCTCTGCCATGCGGCGCACCTGCCGGTCGTCGCCCGCGGCGCGGGCACCGGCCTATCCGGCGGCGCGACCCCGGACCGGAACGGCATCATCCTGTCGCTGGCGAAGTTCAAGCGCATCCTCTCGATCGATCCGCTGGCGAAGAGCGCCGTCGTCCAGCCCGGGGTGCGCAATCTCGCCATTTCCGAAGCCACCGCGGTGCACGGTCTCTATTACGCGCCCGATCCATCGTCACAGATCGCCTGCACGATCGGCGGCAACGTGGCCGAGAATTCCGGCGGCGTGCACTGCCTCAAGTATGGCCTCACCGTGCACAACGTGCGGCGGGTGCGCGCGGTGCTGATCGACGGCGACATCGTCGAATTCGGCGGCGATGCGCTCGACGCCGCCGGATACGACCTGCTCGCGCTGGTCAACGGCTCGGAAGGCTTGCTGGCGGTGATCACCGAAGTCACGGTGAGGCTTACACCCAAGCCGCTGCAGGCGACTTGCGTGCTGGCGACATTCGACGATCTGGAAAAGGCGGCCGACGCGGTGGCGGCGATCATCGGCGCAGGCATCATCCCGGCGGGCCTCGAAATGATGGACCGGCTGACGATCGGTGCGGTCGAGCCTTTCGTGCACGCCGGCTATCCGCTGGACGCGGCGGCGATCCTGCTGTGCGAATCGGACGGCGCGCCGGACGAGGTGGCCGAGGAGATCGCGCTGATGCGCGGCTTGCTCGAGATGACCGGTGCGACGGCGATCCAGGTGTCGCAAAGCGAGACCCAGCGCCTCAAATTCTGGTCGGGACGCAAGGCGGCGTTTCCCGCGGCGGGCCGCGTTTCGCCGGACTACTACTGCATCGACGGCACGATTCCACGCCGTTCACTGGCGCCGGTGCTGAAGCGGATCGAGGAATTGTCGCGCGAGTTCGGCCTTCGCTGCATGAACGTCTTCCACGCCGGCGACGGCAACCTCCATCCGCTGATCCTGTTCGATGCCAACGTGCCCGACGAGGTCGCAAAGACCGAGGCGTTCGGCGCCAGGATTCTCGAGCTTTGCATCGAGGTCGGTGGTACGATCACCGGAGAGCACGGCGTCGGCCTTGAGAAGATCGACCAGATGTGCACGCAGTTCGCCGCGCCGGAGCTCGAGCGGTTTCACGCGATCAAGCGCGCGTTCGACGCCGACGGCCTGCTCAATCCCGGCAAGGCGGTGCCGCTGCTGCACCGCTGTGCCGAGATGGGCAGGATGCACGTCCACGGCGGCCAGCTGCCGCACGCCGATCTTCCCCGGTTCTAGCGCAGACTCACGCGGAGCTGCACGGTGGATGCCAAGACGATCGTACGCCCTGACCCCGGAGTCGTCGCGGGCCTGGTGGCGCGCATATGCGGCGACTACGGCGAGCGCGCCGTGACGGCGCACGCGGTGCGCGAGCACCACAGCCACGGCGAGGGCCTTGCCGACGCGGCGCTGCCCGACGTCGTCGTGTTTCCGCGCTCCAACGACGAGGTTGCGGCGATCGTGCGGCTCTGCCATCTGTCACGCGTCCCGGTGATCGCCTTCGGCGTCGGCACCTCACTCGAGGGGCACGTCGCCGCGCTTTACGGCGGCGTGTGCGTCGACCTGTCGCAGATGAATCGCGTGCTCGAGATCAACGGCGAGGATCTCGATTGCCGCGTACAGGCGGGCGTCACCCGCGAGCAGCTCAACGCCGAGCTCAAGGGCACCGGGCTGTTCTTTCCGATCGATCCGGGCGCCAACGCCACGATCGGCGGCATGGCGTCGACCCGCGCGTCGGGCACGAATGC
>DATBOK010000231.1:0-2856 GCA_036553845.1 Casimicrobiaceae bacterium
CTCGGGGATGAGCGCCAACCCCACCGGCTGCGCCTTCGCGGCCCGCGGGCTCGACAGGCGGGCCGGCCGGCCGCCGAGTCGCACCTGGCCGGTGACGCCGGAGAGCACGCCGAACAGGGCGAGGAGCAGCTCGCGCTGGCCCTGGCCGTCGAGACCGCCGAGACCGATCACCTCGCCCGGGTGGATGTGCAGCGAGACGTCGTCGAGGCGGTTCATCCATCCCAGGTGGCTCACCTCGAGGAGCGGCGTGCCGTCCACCGTCGCGCGCGGCGTGCGGGGCGGGAACGCCGCGTCGTATTCGCGGCCGATCATCAACTCGACGATCTCGTTGTCGGTCTTCGTGCCGGCGTCGAACGTGGCGACGCTGCGGCCGTTGCAGAACACCGTGCAGGCGTCGGCCAGCTCGGCGATCTCGTGCATGCGGTGCGAAATGTAGACGAGCGCGAGCCCTTCGGCGCGCAGGCGCTTCAGCACCGCGTAGATCCGGGTCACGTCGGCGGCCGCCAGCGCCGACGTCGCCTCGTCGAGGATCAGGATCCGCGGGTTGCGCGCCAGCGCCTTGGCGATCTCGACCATTTGCCGGCGCGACAGCGAAAGGTCCTTGACCAGCGCCAGCGGATGGATGCCGCTGGCGCCGGCGCGCGCCAGCGCATCCTCCGTGATGCGTCGCTGCGCCGTGCGGTCGATCAGGCCGAAGCGCCGCGGCGGATTGCTGATCGAGATGTTGTCGGCGACCGTGAGGTCCGGGATCAGCGACAGCTCCTGGAATATGCAGGCGATGCCGGCGGCGTTCGCTGCCGCCGGCGAGTCGAAAAACACCTCGCGCCCGTCGAGGCGCATGCTGCCCGCGTCGGGCGCGACGACGCCCGCCATGATCTTGATCAGCGTCGACTTGCCGGCGCCGTTCTCGCCGAGCACCGCGTGGATGTGGCCGGCGTCGATCGCGATGGCGGCGTCCTCGAGCGCGCGCACGCCGCCGTAACGCTTCGCGACGCCCTCGAGGACGAAGAGGCTCATGGCAGCGTGCGTGGCCGCGGCGATGCGCGGCCGCGGTTACTTGTTGGCTTCGGTTTGCCCCATGATCTCCTGCGCGGTGAAGTTGATGCCGCAGGTCGGGAACGAGTTGCCGACGAAGAAGTTGTCGGACTGGTTCGAATAATAGTCGGTGCCGTCCTTGAGATTCGGATATTCGGCGCGCGCCAGCGGCAGGCGCACCGACTGCGGCACGACTTTGCCTTCGAGCGCCGCGATCGCCGTCTTGATCGCCACGGCGACCTGTGCCGGACCCGTGCCGCCCGAGGCGCACTTCAATCCCTGGTCGCCATACTTGCCGCAGAACTTGCGAAAGCCGTTCTCGGTCTCGCCGCCGAACGGCACGAACGGGTGCTTGGCGTCGAGCATCGCCTGCACGACGCCGGTGTCGCCGCCCTGCGCGGTGATCGCGTCGAAGTGCTTGTGCACGGCGATCGCGTCGGCGGTAACCTTCTGCGCCGTGGGGTCGTCCCACTTGCCGATCACTTCCACGGTGTCCCACTTCTTGCCGGAGGCCTTGAGCACTTCCTGGATGCCTTCGTGCCGGTCGCGGTCGACCGACGTGCCGGACACGCCGCGCACCTCGAGCACCTTGCCGCCGTTGGGCACGTTCTTCACCAGCCACTCGGCCCAGTACTTGCCGAGCCCCTTCTGGTCGACGTTGACGTTGATCGCCTCGTCGGTGTCGAGCGTGTTGTCGAACGCCACCAGCACCACGCCGGCCTGGTTGGCGCGGCGGATCACCGGCTTGAACGCGGCGGGATTCTGCGCGTTGACGACGATGGCGTCGTATCCCGAATCGATGAAGTTGTTGATCGCGCCGATTTGCGCGGCGACGTCCTCGCCGGTCGATACCACCTTGAACTCCTTCAGCTTGGCGGCGACCTCGGGCTGCGCGGCGTACGCCTTCGCGGTCTTGATCATCTGGATGCGCCAGGTGTTGGCGATGAAGCCGTTGGCGAGCGCGATCCGGTAAGGACCTTTCTTCGCCGGGTACTGGAAGAGCTTGGTGTTCGCCGCCCACGGGGCGAAGCACTGCGGATCGGAGTTGGCGAGCGTAACGACCTTCGGCGGCGCGGCCGTGGCGAGGCCGGCGGCGAGAATCGCGATGGCAGCGGATACTGGGGTACGGTAGATCATCACGGCCTCCTTGACGGGATGGACAATCGGGGCGTCCGGCGCTGCGAGCGCGCATTTGCATGCGCTTCGGGCTCGACGCGGACGAGGCGGCGCAGGCTGCGTCGGCCAGCATACCGTCGCCCGGCGCTTCCCACAAACTTCGGCGCGACCGGGCTCCGCGCATGCACGTCGTGCTGGCAGTCGAAAGAGTATCCTTGCTGCCAACGTCGCTCGGGGGAGTGGTGATGCGGGGAGGGTGCGCAGGCTTGCTCGCGCTGGTCGCTTTCGCCATGGCGACACCGGTGGCTGCGGCATATCCGGAGCGCCCTGTGACGCTGGTGGTGGGAGCGGCCGCCGGTGGCGGTATCGACCTCACGGCGCGCCTGCTGGCCCAAAGCCTCTCGCAAGCACTCGGGCAACCGGTGGTGGTGGAGAACCGTCCAGGCGCCGGCACCCGTATCGCCAGCGAGTTCGTCGCCAAGTCGCCGCCCGATGGCTACACGCTGCTGGTGACGACGGCAGCGGCGGCGATCGACATCGCCATGAAGGCGGATGCGGGAGGCAACGGCGCGCGCGCCATCGCTCCGGTCTCGACCTTCGCGACCACGGCGATGCTCCTGGTGGTGAAGCCTTCGCTGCCCGTGCATTCGGTGGCGGCGCTCATCGCGCTGGCGAAGGCCAAGCCGGGCACCCTCAATTATTCGT